>NZ_CP081149.1:0-325014 GCF_019665785.1 Deefgea piscis
CACCGGCACGCGCAGCTTCAATTGCAGCATTAAGGGCAATAGATTAGTTTTGTACGCAATATCATCGACGATGCGAATGCGTTCGGCGATTTTACGCATCGCTTCAACCGTTTCGCGCACCGCAGAGCCGCCCTCAGATGCCTCACGCGACGCTTTAGTGGCAATACTTTCAGTTAAGCGGGCGTTTTCATTGGTTTGATTAATCGAAGACGTCATTTCTTCAATCGATGATGAGGTTTCCTCAATACTGGCAGCCGACTCACTCGACGATTGCGACAGGCTTTGTGAGGTACTCGATAGCTGCATTGAAGCGGCAGACATATTGTCGGTATTGCTTTTTACTTCAACAATAATGCCGCGCAAACGCTCAACCATGGTTCGAATACCATACGCCAAACTGCTTTTATCATTATCACGCACTGCAACATCAATCATTAAATTGCCTTTTGATAATTCAAACATCAGCGCTTGCACATAATACGGCTCGCCACCCAAGGCGCGGGTAATCGAGCGAATAATCAACCAGCTAATCGCAATTGACAATAACAGGGCAATCAAAGCCACCGACATCAATAACCACTTGGTTTTGTCGACACTCTCAGCCGCGTTTTTACCGCCAATCTGACTTAAGCGCGTTTGCTCGTCGCCCAAATCACGCACCACTTGCAATAAATTGCTCATTGGAATGATGACTTGCGTTAAGACTACTTTTGCTTCATCGGCTTTATTGGCCAAACCTAACATTAGAACTTTATCTGCCAACTCAAACGCTGGCGGAACCAGCGCTTTGATTTGATTTTGCACCTCAATTTCTTTGCGCGAATTTTGGCCGTCGTGTTCTTCCATTGATTTATTAAATGCCGCTTGCGTTTCTAAAAATGCTTTTTTCGCCGCTTGGTATTTTTCTTCAATGCCTTTGAGCTTAGTTTCATCTTCTTCGATCACCGCTTGCCGATAAAGCACGCGTATTTCTTGCAGCTGATCCACCATCAAGCCATACAAATCATTGCGAGCAAATTTAACTTTAACAATATCCTCAAGCTCGTGATTAATTTGTACCAAACCCTGCACCGCCACCGCAACACAGATCAGCAGCATCACCACCAGCGCGCCAAAGCCCAGCCCTAGCCGCATTGCAATGCTCATATTTTTAGTTGAATTCATCGCTTTCTCCTTGGTTCTGCGCTTGCCGCAAACACAATCAAAATGCCAAATGGTTATGGTTGTGGTTATGTATGCTGACCGAGTGGCAATTCATGATTAAAACTAAAAATCTCAGCATCGCGCAGCGTGACATGCTGAACCAACTCACTGACATCTAAAATCAATGCCACTTGCCCATTACCTAAAATCGTCGAGCCACCAATGGCTTTTAAATGCTGAAATAAAGTTCCTAAAGGCTTAATTACCGTTTGAAACTCACCAATAAAGCATCCACCACTAAACCGACTTTTCTTTCATTGGCGCGAATCACCACCACATTCGCTCGCTCAGTTTCTTGATCACTCGACTCCAATTCAAGAAATTGAGATAAGCGCAATAAAGGCAATAATTCACCACGTAGATTTAAATGATCCAAACTACCGTCAATTTTTAATTCATCGGGTAATTCAATACATTCGATGACTGATTCCAATGGCACCACATACGTGGCATTGCTGCTGCGAACCAAAAAGCCATCAATAATCGCCAAAGTGAGCGGTAATCGAATGCGCAATACCGTACCCACACCAACATCCGAATCAACCATCACATGACCACGTAGCGCATCGATGCTTTTTTTCACCACATCCATGCCGACCCCGCGCCTGATAAATTGGTCACTTGATCAGCGGTTGAAAAACCCGGCTCAAAAATCAGGCTGAATATTTCTTGCTCAGAGAGTTGTGCTTCGGCGCTGACCAAGCCGCGCTCAACCGCTTTAGCTAGGATTTTGTCGCGGCGTAAGCCGGCGCCGTCATCACTCACCTCGATCATGACGCTGCCAGATTCGTGATACGCATTCAGATAAACAGTGCCATGTATTGGCTTGCCGGCCTTGATTCTTACCTCTTTGGACTCAATACCATGGTCCATGGCATTCCTAACGATGTGCATTAATGGATCAGAAAGCTTTTCAATCATCGATTTATCGAGCTCGGTTTCCGCGCCAGTGACTTCCAAATGAATGTCTTTACCCAATTCTTTGGCCACATCGCACCACGCGAGGAAAGCGCTGAAACACTTCACCAATTTGCGCCATCCGCATCGACAACACACCGGCGCGAATTTGCTCGATCAGATTACTCATGCTCAAGCTCCATTCTTGCAAAGCCATCGCACCGTTTTGACTCGCCAGCAAATTACCTGCGGCACCCGAAATCACCAATTCACCGACTAAATTAATCAAACTATCGAGCTTTTCCGCCTCCACTCGCAAAAAGGTGGTTTTCACCGGTTTTCTCGGTTTTAACTTTTTTACCGCCCCTTGCTGCGCCGTGGTTTCCAGTGCAGGGCGACTAGGCGCCTCGTCCACGGGCGCTGGTTTTTCTATCGCTAGCGGAGCGAGCCCTAATTCAACCCACGCCGCATTGATTTTTTCCCACACCTCAGGCTGAATTTGCCCAGTTTGTTGCTGCAAAAACTCGTGCGCCTCGGCCAATGGGCTAATCAAAACCAGGCTGTCTTCACGCACAAACTCAAATACATCATGTAAGGCGGCGACCGTGGTGTTACCTTCAAAGCGCAGCGCAAACTGCAGATAATTATGCTCAGGGTCAAAATCAGCAGCGTTTAGCTGCGTATCGATTAATGGTAATACCTTTTCAATCCGACCTTGCCGAGTCAGAAAGCGAAGAAAACTAGCCGGATCCAAACCATGACGCAGTAAATCAGGACCAAAACCCAGAAAGATTAACCAGCTCAACGAACTGGATTCACAAGTAACGAACTCAATTTGCGCTTCTTTCACGATCGGCGCGGACGTCGCGATCAGCACTGTTTTAGCCACTTGATAGCACTGTAATTCAGTTAATAATGCAGTGCGATCTTCAATAGATGGGATAATTTTCGCATTACTAATGGCATCGACCATGGTTTGCACATAGTCACGACAACGCAGCATGACACTGACTAAAGCTTCATCGAGCTCAATGCTACCTTTTCGCAATAAATCGAGTACGTTCTCAACTTCGTGGGTAAATTTAACGATGTCATCGAGCGCAAATAATCCCGCCGAGCCTTTAATGGTATGCATCGTGCGAAACAGCGCATTGAGCAAATCCATATTGCCTTGGGCATTTTCAGCGTCGAGTAAAATATGCTCCATTTGCTGCAATAGCTGATTGGCTTCATCAATGAATGCCTGTAGTCCTTCATCATCCATTGAGCATCTCCTGATTGGACGCGAATAGGTGATCGCTTAAACCCAGCAAGCTCAGTAGTTCTACCAATTGTGCAGTCGGTTGCAACAACTGCAGTGGCTGCTGTTGGCGCTCAGCCTTTGCTTGACCCAAAGTAGTAACTGCACAAAAGCGCAATCGCATTCTTGAATCTGCTGTAAAGACAAAGACAAACCTTTGCTTTCATTCATGATCGATTTGAGTTGCTGATAAGTGTCACGCACTTGGTAGATGGTTTGTTCGCCGTTCAAAATAAGTTCAGTCATTGCTGATACACCATTTTGGTTTTATCGAGGGTCACGCCAATTTAAAACGACATTTAAGGCAAAATGAGTTTTTGCACCGCCTCGAGCATTTGTGCGGGTTGAAATGGCTTGACCACCCAAGCTTTAACGCCAGCAGCACGGCCTTCATTTTTAAGTGTTTCACCCGACTCGGTGGTTAACATAATCACCGGCGTAAAACGATAATTGGCCAACTGTTTCGCGGCCTTAACAAAACTAATCCCATCCATATTCGGCATATTGACATCCGAAATAATCAGGTTGTATTTACGGCCATCGAGCTTAGAGAGCGCATCACGACCATCGCAGGCATCTACGACGTCATAACCGGCTTTTTTCAGCGCCATACCGACGGTTTGTCGCATGCTCGATGAGTCATCAACAATTAAAATGGTCTTCGCCATGCGATACCCTTTGCCTAAAGTGCCACTAACTCGGGAGTTGATACACAGCTATCAAATTAGCTTACTTTTTGCTTATCGCAAGCTGAAACACAAACCACAAATAATCTGAGGTTTTTCGACTTAAAGAGCAAAATAGGCGGGGCAACAACAAGAGAATGCGACAGCAAGCCGCAAGCAGATCAAACGACGAAGGGACGCAATCGTGCGTCCTCGGAGAGATAGGCGGGAAGCAGTGTCCCGCCATTTTGATTTATGCCAGCCAGTGCTGAATCGGTAAAAAATCGCTTAATAAGGCGGCTTCTGGCGAGCCCGCTTCAGGATGATAATCATAACGCCACGCCGCCATGGGTGGCATCGACATTAAAATTGATTCGGTGCGGCCACCCGACTGCAAGCCAAATAAAGTGCCACGATCCCAAACCAGATTAAATTCAACATAACGGCCACGGCGATAAGCTTGCCAATCGCGTTCACGCTGGCCGTATTCCAAATCACGGCGACGCGCCACAATCGGCGTGTAGGCTGGTAAAAAGGCGTCGCCCACCGATTGCATCATGGCAAAGCTTTGCGCAAAGCCCAGCTCAGAAAAATCATCAAAGAAAATCCCACCAATGCCGCGTGCTTCTTGACGATGTTTTAAATAAAAATACCGGTCACACCAATCTTTAAAACGTGGGTATAAATCGCTGCCAAAGTCCGCTAACGCTTGATGACACGTTTGATGAAAATGCGACGCATCTTCGCGGTGGCCATAATACGGCGTTAAATCCATACCACACCAAACCAAAATACCGGCTCAGCGTCACTACCTGCAGCTGGCTGCGCGATAAAAAACCGCACATTCATATGCACCGTTGGAATATACGGATTACGCGGATGGAGCACCAATGAAACGCCCATTGCCTCCCAAGCACAGCAGCAAGTTCGGGCCGATGCGCGCTGGCTGACGGCGGTAAAGTTGCGCCCAATACATGCGAGAAATTCACGCCACCACGCTCAAAAACCGCGCCGTTTTCGATCACTCGGCTAATGCCGCCACCCCCTTCTGGGCGCTGCCAACGATCGGTTTGAAAACAGCAGCCATCGATGTTTTCTAATGTCGCTACGATATTTTGTTGCAACGTCAGTAGGTATTCTTTTACTGCAGTGATATTCATTCCATCATTCCTTCATTGAGCTGACGAGCATTATTATTTAGCAAAACAAGCACATAAAAAAATCCCTTTGGCAACACCGGCTAAAGGGGATTGGGCCATGAAAGGCAAGTCGGCAGCGATTTAGTCCGCGGCCAAATTGCGATCAAAGCTGCTGCGTTGGAATCGCATTTTTGCTATGCGTCATTTGATTATTGTTATCAACATAAATCAACGATGGTTTATGGTCAGCCAATTCGCTGTCGTAATCGGCAAAAGTTGCAATGATCAATAAATCACCCACTTGTGCATGGCGTGCTGCAGAGCCATTCACTGAAATAATCCCCGAACCACGTTGGCCTTTAATGGCATACGTCGAGAAGCGTGAGCCGTTATTGATATTCCAAATATCAATGGCTTCATATTCACGAATGTTGGCGGCATCGAGTAGATTTTCATCAATCGCGCACGAACCTTCATAATGCAGTTCGGCGTGCGTTGCCGTTACACGGTGCAGTTTGGATTTGAGCATATTGCGTTGCATGGTTTTCTCCCGCGCTGCAGGTCATACCGAAAGGGTGGACCAAGTGCCCTAAACAGAGCGTTCACTTAAGCGCATTTCAAATAGGGCTCGATTATAAAATTGCATTGGCGAAAATGCCCAATGTAAGTAGTAAAGCAAAAACTTTCTGATCGCCCTGTCTCACGCTGCCCCACTGATGGTCTGACAGTGACTGAGCGCCCAGAATCAATTAGGCTTTGGCGCGATAAATCAAACAACCATCGAGCAAAAATTCACCTTCGCCCACTTGAGCGTTGGGGGCGATGCGTTCAAAGTCAAACCGTTGTCCATCGAGTAACAACCAAGCCGGAATCGCTTTTTCATTAAAACGCCCTAGCGCCTCTTCGGAACGCACGATATCGCGAGCTTTCACTTGTGCGCTTCTGGCTTGCTGGCGGCGATTTCGGCGGCGTCTTCCATCGCATCACGCACTTCAGGCAATGGCGTAATACCGCCACGATTGAACGTAGCTTGAGCGCTCACTTCACCTTTTTGCACCGGCAAAGCGCGTAAATACAAATTAAATAGCACACGCGGCAAAACCACCCGCTTAACTTGTTTATCGGGGTTAATCACACACGCCACGCCAAAGTTTTCGCTGCACTTTGGGCACTGCGCTGTCGCGGCAATGGCAATATGGTTTCTACCAAACGCGCAATGCCATTCATTTTTTGGCGTCGAGCATCGTGCCACAAAACACAGGGCTTAGAGAATTGCTTTACTTGATTACCATTGGCAAACTTCAACGGTAAAAAATCACTGAGCCGGCGGTTAGGCTGCATCATTATTCCTTGTGAGTAGGCGTTTAATTCTTAAACGCGGCCACGAAATTCATGTATTCCAAATCATCAACGCCGCGATCATTCACGGCACTGAAGTCAATTTAACAGTACTCGTGCAAAAGTTTGATGGCAAGTAATAGAAAGCCCATCAAATATTATTGTAAAGCGACCACCCGTTTGGGCCTAATCAGCGCAAACGGCAGAGCGAGCCTGATGCTCGCTCGGACTGCGCCTTACATTCTTGCCACGCATCTCGACGGCTAATTCAAGATAATCAATATTTAGACGTTGCAAGGCGACGGTAGTTCCTGCTGGCAATTCAGGCAAACCACCAACGCAATACCAAAGGCATGCCGTCAATACGCACCAGATTTTCTTTAATCACTTGCGCGTTAAAGTCTTTCAGGTTTTCTTGCTCCATGTAACGCAAGCACCAGTAGCGCTCCATCTTATCTTGGAATTCAGCGTAAGCGGCATAAGCGGCGTCAAATGACGAAATCGCGGTGAATAATTCAGCGTCATTTTTTTGGTAACGCGGTTTTTCGCCGCGCAGCATGGCCACTAATTGCTGTTGATTAATGTAATCCACGGCACGGCGTAGCGGCGAGCTCGACCACATATAGCATTCAACGCCAAGGCCAGCATGCGCTGTAGCTTGCGTCGACAAGCGCACGCGGCCACCGCCTTGCGAGCGATAAAATACCGGCGATTTGCGCATCGCGCAGCGCTTTACCCCATTGGCTATTGACCAAAATCATCAGCTCGGCGACGAGTTTATCCATCGGCGCGCCGCGTTTACGTGGCACGATGCGAACTTTTTCATTCTCTACGCCATCTACCACATCGCGGTCGATATAAAAGTTGTAATCCATCCGCGTTTGCTGCGGCTGATCAGCCTTACCGCGACGGCCTTCGAGCGCACCGGCGAAATGCCACAGGAAGTTCAGCTCGTCTTTCCACGGATAATCTGGCCCGTCTTGACCGGCAGTTTCTTCGTTAAAATACGGCTCGATATCATGGTGGCGCAAGTTCGCCACCACCGGCACACGTTCAATCACTGAGCGGTAGCTCAAAATATCAAAGCCGAGTGATACTTCCAAATACATCGATACCGCTGGGCGCGCCGCGCCTTCTTCTAGCGTGAATACATCCACCGCGTCGTCGGGCAACATGGTGATTTTGTCGCCGGGGAAATACACCGTCGACAGGCGATCGAGCACCACTTGATCGAGCGCAGAGCCTGGCGCAATACCCAGCACTGGCGCGGCAATATGGATGCCGACTTGCCAGTTGCCGTTTTTCAATTTCTGCAGACTGAAGGCGTCGTCGATCTCGGTCGTCGTTGCGTCGTCAATCGAGAATGCTTTCACGTCGGCAATGGGTAAATCTTCCGGTGCCGTCACCGGCTCAAATTCAGCAAAACCGCGGCCTTTGGGGAAATGCTCCACCAAAAAACCATCAAGGAAATTGCGCAATATTGGGAATCGCACCGACTTTATCCAGTAAACGCAAAGTCGATGTTTGCGCGCTTTCCGCCGCTTGCGCCAAGGCTTTGTATTCCAAACCGTTTTTGTCTGGGCGATGTATTAGCTTAGAGAGGATAGGCTTAAAGGCTTCTGGCAAGATACCTGCTAGTAATTCGGCTTGCCATGCCGCCATTTGCTCGGCTTCACGCTGTTTACGCTCTAAACCGGCGAGCGCCGCTTTGAGGTTTTCTTCTGGCGCGGCTTTATAGTTCCCGCGACCTTTACGATAAAAGTACATCGGCGCAGCGTGCAGTGCGATCGCGGCGGCCGCTTGCTGAATTAAGCTTGGATTTTTACCAAAATACTCTGCGGCAATCGCGGCAAAATTAAGCTCGTCGCCACCGCAACATTCCCACAATAAAGTCACATCAACGTCGGCCGCTTCGCTTTGCGCGGCTTTGAAAAAGTCATCCAAACCGACTTTATCGAACTTGAGCAAGACATTGGCGGCCTTGATTTTGCTGCGTTTACCGCGGGTATCTTCGACTTGCAAACTCGCTGGCTGCTCGTCTTGGATCGTCGCAACCTTAAAGCTGCCATCTTCTTCGTAAAATACGTTCATTTATATTCCAACTTTAAAATCTGACGCAAAGACACAGAGGCACAGAGAAAACCATTTAAATTGTTTTCCTCTGCGCCTTTGCGTCTCGCGTTGAAAAGGTTTTGGACTAATCACTCAGCTGTGCCAGCAATTCGGCTTGGCGCTCGCTCATCAAGGCTTGGGTTAGCTCAGTTAAATCGCCATCCATGATGTAATCGAGCTTGTATAAGGTCAGATTAATACGGTGATCGGTCATCCGGCCTTGCGGATAATTATACGTGCGGATGCGCTCCGAGCGGTCGCCCGAGCCGATTAACGATTTACGTTCTGCGGCCTCTTTGGCGTTGATTTCTTGCATTTGCGCGTCTTTAATTCGCGCCGACAACACCGCTAATGCCCGGGCTTTATTTTTGTGCTGTGAGCGATCGTCTTGGCACTCAACAATAATACCGGTAGGAATATGCACCACGCGCACTGCCGAGTCGGTTTTATTAATATGCTGACCACCAGCCCCGCTAGCGCGGTAAGTATCAATACGCAAATCGGCAGGATTGATGTTGATTTCTTCCATCTCATCGGCTTCAGCCATCACCGCAACGGTACACGCCGACGTATGAATCCGCCCTTGCGTTTCAGTCGCTGGCACCCGCTGTACGCGGTGCGCACCCGATTCAAAACGTAAGCGCGAATACGCGCCTTGCCCAACAATGCGCGCGATAACTTCTTTGTAGCCACCGAGCTCGGACTCATTCACCGACATGATTTCAACTTGCCAGCGGTTGCGCTCGGCGTAGCGGCTATACATGCGGAACAAATCAGCAGCAAACAACGCCGCTTCATCGCCACCCGTACCGGCGCGAATTTCGAGGAAAATATTGCGCTCGTCGTTAGGATCTTTAGGCAAAAGCGCAGTCTGCAAATCATAATCGAGTTGCTCTAGGCGCACTTTGCCGTCTTTGATTTCTTCCGCGGCCAATTCAGCCATTTCCGGATCAGACAACATCGCCTCAGCATCGGCCAAATTGGCATTGATGCGATTAAATTCGTGCCACAACTCAACCACCGGGGTGATATCGCTGTATTCACGGTTTAATTTGCGATATTGGTCCATATCGCGAGTGGCTTCTTCAGACGCCAATAAGGCGCTAACTTCTTCTAAACGATCAGCCAATTGCGATAATTTGGCTTGAATTGATGGTTTCATGCTGTTTCCATAAGGCGAGCTGCAAGCAAAATTAAAACCTCGCAGAACTCAAACCAATGCTAATAATTGTGGCTGCACAATCAATAAATAGAAGGTTTATTCAGATTGTGGTGTCCGTTAAGGTAAGCCATTAAATAAGCCCATTCACGGGGAGGCAATGCCGCAGGCAGTACCTGCTGTCCAACACGACAACAAGTCAAAAAAATTAAGTATATGAATATAACCCTTAAACAATAAAAGCCATATTCATATACTCCCTAGTCCAGCGTTTAATCAATATCTTGTAATCGATATAAACGGCGAACTAAATTGACCAAGGCTTCTTGCTCATCGGGCGCAGCGCTATTGAGCGCGGACAGCGGCGTATGCAAAAACTTATTACTCATTTGCTGCGCCATTTGCTCGATCACATCACTTGGATCAGCGCCCGCTGCCAAGCGTTTTTGCGCCCCGTGCCAGCTCGGTGCGTGTAATGCGATCGGAATGATCGCGTAAATCACGAATCGTTGGCACCATGCACGGCTGGCTAACCAAGTATTAAAATCACTCAAACGCTCGCTGATAATCGCTTCGGCGCTTTCTACAGCTAATGATCGCGACGCCATCCCTTGGCGAACGACTTCGGCCAAATCGTCGACGGTGAATAAATACACATCGTTTAAATCGGCGACTTCGCTTTCTATATCACGCGGTACGGCCAAATCGACCATAAAAATCGGTCGATGGCGGCGCGCTTTTAAAGCCCGCTCGACCATGCCCTTGCCAACAATCGGTAAGGACGCGGCAGTGGACGTAACCACCACGTCAAACTCGGCCATTCTGGCGGGCAAATCGGCCAACAGCATCGCTTCGCCATTAAATTGCTGCGCTAGCGCTTGACCGCGCTCGAGCGTGCGATTGGCAATGGCGATTTTTTTGGGATTTTGTGCCGCAAAATGCGTGGCGCACAGCGCAATCATTTCACCGGCACCAATAAACAGTACTTTGCAATCGCTAATCGAAGGGAAAATACGCTCGGCTAAACGCACCGCAGCGGCGGCCATCGACACCGATGACGCGCCAATTTGGGTACGCGTGCGCACTTCTTTGGCCACTGAGAACGCCCGTTGAAACACCCCATTGAGCAAAGTCCCCAAGGTGCCGGCATCTCGCGCTAATCGTTCGGCATCTTTAAACTGGCCAACAATTTGGGTTTCACCCACCACCATCGAGTCCAAACCCGACACCACGCGATAAGCGTGCCGCGCCGCAGCTTCACCTTCATAGACATACATATGGGAGGTAATGCTATCAACGCTTTGATTTCTGTTGTCTGCAAGCCAATACATCACTTGATCGATATCGCGAGCGTGGCAATACAGCTCGGTTCGATTACAGGTGGAGACAATCGCAGCTTCAAAAACACCCTTGAGGGCGACCAAGTCGGCCAATGCCGAAGGCAACTCATCCGGATTAAAGGCCAGCCGCTCCCGTACCGCGAGCGGTGCAGTTTGATAGTTAAGGCCGAGGACGAGCAGGTTCATGAAAAAATGGCGGGTTGCAAAACCCGCCATTTTACCCTGAAAACACCCACTTCACGCCACACTAAAGGAGTAGAACGCGATTAAAAATTCAGCAGTCGCGCTGACTGGTAGAAAACAAAGGAAATCGTCCACGCTAAGCCCAAAGACCAAACCAGCGAAAACGCAGTAAATGCTGTCGATTTCGATTCTTTTTTCATCGCCGCAATCACTGAAACGCAAGGAATATACGTCAGCGTAAACAGCATAAAGCTATAGGCCGACACCGGATCAAGCGTGTGCGCGAGCTGTGTTGCCAGCGCCGTACCATCATGGCCAGTAATCACCGATAAGGCCCCGAGCACAACTTCTTTGGCAACAAAACCAAAGATCAACGCAATCGACAAGGTCGAATCAATGCCAATCGGTGACAATACCGGTTGGAAAAAATCAGACACCATCAAAGCATAACTGTGTTGTGGATTAGGAAAATTAGTCAGTAGCCACACTAACACCACGCCAATGACGATCATAGTGCTGGCTAAACGCAAAAAGTCGCGCGCCTCGCCCCAACCCCGCCGCCAGATATGGCTCATCAATGGCAAACGATAAGGCGGCAATTCCAGCGCAAACGGCTCATTGGATTGAAAGTGCGAGCGAAATAACACTGCAGTGCCCATCGCCACCAAAATGCTGATGATGTACAGCGACAACAACACCCACGGCGCATGAGCTGGACTAAACAAAGCGCCACTCAAAAACAAGAAAATCTGCAAGCGCGCTGAGCATAGCGAAAATGGAATCGTCAGCATCGTCAGTAAACGCGCTTTGTGATCGCGAATCACCCGCGTACCCATAATCGCCGGCACATTGCAGCCAAAGCCCATCATCAGCATGACAAAACCACGGCCATCGAGCCCCATTCGGCTCATGATGCCATCCATCATAAAAGCGGCGCGGGCAAAATAACCGGAGTCTTCAATCACCGACATTAAGCAGAAAAACAAGAAAATAATCGGTGCAAAAGTCAGTACCGTAGTCACGCCATCAAACACGCCATTGACAATCAAGCCTTGCCAAAAGGCCGGCAGCGATTGCGTAGCAGGCAATAAAAAGGCTTCTTTAAGCCAAATCAAACCCGCTTCCAGCGTGTCTTGTAACGGCGTACCGATGGCGTATGTGAGTTGGAACAAGCCAAACATCACCACAATAAACAGCGGTAAACCCAGCCACGGGTGTAGCACAAAGCGATCGACTTGCGCCGTCGTGTCCAGCGCCAGCGTGGGCGGCTGCTGCACCGCAGCTTGAAACAGGCGTTTTTCTTGCGCATGCATGGCGCTAGCCGCAGGGACATTGGCTAAATTAAGCTGCACACTGGGTTGCGACATCAGTTGATTTAATTGCTGCTTGGCTTCATTGAGGCCCGCGCCCAATTTAGCGCTAATTAATTGCACTGAGCAGCCCAATTCCTTGGCCAGCAAAGCGCAATCAATCGAGATACCAGCGCGCTTGGCTTCATCTTGCATATTGAGGCAAATCAGCAGTGGCGCCCCCAAGGCTTTGAGCTGCAATGCCAGCGCCAATTGGCGATCGAGTTGCGTGGCATTGAGTACCAGCACAATGGCGTCGAGCTTGGCTTCAGCCAAAAAACGCTGCGCCACATGTTCGTCCTCAGCACCACCGACTAAATCGTAAATCCCCGGCAAATCAAAAATTTGCACCATATTGGCGCCGAGCAAAATTCGGCTGGAAGCCAACTCAACAGTTAAGCCCGGCCAATTGGCCACGCGCGCGGTGCCGCCAGTGAGGCGATTAAATAACGTCGATTTTCCAGTATTGGGCATCCCAACCAGGGCCACCCGCTTCATGCTAAAACCTCAGTCTGAGCCAGCACGACCACACTCGACGCAATCGGCAGCACCTGAATCAGCGCGGCATCAGCACGGCGCAACATAAATTCAGTATTGCCTACCCGCAAATGTAAAGGTCCACCCAGCCAACCGCGGCGAATCACCGTGACTTCACTGTGCTCACGCAAACCCAGCGCCGATAACCGTGGCAGCAAATCAACATCGGTACTGATGGCATGTACCAGAGCACGTTGGTTTAAATCTAGCTGAGAGAGAGCACGCATAGTCGCCAATCCGCAATGAGAATGATTCATAATATCACACTATATTGCTGATTTCTCGTTGATGCCGATCAACAAAGCACGATTCAAAATCCTCTCGCAACAAAAAATAAAGCGAAATGAAGCCTCGCTTTATCGCCAGAATCAATCACGCTTTACGCAGCCATCGGCGCGAATAACGCCGATTTATTTAAGTCACAAGCAGCATTTTATAGCGTAAAAAAAGCGGCCAAGGCCGCTTTTTACTTTGTATTGATCACAATACTTTATTTACGATTAATCGCTCGCCAAGCAATATCATTACGATATTGCGCGCCATCAAAATGAATATCGGCCAAAATTTCATACGCGCGTTTTTGCGCCATTTTGTAGTTTTCACCAAATGCGGTAACGCACAACACACGGCCGCCACTGGTGATTGGCTCGCCAGCTTCGTTCAGCGTAGTACCGGCATGGAACACATGACCGTCTTCTAAATCACTTGGCAAACCGGTAATCACATCGCCTTTGCGCGGGGTTTCTGGGTAATTAGCTGCGGCCATCACCACACCCAAAGCGACCCGACGATCCCATTCGCATTCAACTTGATCCAACGTGCCATTCACACCGTGTTCACACAAAGTCACAAAGTCTGACTTCAAGCGCAGCATAATCGGCTGCGTTTCCGGATCACCAAAGCGGCAGTTAAATTCCAGTGTTTTGAGTGAACCATCAGGGCTCACCATCAAACCGGCGTACAAAAACCCAGTGTATTCGATACCGTCTTTGGCCATGCCTTGCACCGTTGGCAAAATCACCTCACGCATCGCGCGTGCGTTGATTTCTGGGGTAACGACCGGTGCTGGGCTATACGCGCCCATGCCGCCAGTGTTCGGGCCTAGATCGCCGTCAAGCAAACGCTTATGGTCTTGGCTGGAGGCCATCGCCAAGACGTTTTTACCATCGACCATCACGATAAAACTGGCTTCTTCACCGGTGAGAAATTCTTCAACCACCACGCGAGCACCGGCGTCGCCAAATTGATTGTCTGACAACATCGCATCAACAGCGGCGTGGGCCTCAAGCAAATCCATCGCAACCACGACGCCTTTACCTGCCGCTAAGCCATCAGCCTTAATCACAATCGGCGCGCCTTTAGCGTCGATATAGGCATGCGCTGCTGCGGCATCGGCAAAAGTTTGGTAATCGGCAGTTGGAATGCCATGGCGCTGCATAAAGGCTTTAGCAAAATCTTTAGATGATTCCAGCTGAGCACCCGCTTGGCTTGGGCCAAAAATCTTAAGCCCAGCCAAACGAAATGCATCCACAATCCCTTGCGACAACGGCGCTTCTGGGCCAACGACGGTCAGCTGGATGTTTTCAGCTTTGGCAAATTCAATCAATTCTGGAATAGCGGTGATTGCGACATTGGTGAGATTTTTTTCGAGTGCAGTCCCTGCATTGCCTGGCGCGACAAATACTTTAGTCGAGCGCTCAGATTGGGCTAATTTCCAAGCTAATGCATGTTCACGGCCACCTGAGCCAATGACGAGGATATTCATTTCTTTCTTACTCCAAGCGCTGATTAGTAATCAAAGCGGGAAAATAAAAACAACACATTGCCATTATTACTACCACCTGGAATATAAGTCGCATACAGATTGACTTTGTCATATTTCAGAGCAACTAAAGGCAAAGCAAAAGGCAACGGGACATAACTGCCGATATCACTGCGCGAGAACAAACCCGCAGTCAAACCTGCACCCGCTTTAAGTGGTCCTAAGACATTCCAGTACCACATATAGGCATAACCAATATGGGTTTCTGGCTTGCTATGCGAATCAGAAAACATCATCGCATAAATCATTTCTTCATTATTATTGGGTAAAGCACGATAAAGGCTGAGGCCACCGCCATACGCCAGTTCGTTATAGTTATCGATTTTATCTCGATCATAGGTGCTGCGATTATGCCAAGCGTAGCCAGAGAGTAATAATCCAGTTTCGCCTTCATTCCAAATGCCACTAATATTGCTGCAGGCTTTATCAAACAGCCACCAATCGGCACAGTCTGCTGCTGATACATTGGCCGCTAACAATAGCCCGATACACATTGCCCATATTTTTTTAAATGTCATTGTTTTAATAATTCGTATAGTTAGAAATGTATTCATCTTCCCGTGAAATACGAACTCTATTGGCTCGCTAATTGGTTTTTATTATTAGTATTTTTATATCTATCACCTCGGCAACGCCTGAGCACTGCCGAGGTCGTACTTAATTAATGACGGAAGTGGCGAATGCCAGTCATTACCATCGCAATGCCGTGCTCATCGGCTGCAGCAATCACTTCTTCATCACGCAAGCTACCGCCCGGTTGAATAATCGCCGACACACCGTTTTCGGCAATCACATCCACGCCATCACGGAACGGGAAGAAAGCGTCTGACGCTGCGACCGAACCACGTAATTCCAACCCAGCGTTACGCGCTTTAATCGCGGCAATTTTAGTTGAATCCACACGGCTCATTTGGCCAGCGCCAACGCCCAGAGTTTGGCCGCCTTTGCAGAACACAATCGCGTTTGATTTAACAAACTTGGCCACATTCCACGCGAACAACAAATCTTTCAATTGTTCTGGCGTCGGTTGCAACTTAGTCACGACTTTCAAATCGGCCAACATCAAGGCATGCACATCGGGCGTTTGCACCAACAAGCCACCGCCAACACGCTTCAAATCAAAACGGTTTTCACCGCTTTCAATGGCGATTTCCAATACACGAACGTTTTGTTTTTTGGCGATCAAAGCCAATGCTTCTGCTGTGTACGATGGTGCAATCAATACTTCCAAGAATTGCGTAGACACCGCTTCAATCGTATCGGCATCAACGGTTTTATTGAAAGCAATAATGCCACCGAAGGCACTGGTGGTATCGGTCGCTAAGGCTAGGCGATATGCGCTATAGCTGTCTTTACCCACGGCAACGCCACAAGGGTTGGCGTGTTTAACAATCACGCAAGCTGGCTCGGCAAATTGCTTCACGCATTCCCACGCGGCATCCGAATCGGCGATATTGTTGTACGACAATTCTTTACCTTGGTACTGCTTGTAATTGGCCAAGCTGCCTGCTGCTGGGTCCAAATCACGGTAAAACGCCGCTGATTGGTGTGGATTTTCGCCGTAACGCATGTCTTGCACTTTTTCAAACTGCAAGTTTAAACGCGTTGGGTAAATCGCTTTTTCACCGTCGCTGGTTAAAGCGGTGAGGTAATTTGAAATCGCGCCGTCATACGCTGCGGTATGGCTAAAGGCTTTTTTCGCCAAGTTTTTGCGCGTTGCCAAAGCCAATGCGCCGCCATTGGCTTGCATTTCTTCGATCAATAAATCGTAGTCAGCGGCATCGGTCACAATCGCCACGTGCGCGTGGTTTTTGGCTGCCGAGCGCACCATGGCTGGGCCGCCGATGTCGATGTTTTCGATGGCGTCTTCATAGCTGCAATCGGGCTTGGCAATCGTCGCTTCAAACGGATACAGATTCACACAAACTAAATCAATATTACCAATGCCATGCTCGCCCATGGTGGCTACATGCGCGTCTAAATCACGACGGCCTAAAATGCCACCGTGGATTTTTGGATGCAAGGTCTTCACGCGGCCATCGAGCATTTCAGGAAAGCCGGTGTAATCGGCAACTTCAATCACGGGTAGACCGTGATCGGCAAATAATTTAGCAGTGCCACCAGTCGAAAGAATCTCGACACCTTGCTGATGCAAGGCTTGGGCAAATGCTAACACACCAGTTTTATCCGATACGCTGATCAAGGCACGGGTAATTTTGCTCATCATGCTTCCTCTGTTTGAATTGAAACTAGACCCCACAGGGGTCGATTTATAACAAATCGTAGGCTTGTAATTTTTTACGCAGGGTATTGCGATTAATGCCGAGCATTTCTGAAGCGCGCGATTGATTACCCTCAACGCGCTGCAGCACGTTCACCAAGAGCGGCTTTTCCATGCGAGCCAAAACCATTTCATACAATGCACTCGGCGGCTCACCATCTAGGTCATTAAAATACTGCGCGAGCGATTCATTAATTGCCGTTGCAATCAAGTCGGTGGGGGTAGTCATTCAATCTCCCGATTTTTCGGTGTTCGTTATTGTCTTCATCACACAGCTGTTACGCTATTCTGATTCGTTCGCTGTGTTGCGGTATTGCAGTCGCTCGCCAAAATTGAGCAAGCTTTTTAAGTAGGTATCGACCGCTAGCGCTTGTCCAGCGGTTGTTTCCTCGGCATACATCGTTTGCCTAAATTCATTACTGCCATGCAAACCCTTGGTATACCAAGCAATATGCTTACGCGCGATTCGGCAACCGGAATATTCGCCATAAAACGCATACAAATCATCCAAATGCCCGAGCAATACGCCATGAATTTCTAGCACTTCGGGCGGCGGCAAGGTTTCACCAGTCGCCAAAAAATGCGCAATTTCACGGAATAACCAAGGTCGGCCTTGTGCCGCACGGCCGATCATAATGGCATCGGCACCGGTTTCTTTCAGTACCAAAGCGGCTTTGGCCGGACTATCAATATCGCCATTGGCAATCACCGGAATCGAGATTGATTCTTTGACTGCACGAATCAATCCATATCTGGCCTGCCCTTGATACATATCTTCCCGCGTACGGCCATGAATCGCCAATGCGGCAATCCCGGCGTTCTCGGCCAACTGAGCAACGCGCAAAATGTTTTCGGCGCCATTGGCAAAACCCAAGCGCGTTTTGAGTGTTACAGGAACGTCAACGGCATTGACTACGGCATCCAAAATATCGCCAACCAATTGCTCGTTTTGCAATAAAGCCGAACCGGCCAACTTATTGCAAACCTTCTTAACTGGGCAGCCCATATTGATATCCACAATCTGCGCGCCATTGGCGACTTGAAATCGCGCCGCTTCGGCCAGCATTTTGGGATCTGATCCGGCAATCTGCGCCGAAATCGGCGCCAGTTCACCGTCAAAATTTGCGCGCAGCAAAGACTTTTGACTTGAACGCAAAGCCACATCGCTAGTCATCATTTCTGAGACCGCATGCCCTGCTCCAAACTGCTTACACAGCTGACGAAAAGGACGATCAGTCACTCCCGCCATGGGCGCAACGATCAGATTATTTTTTAACTGATACGGGCCAATCTGCATGGCATATAAATCATTCAAGGGGAAGGCGCGGATTCTACATCGTGCCTAAAAAATAGGCAACAAAAAGCGGCAAAAAGCCGCTGTTTTTGCTGCTGATTACCACTTAAAATCCAGCTATACCGCAACACTTGACTCGGCACATGCATCGGCCATCCATTCTTGCATTGCGGGCAAGGCCAACACGGCATTCATGTATAGATCTAACGGCGCAGGCACCGCAATGCCGTAAGTTACAAAGCGAGTGACCACCGGCGCAAAAAACGCATCCACCCAAGAAAAATGCCCAAATAAAAATTCGCCATATCCCGCAAAACGCGAGCGGCAGTCATGCCAAATCGCCAATACCCGATCAATATCCGCCTGCAATGCGGGGGTCATGACTACAGGGTGTTTCTGCCGAATATCCATCGGGCAAATGCTACGTAATGCCGAAAATCCAGCATGCATTTCAGCACAAACCGATCGCGCATAAGCGCGCGTCACGATGTCTTGTGGCCACAATTGTGCCGCCGGATAACGTTCGGCCAAATACTCAGCAATGGCTAAAGAATCCCAAATATGGATATCGCCATCAATTAGCACCGGCACTTTAGCGCTAGGCGAAAACTGCAAACGCTCAGCCCAGGCATTGGGCGCGTACAAATCATGCGCCACTTCGTCAAATTTTATCCCAGCGACTTTCATCCCCAACCACGGCCGCAACGACCATGAAGAGTAATTTTTATTGCCAATCACCAATTGCATACTTAACTCCATCAGCCATAAATAAAGCCCAAATGAAGTCAATCATTCAGGCTCTGCCATCAATAACAGCAACACCCACGCTTACCGCCAGCAAAGCTGGCTTAAGTAAGATCGACCGATTTTCCCTCAACTGGAATTTTTATTTGAAAACACGTGCCTTGCCCAAGCACCGAGGTACAACGAATCGAGCCTCCAAGTTTTTGCGTTACCAAATTAAAAACAATCGGCAAGCCTAAACCAATCCCGCCTTGATTACGCTTGGTGGTATAAAACGGGTCAAAAATTTTGAGCTGCTCGAGCTCTTCCATACCCTTGCCATTGTCTTGCACGCTAATTTGATACCAATTATCAATTTTCGCGACAACGATATCCACTTGCCCATTCGCCCCCGGATCAAAAGCATGAATCAAGGCATTTTTAAGTAACTGCCTTAATACTTTAATTAACACCCCAGGGTAACACAGGCAAATCCACTGCTCATCGCAATGCAAATCAATATTAATTTTATTTTGATTGTACTGATTACTCAATACGATTTCATCAACCATATACCTAATGTCTTTTTTTAAATCAATAGAAGAAAAAACATCAACATCTTGGTCTACTGCAACTTCTTTAAAATTATTAATAATTCCTGCAATTCGATGTAGATTTTTTAGTGACAATTTAATACTTTGATCAAACCTCTCTAAGTAATTTTCTAGCGATTTTTTCTTTAATGACTGATCAGAAACCATTTTGCTTAATTCATTGTTTTCTTCTTCCATATAGCTGGTAGCGGTAATACAAATCCCAACCGGCGTGTTAATTTCATGCGCCACGCCAACGACCAAAGCACCTAAGGAAGCCATTTTTTCGGTTTCAATCAGATTTTTTTGCGCCTTAGCCATCAAATCAAAAGCATGTGTTAGCTCTTGGTTTTTCTCAATAATAATGTCAGTTTGCTCGGTAACCTCTCTCTGTAGGTCAGAAATAAATTGTGCTGACAGCCGCGCCCTTAATTTAAAATTAAATATCAAGCTAATGATTAAGCCGATAAAGCTCAACACAGAAAAAGCAATCATTAAATTATTCATAGTCACTGCATAGGCAACACTGCTGTTATTTCTTGTTTCTTGCAAATGATAAAATTGATTAATCCCCCCCATGATTTGGCTTTTAGCTTGTAAATAAGCCTCGCTATACAACTGGCTTACCGCCGCTGGCGTTACATAATTGCCAGCTACTTTGGGTTTATTTTGCGCCACCAATTTAAATACAGTTCTTTCTAAGTCAGCTAATTGATCCGAGCTCGCTTGTGCCGAGCGCAATTGCTGCAATTCTTGCTCAGTAAAACCATTTTTATCCAATAAATTATGCAAACTAATGGTTTGGCCATTGGCAAACGGCGGCTGCCCCTGCTGGGGCATTAAGAAATCCCAATACACGCGATGGTAATTTTCTGGTCTAGGCTGCTTGCCATTGCGAATATCTAAAATTTGATTATAAAACTGCAAGAACTTGGGATTACCCGTGGCTGCATAAGCCCGGGCCATCAATGTCAGCTGGTCTGAGCTCAGGCGCATTTGCTCAGCTAATAAAAATGATTGATAACGCCGATCGCTCGCCTCTTGCCGTTCAGCCAAAGTAAAATAGCTAAGATAAACAAAAACCGCCGCCAGCAGCGCGCATATCAACGCCAACATCGCGGACCAATCTAATTGATTAAACTGTTGCTTTGTCTCTTGCCTCATCCTGTGACTCCAGCAAACTCCATGATGACTACGCCGCAGCGCGATAACGCCCCAATACCTACCAAACCCGCCGGTAAAAAACGAGATAAATAACTGCCTTGCCTATCTCAGCTCGATGAGTGCTGAATTCAGTATCATGCATTTACAGTCATTTTGCTGACTCATTTAACAAGCAAACACAATGAAAACACAAGAATTTTGCAAGCAAAATACTTAATCAAAACACAGTCAGCACGCTTTACGATGTCGATCACTTCAGCAATCACTTCATCAATCCATTCCCAATCGAGCTGCAAAGCCAAACCATAACAACAGGGTATTTCATCCCAGCACTACGTCATCATGCCAGCGCGATCAATACCCTTCATACGCGCAAAGGCAATATCTAAGCTTTGCGCTCAACATCATCTTTCCTTGTGCTCAGCAAGACGAAGACATAAAAAAACCGCCGTAAACGGCGGTTTTTAACATCCTGACAACAGTCCAAAGCTTAATTCAATTGCACGGTATAACCGGCTTGGTTGCTTGGGTGATCTTTATTCACAAATACAGCGCGATCATTTTTCACCATTAACACTTGGAAGAACGGTTTGAAACGCTCATCGCTCACACCAAATGCCGCTTGAATCTTGGCAAACAAGGCTTGTTCTTCTGGCTCGGCTTCGCCATCAGAGAATGCTGAATCGAGCAGATTCATCAAAATGCACATTTTTTGCGCATCGGTTAACACCGGTGTCGCTTCGGCCAAGAAAGTATCAATCGAATTTTTTTGGCGATACGCCAAAGCACGATCGAGCAACTGTTTATTTTGCGCGCCAACACCGATCGCACCGCTGCTTGATTTTTGGCCGCCCAATACTGACAACAAATGGCCGACTTCTTCGTTATCCATCTCGCCATCAGCCGACATCATGTATAAAAGGCCAGTCGCAAAAGCGAAATGTGGACTCATCGTCGTGCTGGTGTCGCTCTTGAACATATCAAACAAACCCATCTCAATTCCCCTTTTTATAAATCAATCAAATGAGTACTACGATCTAGTCAATTCAGACCTTGCTCCGCGCAATGAGTTCCACATCGGCAGCAATCTATTTAACAATATGCATTGGGTATTGAGATGCAGTGATTAAATCTACTGCGCCAGCGGCCAATACGTCGACAATCTCAACGAGTGATTTGCCGCCGCATATAAAAAAACCGCTCCAATTGAATCGAGCGGCTTGGGCTGTGTTGGATGAAATCAGTGCTGCGCACGCTCCACCCAACAGGGCTACTTAAGCTTCTGGTGGTTCTGGTGGTTCTGGAATATGTAGAGTACGCGTTGGAAAGGCAATCTGCGCGTGGTGCTGCTCAATAATGGCCGCAATTTGCAATAACACATCTTGTTTCACCGCATGAAAACGCACCCAGTCGGTGGTTTTGGTAAAGGTGTACAACATAATATCCAGCGATGACGCGGCAAATTGATTGAAATTAACGATGGTGGTTTGCGTCGAATCAATTTCGGGATGAGCGTGTAGCATTTCTTTAATCTGGCTGACAATGCTATGCACTTGGGCAATATCGTCATACCGCAGACCGATGGTTTCGCGAATACGCCGATGCGTCATACGCGAAGGGTTTTCGACCACGATGGAAGTAAAAATCGCATTCGGTACGTAAATCGGATTTTTATTAAAGCCGCGAATTCGCGTATGCCGCCAAGAAATTTTTTCTACCGTGCCTTCAATCTGCTTATCGGGTGAGCGTATCCATTCACCCACGCTAAATGGTCGATCCAAATAAATCGTCAAGCCACCAAAAAAATTGGCCAGCAAATCTTTGGCGGCAAAACCCACCGCCAAACCACCAATCCCACCCGCAGCAAGCACCCCAGAGACACTAAAACCGAGCGTCTGCAAAATGCTGAGTGCGGTGGCAATAACGACGATTAACCGCCCCAATTTGGATAAGGCATCCACCGTCGTAGAATCGACACTTTCGCCGCGCTCATAGCGATCACTCAAAAAGCTTTGGCTGGTCAAAGCAATCAAGCGAAATAAAAACCAAGCCAAGCACAGCGTCACCCCAACACTGCGTAATGGCGACGTTAAACCGACGATATTGACATGCAAATACTGTGGAATCAGCGTCAAAATATAGCTAATCCCCAGCACCCAAACCAAACTACGCAAAGCCGGCCGGGCTGCATGCACCAATACATCATCCCAGCGGGTATTTGATTTTTGCGCCAGCCGCGTCACTTGACGCAGTGCAAAAGCCAGCAAGGCATTCACCGCCACAATCACCAAAATGGCTAAGAGCACGCGATGAACTTCGGGCGTGTCAAACAACAGCGTTTTAAGTTGAGTAAGCCAAGAGTCCACCGGCGGTTTCCTTATACAGTCAATTTAAATCAAGCGCCGCGGCATGCTTAGCGGCAAAGGAGCGTACTTTGGCATTGCACACCAGCCATGTCTGCGCCAAATTACCGCGCTCGCCCAATCAATATAAGGGATGATTGGCAAGTCACCACCCACCCCAAACCGCCTTGCGGACTGCATCGCCAGAATCAATCTGGCGGTTTTCTGTTGTTGTTCAAATTGTTGGCAAGCAATTAACTGACTGAAGAATGCAATTTAAACAGCATTTTTCCTATCGTACGGGTATTAAAATCGGGATGTTTAATGGGTAAATTTTGTTCATCGATATATTGGCCCATAATCCGGCGTGCCACTTCTTTATCGCCAGTTTGAACATTAAACACTTGGATTTGCGTACTGTCTCGCTGCACCACGCGATACTGACTACCATCTTTTAACTCGATCAGCAGCTCAGCCTGAATCTCACCGATATCTTCTCCCACCCGCGAGCCCTGCCCAGCAACGGGTGAAAATGCGCCGATTGCATGGCGAATAAAAGCTTTTAGCGTATGCCGCATATATTCATTAATTGGATTAATTTCACCGCTGGCCTCGGCCAATAGCACTTGGCGCAGCAAAGCGACCAGACTAGCTTGCGTAGCTGAATGCCAATATAACCAAGCTTTATGATGCTCAGGGTTTAAATCCGTCAGATTGTCATACTCGGCAACCAGCGCACTGGTTTTGGATTCTGGCGTTAGAAATACCACCATCAACTTCTGAATCGTTGGATCATCTTGCAAAATGGCTTGGTAATAATCGCGCAGCTGCTTGGGATTAGCTGCACCGACTTTAATCTTATTCTCGATAATAATTCGGTATGGCACGCTATCAGCCTTACCCAATAGAGTGAGCTCAATATCAATGTCTTTTCTCGCGCCATCAAGCTGATAAGCCACCTCAAGCTCGGTACTCGAATTAATAAATTGGCAGCTCAAGATCTCAGCAAAATGCTCGGCACCGAGTTGCTCGAGAAAAACGCGTACAAAAGCATCCCCTAAACCGTGGTCTTCCGAACTATCTAATAAATACCCCAGCATTGCCGACATACTTGGCTCATGTAATCGCGCTTTGCCTTGACTTAAAACTTGAAAAATATTCATTTAAAATTAATCCACAATTCAATCAAAAGAAAAAACCACTGTAGCTACCAAGCTGCCGTATCAGTTTACCAAGGGTATATGAATGCAGCATATATCTGGGCTTTATTTCTGGTCAATACCCATAGAAAATAGGCAATGCTCAGATTTTGTGTTGATGCTGTGCCGCGCTCGTTGAGCTGGGGCTTAAAAGCCCGTCCAAGCGCACCGAGTGAGGAGGGAGACAAACGGTTTTATCGTTTGGCTCACGACAATCGAGGGCACAGCGGAGCTGGGCGCGCACGGGTCGCCTTCTTTTGCTTACTTTTCTTGGCGAAGCAAGAAAAGTGAGTCCCCGTCGCGGACTGCGACTGTAAAACAATGTGCCGTAGGCACTTAAAATCATCAACACGTAATCTGAACAAAGCCAAAAAAATATGCCGTGAAAATAATTTACAATAAGCCGCATATTCATCCACCGGATTTTCTCGTGTCTTCACTTGCACTCATCCAACTGCTGCTAAGCAGCTATCGCCAATTGCTTGGGCATGATTTGGTGCCAGCCACCGACTCCTTAATCGATGCCGCGGCGTGGCTGCAGCATGAGGCGCCGTTTTGTGTGCTCGCGCATGATGCTAGCGACGACCCACGATTTATTTTTGCCAACGACAGCGCCCACCGCTGTTTTGACTACCCCGATGGCCAATTACTGGGGCTGCCATCACGGCTATCTGCCGCTGCACCTGATCAAGAAGAGCGCGAACAATTACTTAGCGCGGTGCGTGAACACGGTTACGCCTGCGGCTACCGCGGGCTGCGGATCGCCAAAACCGGACGGCGTTTTTGGATTGAAGACGTTACCGTATGGAATCTGATCGACGAGATGGGCGTGCGCCATGGTCAAGCGGCAACTTACCGCCGATGGTGCGATGCAAGCGATTCAACCCCCAGCAGCGCAGCCACGTAGCAACGCCCAAGCAATCACAAGATTCGCCACAATGACCGACTTAAAGCGGCGTTTGATGCTCGCTCGCTTTGACGACGCCGTCATAAAGAGTATGCTTACAACTCATAAAACAATACCAATAAGGTATGACGTCTGAGATGTGTCTGGGAAGCATATCAAGGCCAATTTGGACAGGCGAATCCCACTATGGATGGAGAGGATAATGAATAAAAAAATCAAACTCGCCGCACTGCTGGCTGCGCTATTTTTAAGCACCAGTGTGATGGCAGCCGATTGGGACAGCAAAGCCGTGTATACCGCAGGTGCCAGCGTCACCTATCAAGGTAAAAACTGGAAAGCCAAATGGTGGACTACCGGCGAAATACCCGGAGGCACGCAATGGGGACCTTGGGCAGTCGAAAGTAATCCATTACCAACAGCAAGCCCCACAGTAATACCAACTGCGACACCAACGACTAGCCCAACGGCAAAACCCACTGCAACACCAACCGCAATACCAACAGCCACCCCAACGGTAAAACCGACTGCGACCCCCACAGCAACACCGACAGCAACCCCAACAGTAAAACCAACTGCGACACCAACAGCAACGCCGACTGCAGCACCAACCGCAACACCAACCGCCACACCAACGGCGAGCCCAACACCGGGTGGCAATACTTGCGCGCCGGTGTGGAATCCGGATGAAATTTATCGTCCGAACTTAGGGCTAGTGATTCGCAGTGCCTATGGCAAAAACTACCAAGCCAATTATTACTCGAGCAATATCGAGCCTAGCGCCAACTCAGCTGTCGGCGGCGCATGGAAAGCACTTGGCGCGTGTACTGGCCCAAGCACACCGCGTGCCTCTGGCCCAGAAACCTTAGCCGAAGCGCAAGCGCACGAAACCGCAGCGATCAGCACGCCGTATATGCAAATGATCCGCGCCTCGGTCGCTACGCTCGACAATAAATTGGTTGAGCAAGTCACGCCGGGCAATCAAAGCAATCCAGCCAACGTTAAACGGGTGGAAGGCATTGTGTCGCAGCAGCAATGGAATTACTTCTTCCCAGAAGCCAATCCGGGCTACACCTACACCAACTTTTTGCGCGGCGTAGCGAAATTCCCAAGCTTCTGCGCCGACTACACCGATGGCCGCAATGCGGATCAAATTTGCCGCCGCGTTGTTGCCGCCTTTTTTGCCCATGTGGTGCAAGAAACCGGTAATCACAGCGCATCAAGCCCTAATCCAAAATGGCGCCAAGGCTTAACCGCGCTGCGTGAAGGTGGTGACGGCAAAGGCTCAGAAGCGTATTCATCCGGTTGTGGTGATGTGAACTGGCAAAAGCAGTTTGACGGCACCCTCGCTTGTGGCAAAAACCCAGATGGCACGTGGATTTCTTACTACGGCCGTGGCGCGCATCAAATCTCTTACATCTTCAACTACGCCCCACTGTCGTTGGCGATTTATGGCGACCGCGCCGTGCTACGCGACAACCCCGACCTCGTGGCATCAACATGGTTGAATATGGCCTCGGCGCTGTACTTCTTTGTGACGCCACAGCCACCTAAACCATCGGTATTGCATACGCTGGATGGCACTTGGGTACCGAACGCAGTCGATATCGCCGGCGGCTTGGGTAACGACTTCCCAACCACCAGCCAGATTATCAATGGCGAATGTATGTCCAATCCAATCAAACCAACGGCACAGGCGCGCAATAATTTCTACGTCGAATTTGCCCGCGAATTGAATTTGGACATCTCCAAAGAGTCAATGAAATGTACCGATATGAAAGCCTTTAGCGGTGGCAGCTCAGCCGCAGTGGCGATCTATTGGAATAAATCGGAAGAAACCGCCGACAACCCAGCGCCAATCAAATACCAATGTCGCCTCACCAGCGAGCAATCGGGCTTCTCGGCGCTGATCGACAATCAATACACGCAATGTGTTGAAGCCAAATGGTCAGTCAAATTGAAATAAACCCGCAGCGCTAACCCGCCGCCAAGCAACAAAAAGCCACGATATTCGTGGCTTTTTTATTCCCATCAGCCCAAAAACCTACGCGGTGCAGCCGTACAGGGCGGCGTTCTTGCACATGAAGTCGCGCTCATGCCGCGCGGCACCTACCTTTCTTTGCTTCGCCAAAGAAAGGTAGGCGAAAGAAAGTCGCCCCGAGCGCGCCCAGCTCCGCTGTGCCCTCGATTGTCGCGAGCCAAACGATAAAACTGTCTGTCTCGCTCCGCACTCGGTGCGCTTAGACGGGATCTCAAGCCCCAGACCCACGATCAAGAATATATTTAGATGTATTGCCAGAAAAGCATTGTAATTCAAAGGCTATAAGCAAATACATCCTTAGGGTGTATTCGACGCGAAGCGGCAATACACCAAGCGATATTCATGCGGCGTAATGCCTTCGGCAATTACACCCTCCTCGCTCGCATAAACAAGAGGTATTTAAATCCAGACCTTATATCGCAATGTTTAGCTGGCAATACATATACATACCTGCTTGATCGTTGGTCTGGGGCTGCTAATCCCCTGTATCCAGCCGAGTGAGGAACAAGCGGGGCGGGGTTTTTGCGCTCATTGTTTGAGGCCGCAGGCCGAGTTTTGAGCGCAACCGCCTCGATTGTCCGCAGCGAGGGCACCGACGAAGTCGGCGCAGATACCGGGGGCTGCTTTGGGGTGAAGGGGGCTTTGCAGAAGCAAAGTCCCTTTCCCGTCCGCGCGGCGGAACGCGCACCAAAAAACACGCGGCGCAGCCGCATAAAGCTAATTAATACGGTAACGAATAAAAATCGTAGACGTAAAAACCCACAAAGCTTACAATAAATTTAATTAAAATCTAATAAATAATTACTTGGACAATAGAATGTCAACTTGGAATGATTTTCTTACCGAAGTGCGAAAAGCAGAAAAAGAGCTCGGCTCTCCAGCTGAACCGTGGTATCGCGGGCATACGAATAAAGATTGGGAACTAATTCCAAGTTTGCCACGCCAAACTTCTTGGGAAGAAAAAGAAAAAAGCCTATTTTTTGAATTTACACGTACAGCATCAAGACTGTTCGAAAAAAGGACAAATGATTGGGAAACTCTATTTGATATGCAGCATCACTGGATCCCTACACGGTTGCTTGACTGGTCAACTGTAATGGGGGTAGCCATTGCATTTATTCTCCACGGAGATTACACAGATACAGAGGATAGTGCTCTTTTCATATTGAATCCACTATCATTAAATAGGTTAAGTGGCCGTACTGATGTCATAAATATCCCAGAAGACAAAACATTTGATTACAAAACTATTTATTGGGAAAAACGCCCCGTACAAATTGAAAAGCCATTAGCAATAAAACCCAGCCAACAAATTAGCGATCGAATTAGAGCTCAACAAGGTGTTTTTACCATATTTGGAACAGAAGATGCGTCATTTGAGACTGCAGCCTCAGCCTGCTACCGAAAAATAATACTTCCAGCATCGGCTAAAGCAGAAGCTCGTGAATTTTTAAAATGGGCAAATTTAGATGAATACACAATCTATCCAGATATAGTTGGTATGGCACACCACATAAAGCGAAAAATTCTCTAAATAGAAGGAGAGATAATCTTGGAAATCAGTAAAAAAGACCGATTAATCCTAATTAATCAATACAGAATTCTTGCCAAACTAGACAATGAGGATGCTGAATTTTACAACGAAGCAATTGACATCCTAGAAAATGGGTATGCTATATTTTACAATCAAATAATCGGCGGAATTTCTGATGAGATGTCAGAAATAGATGGTAAATTTGTACTTAACATACTTGATTTGTATCGAGCAATCGAAGACTTAAAACGAACAACAAAAGATCATGAACTAATAAATCACAGATACTCAATTTTCCCTGGATTCGACGGGAACAATGAAACAGAGCACATGAGTTTTTGTCGCTTCCTAATACAAAAACAAAACAAATTCATTGAACAACAACAGTACATGGTAAAAAATGACAATTTAAATAGTCATATACCGATGATTGATAAATACACCCGAATGCTTGAAAAATCTAAAGAGCTAAATAATATTTGGCAAATAAACGTTGAACAAGCTCTGAATATTTTGAGCGCATAATTTTATTACTCATAAATAAAGCGGCCATTTGGCCGCTTTATTATTTGAGGATTATCACCCCACCTTCTTCTTCAACAACTCCAACGCCATCGCTGGATTGGCCTTGCCGCCGGAGCCTTTCATTACCTGCCCGACTAAGGCATTGAGTGCCTTCTCTTTACCGCTGCGATATTCTTCAATCGCTTTTGGGTTGGCTGCCAGCACGGTATCGACAATCGCTTCAATCGCGCCGGTGTCGGATTCTTGCTTCAGACCATCGCGCTCGATAATGGTGTCGGCTGAATCGCCTGATTCCCACATCTTCTTCAGCACGTCTTTGGCGGTTTTGTTGTTGATGGTGTTGTCCGAGATACGAGCAATCAACGCACCCAAAGCCGTTGCCGAAATTGGGCAATCAGCAAACACTTTATCTTCGCGGTTCAGCGTGGCCGAGATGTCGCCCATGATCCAGTTGGCGGCGAGTTTGGCATCGGCGCCAGCAGCAACGGTGGCTTCAAAGTAAGCGGCCAGTATCTTGCTGGTGGTCAACATCCGCGAATCGTAGGCGGAAATACCGTACTGCTCGATAAAGCGCGCTTGCATTGCCACTGGCAATTCTGGCAATTCGCTGCGTACGCGTTCAATCCATTCCTCACTAATCACCAGCGGTGGCAAATCTGGATCTGGGAAGTAGCGGTAATCGTGCGCGTCCTCTTTACTGCGCATCATGCGCGTTTCGCCCTTATCGGGATCGAACAGCACCGTGCCTTGCACCACGCGGCCACCGTCTTCGATGGTTTCGATTTGCCAGCGGATTTCGTAATCAATCGCTTGCTGCAAGAATTTAAACGAGTTCAGATTCTTGATTTCGCGGCGAGTGCCTAGCTCAACTTGGCCGGCTGGGCGTACCGAAACGTTAGCATCAACACGGAATGAGCCTTCCGACATATTGCCGTCGCAAATGCCGATCCATGTCACCAACTCGTACAATGCTTTGGCATACGCCACGGCTTCGGCACTGGAGCGCATTTCTGGTTCAGAGACGATTTCGAGCAATGGTGTACCGGCGCGATTTAAGTCGATGCCGGTCATGCCTTGGTAGTCTTCGTGCAGCGATTTGCCGGCATCTTCTTCTAAATGGGCGCGAGTGAGGTTGATTTTGCGTTCTTCATCGCCAACTTGAATGGTGATCACGCCACCTTCAACCACCGGCAAATCCATTTGGCTAATTTGATAGCCTTTTGGCAAATCAGGGTAAAAGTAGTTTTTACGATCAAACACTGATCTGCGTTTGACGTTGGCACCAATGGCCAGACCAAACTGAATCGCGCGCTCAACGGCGGCACGGTTCATCACTGGCAAAGCGCCCGGCAGTGCAATATCCACCACCGCCGTTTGCGTATTAGGCGCAGCGCCAAATGCCGTGCTGGCCGGTGAGAAAATTTTCGATTTTGTGGTGAGCTGAGTGTGAACCTCTAGCCCGATTACGACTTCCCATTTCATGGTTTATTCCTCTATGCCCGTGTCGTCGTACAGTTCAGTCAACGACACAGAAAAATCAATACTGGCTAGGCGTACAGTTTCATCGTTGGTATAGGCATGAAAGATCCAGTCACCTTGATCCGCACGGCGATACACCCGAACGCTCTTCATTTCCGAATCAATCAGCACATATTCTTGTAATGATTCAAGCTGGCGATAAACTGTAAATTTTTTACCCTGATCGTAGTTACTCGTCGACGCAGACAAGACTTCGACGACGACCTTAGCTGAATTAACCGTCGAACTCGATTTAGCAGTTTCAGCACAATGCACCAATAAATCGGGGTAAAAATAGCAATCGGCACTTTCAATCTGCAGGCGAACATCATTAATGAACGCTCGGCAAGGTGAGCCTTGTAAATGCGCCATCAAGCGAACGAGCAAATTCATCGCCAAAATATTGTGCGTCAATGTGCCCCCCGTCATGGCATAAACGAGACCGTCATAATATTCATGCCGTTCCTGCCGCGATTCTTCTTCAGCCAAGTACTGCTCAGGTGAAACCAAATCACTTTGCGTTAGTGCCATGCCGATCTCCTTAGAGTTGCGGTGCCTTAGTATGCCAATCAGTCACTTGCTGGTATTGATGCGCCATGCCGAGCATGCGGCTTTCACCTGCGTAGTTACCGATGATTTGCATACCGACTGGGCGACCGTTGCTGCCAAAGCCAACGGGTACGCTCATGGCAGGCAAGCCGGCCAAATTCACGCCCAGCGTATAAATGTCTTCGAGATACATCGCCACTGGGTCTGCAGTTTTTTCGCCCAAGTTCCATGCGGTACTTGGCGAAACCGGGCTAAACAATACGTCGCATTCTTTGAATACAGACTGGAAGTCATTGGCAATCATGCGGCGGATTTTTTGCGCTTGTAGGTAGTAAGCGTCGTAATAGCCGTGGCTGAGTACATACGCGCCGGTCAGAATGCGGCGTTTGACTTCATCACCAAAGCCCTCGGCACGGGTTTTTTCGTACATATCATTCAGGCCGTTGTAATCGGCGGCACGATGACCGTAGCGAACACCGTCAAAACGGCTTAAGTTGGTTGAGGCTTCGGCTGGCGCGATAACGTAATACGCTGGAATCGCCATTTTGGTGTTCGGCAGGCTCACGTCAACAATGCTGGCGCCGAGTTTTTTGAACTCAGCCACCGCGGCGTCAATTGCGGCACGCACGTCGTCGGCTAAACCATCGGCAAAATATTCGCGTGGCAGGCCAATTTTAAGTCCAGCCAAAGATTGGTTTAAATCGCGAGTATAGTCTTCGCTCGCTTGCTGCAAGCTGGTGGAATCACGCTCGTCAAAGCCAGCCATCACATTGAGCAAAATCGCGCAATCTTCAGCGGTTTGCGCCATTGCGCCACCTTGGTCAAGCGAGCTGGCGTAAGCGATCATGCCAAAACGACTCACCGTACCGTAGGTCGGTTTAATTCCCGTGATACCGCAAAATGCCGCAGGCTGTCTAATCGAACCACCGGTATCGGTGCCAGTTGCCATTGGCACTAATCGCGCGGCCACTGCCGCTGCCGAACCACCGGACGAGCCGCCAGGTACGGCAGTTAAATCCCAAGGGTTTTTAACTGCGCCGTAAAAGCTGTTTTCATTGGAAGAGCCCATCGCGAACTCATCCATATTGGTGCGACCTAGCGTCACCAAACCGGCAGCATCACAACGCTCAACGACATTGCTCGAATACGGCGCAATAAAGTTGTCGAGCATTTTGCTACCACACGATGTTTTCCAGCCTTCAGCGCAGAAAATATCTTTGTGGGCCAAAGGAACACCGAGCAACGGTCGGGTATCACCGGCAGCCCGCGCGGCATCGGCAGCAGCAGCTTGTGCGAGCGATTTTTCGCGGTCAACGGTAATAAAGGCATTGAGGTGCTGATGCGCCGCGATGCGATCTAAATATTGCGTTGCCAACGCGACAGCCGTGGTTTCACCGCTAGCGAGTTGGTCAATGATTTGTTTGATGGTGTAGTTCATAATTGTGAGGGAGTGGGGAATAGGGAGTAGGGAGTAAAAGCAAGTGAGCTTACGGCCCACTCCCCACTCCCCAATCCCCATTCCCAACCCCCTGCTCCTTATTCAATGACTTTCGGAACCAGGTAAAGGCCGTTTTCAACCGCAGGGGCAATCGCCTGAAAGGCTTCGCGGCGATTAGTCGCTGTCGCCACATCGTCACGCAAGCGCAGTAACATGTCTTGTGGGTGTGGCATTGGCTCAACACCGGTGGTATCGATGCTGCGCATTTCTTCAATCAGATTAAAGAGTTGATTGAGTTGTTTATGGCTCTCAATCACTTCATTTTCGGTCACGGCAATCCGTGCCAGACGCGCAATGCGCTGTACATCGTCTATAGATAGCGACATATTCGTATTTCCCTGTAGATACGTCCTAAATAGCTGAGCAGTCATGTTGGTCAACACAACAACTTTAATCGGAACGTGGCTAGACTCTATCAACATTGCATTTGCCGCGAAAATTGTGCCCGCACGGCGCAAAACCAACATCAACTAAGCTTAAATTTACCGCGTTTTTTCATCCTGAAACCACGGTATCACCTTGCTGACCAAGTACGGCGTACTTTAATCGGAACGTGGTCGTATTTACCGCGTTAAAGCTACTTAAACAACAACGCAATAGGGTATCATATCGGGTTTGTTTCTCCCACCTACGGCGAAGGCTCGCGGTAGCATTTACAGTGGACGCGAAATTAAAAATAAATGCGAAGCTTGATTCCTTGCAATACAGCATAATACGAGCATTCGCCCAATTTACAGTGGGCTGAACTGAAGTTTGGCTTGCCATCACACAACATCATTGCGGGATTATTAATGTTTGGACTTCTCTCTGGCTACTTTGCCAACGACATCGCTATCGACTTGGGTACAGCTAACACCTTGATTTATATGCAAGGTAAAGGGATTGTATTGGACGAACCGTCGGTCGTCGCCATTCAACAAGAAGGCGGCCCTTCAGGCAAGAAAACCATTTTATCGGTCGGTACAGAAGCCAAAAAAATGCTCGGCCGCACCCCCGGCAATATCAACGCCGTGCGCCCAATGAAAGACGGTGTAATTGCCGACTTCACTATCACCGAACAAATGCTCAAACAGTTCATTAAAAAAGTGAACCCAAGCCGCATGTTTTCATCGCCACCGCGCATCGTCATTTGCGTGCCTTGCGGCTCAACGCAAGTTGAGCGCCGTGCGATTCGTGAATCAGCACTAGGCGCTGGTGCGCGCAAGGTTGAATTAATCGAAGAACCAATGGCTGCCGCAATCGGCGCCGGTCTGCCGGTTGAAGAAGCAACGGGCTCAATGGTGGTGGATATCGGTGGCGGCACGACCGAAGTCGGCGTGATTTCGCTCGGCGGTATCGTTTATGCGTCTAGCGTGCGTGTAGGTGGCGATAAATTTGATGAATCAATCATCAACTACATCCGTCGTAACTACGGCATGTTGATCGGCGAAACCACTGCTGAAGAAATCAAAAAACGCATCGGTTCGGCCTTCCCGGGCGCCGAAGTTCGCGAAATGGAAGTCAAAGGTCGCAATTTAGCCGAAGGCATTCCACGCTCGTTCACGATCTCTAGCAACGAAATTCTCGAAGCCTTGACTGACCCACTCAATCAAATCGTTTCAGCAGTCAAACAAGCGCTCGAACAAACTCCACCAGAACTCGGTGCTGATATTGCCGAAAAAGGCATGGTACTAACTGGCGGTGGCGCATTATTGCGCGATTTGGATCGCTTATTGATGGAAGAAACTGGCCTGCCAGTGATTGTGGCCGAAGATCCACTCACTTGCGTCGTACGCGGTTCAGGTAAAGCACTTGAAAAGCTCGATAAAGGCGGCATTGGCATTTTTGCTAATGACTGATTAGATCGGCGGTAAGGCAAGCAAATAGGGCTTGGCGTATGCCAAGCCTTTGCTAGTTTGGGCAGCTGTCACCCTACCGCCATCCTCACACCTTCACTACTTCGCAGATCCAATGCAAGCTAATCAACCTGCCTTTTTTAAACAAGGCCCGAAACCGCTGACGCGTGTTTTGATTTTTTCTGCACTCTCGCTTGCGCTGATTTTCGGCGATGCCAACTATCAATGGTTGGGGCTCGCCCGCGATAAGCTGTCTTTGGCGCTATATCCCTTGCAATGGCTGGCCACTACGCCCATCAATGCGGTGATTGAAGGTGGCGATTTTCTGCAGCAACAAGCCCAATTAGTTAGCGAAAACAAAGCACTCAATAACGATAAGCTCGCCGCCAAAGGCATGGCCATGCGTTTGCAGGCTTTAGAGATTGAAAATGCCAATTTACGCTCGCTCAGCATTGCCAGTGAAAACACGCCGCGCCGCTCGCAGCTCACCAAAATTCTTTACAATAGCCGCGATCCTTTTGCCGCAAAATTAGTCCTTGATAAAGGCCAGCAAAATCAAATTAGTGCTGGGCAAATCGTGCTCGACGCCAGTGGTGTGGTTGGACAAATTGTTCGCGTGCAACCGCTCACCAGTGAAGTGCGGTTGTTATCTGATCGCAATCACATGGTGCCAGTCATCGTGGCGCGCAATCAATTGCGAACCGTGGTGTATGGCACAGGCCGGCATGCGCCGCTCGAAGTGCGCAATATGGCACAAAATGTTGACGTTCAAGTGGGCGACCAACTGCTTACATCCGGCATTGATAGTATTTATCCGGCGGGTTTACCAGTGGCTCGAGTGACTCGGGTTGAACGCACCACCGGCAACGCCTTTGCCCGCATTTATAGCGAGCCTTTAGCCAAAATTGATCAGCATCGTTATTTCTTAATTTTGGATGCGCCAGCGGCGCCGCCACCTTATCCAACAGAAGCCTCAGCACCGAAGGCCAAGACTAAATAATGTGTATTTTTTATCCTTTTTGCGCACTCTCTGCGCGAGTGGCTGGAGATTGAGCCATGCCAATTAGCCGCCAATTACTTCGTCCTGCCGGTGTGGGCTTTATTTTTTGCTCGTTTGTACTGGCTATTTTGATTAATTTATTGCCATGGCAAGCCACGGCGATGAATTTTTCTCCTGATTTTGTCGCGCTATTGATTATTTATTGGGCACTCAATCAGCCGCGCCGTGTCGGTGTGGCTTGCGCCTTCTTTTTAGGGGTGCTGATGGATGTCGCCAATGGCAATATTCTGGGGCAACACGCGCTGGCCTATTCCATCATTGCTTATTTAGCTTTGGTGCGGCAGCGGCAATTGGCGATTTTCCCTTTTTGGCAACAAGCACTGATTGCTTGCGCGCTACTGCTACTTTCGCAAGCCATTATGGTGAGTATTCGCAGCATCATGGGTGAGCCTTTTGTGGGCTGGGGCTATTTTACTGGCAGTTTATTTGCCGCTATTTTATGGCCACCTTTTTCAAATTTGATGCTGATGTATCAACGTAAAGACGCGCCCGACGAATTATGAGTTTGCATGAATGCGCTTGTTTTCGCTCGGTGCAGCCTATTTGTATTTTTTTCGCTATTTCGCCAATAATCGGTCGTGGTTGTTTGGCAGGCCGCAATGGTGTTTGCCATGAGTAAGAATGTTGTTATCAATCCTAAAGGCGAGCGTTTTGCATTTCAAATCCGCCTGATTGTTGCTGTGCTATTTATTTTTCTGATGTTTGGCGTGTTATTTGCGCGCTTTTTTTGGTTACAAGTAGTTGAGCACGACCGCTACCTGACATTAGCCGAACAAAATCGTATTTCTTTAGTACCTATTCCGCCATCGCGCGGCATTATTCGCGACCGTAACGGGGTGATTCTGGCGCACAATTTTTCGGCCTACACCTTAGAAATCACGCCATCCAAAGTCGCTAACTTAGATGAAACCATTGCCAGCTTAAAAGGCATTGTCGACATTACGCCGCGTGATCGCCGTCGCTTTAAAAAGCTACAAGACGAAACTAAAGACTTTGAAACGCTACCGATTCGTACCCGCTTAAGTGACGAAGAGGTGGCGCGCTTTGCTTCGCAAAGTTATTTATTTCCCGGCGTTGAGCTCAAAGCGCGCTTGTTCCGCCAATATCCCTTGGGTGAAGTGGGCAGTCATTTGATCGGCTATATCGGCCGAATTAATGATCGAGACATTAAAAACCTCAAAGACGACGATGTATATGCCAACTATCGCGGCACCGATTACATCGGCAAGTTAGGCATAGAAAGCAGTTATGAAAAACAACTGCACGGCCAAACTGGCTTTGAACAAGTTGAAATCGATTCTGGTGGCCGTGCTGTGCGAACGCTCAAGCGCACCGCGCCACAATCGGGCAAAGACTTAACGTTGTCGATTGATATCAAGCTGCAAGAAATGATCGAAAAGCAATTTGGTGAACGCCGTGGCTCATTGGTAGCGATCGACCCGCAAACCGGCGGTATTTTGGCACTGGTGTCTAAACCTGGATTTGACCCGAATTTATTTGTCGATGGCATTGATCCGGTGAGCTGGAATGAGCTCAATACCTCGATCGACAAACCCTTACTTAATCGCGCAATTCGCGGCGAATACCCGCCCGGATCAACGTATAAGCCATTTATGGCCATGGCGGCGCTCGAACAAAACTTACCTTTAGTGCATCAAACGATTTCTGACCCCGGCTATTTTATTTACGGCGGACATCGGTTTAATGATTCCAAAAAAGGCGGTTATGGCTCGATGAGTTTTGATCGCTCGATTGCATTATCCAGTGATACTTATTTCTACCAACTCGCCGTGCAAATGGGCATCGACAATATCGCCAAGTTTATGGGCACCTTAGATTTTGGCCGCCCAACAGGCGTGGATTTACCTGGCGAGCGTCCGGGGATTTTACCGAGCCCCGAGTGGAAAAAATCCCGTTTTAAAAATCCAGCACAACAAAAATGGTATTCGGGCGAAACGGTGTCCATCGGGATTGGTCAAGGTTATAACGCCTTTACCCCAATGCAAATGGCGCATGCCACTGCAACATTGGCCAATCGCGGTTTAGCATTTCGTCCACACGTTGTTGCCACATTAACCGATCCGCGCAGCGGTGCCAAAACCTTGGTCGAGCCCAAACCCCTCAAAACCATGGACTGGAAACCCGCCAATATTGAACGTGTTATCCGTGGTATGGAAGGCGTAATGACCATTGGTACTGGCGCCAATGTATTTCGTGGCGCGCAATATGTATCGGCCGGCAAAACCGGTACGGCGCAGGTGTATAGCTTAAAAGGCGCCAAATATAACGCACATACAGTCAAAGAGCGTTTACGTGATCACTCATGGTTTATTGCTTTTGCGCCGTCAGACAAACCAACAATTGCGCTGGCCGTGATTGTTGAAAATGGCGGTTTTGGTGCACAAGCAGCAGCACCGATTGCGCGTAAAGTGCTCGATTATTACATCACGGGCAAAATGCCTGAAGATCCACCGAGCAAAACGGCATCGGCCGTACCCGCCATCGTCGAGGAAGTGACCGGTGATTAGCTATATCTGGGATCGTATCAAGCGCCCAATTGATCCTGCGCTATTTATTTTGATTTTACTGGTGTTTGCCGTTTCGGCGGGTGTCTTGTATTCCGCATCCAATCGCGATTTAGAACGCGTGACCGATAAAGTGGTCTTTATGGGCATCTCGCTGGGCATCTTGTGGTTTGTCGCCAATATTCAGCAAAGAACCTTAATGCAACTGGCTTTACCCGCTTATGTTGGTGGGGTCATTTTGCTGATTTTGGTGGAGTTTTTTGGTATTACCAGCCACGGTGCAACCCGTTGGCTCAATATTGGGATTACCCGAATTCAGCCATCAGAAATCATGCGGATTGCCTTACCGCTAATGGTGGCGTGGTATTTCAATCATTTCCAAGCCAGCCTTGGTAAACGCCATTATGTTGCTGGCGCATTCATTATTATCATTCCGGTGCTGTTAATTATGAAGCAGCCCGATTTAGGCACCAGTTTGCTGGTTGCATCATCGGGCTTTTATATCTTATTTTTTGCCGGCCTACCTTGGGCAGTATTGGCAGTGATGAGTGCGGCGATTGCCGTTATCGCCTACATCGTTACCCATTGGGACTTGTGCATTAATATTTTGCACGAATACCAATGCCGCCGAATCGCCACCATGCTCAACCCAATGGAAGATCCACTTGGCGCGGGCTACCACATTATTCAAGGCACGATTGCCATTGGCTCGGGTGGTTTATTTGGTAAAGGCTGGCTAGCTGGCACGCAAACCCATCTGGATTTTATCCCTGAGCGCACCACTGACTTTATTTTCGCAGTGTATGGTGAAGAATTTGGTTTGCTGGGCAATGGTTTGTTATTAGTGCTGTATTTGGCGGTGATTTTCCGTGGCTTAATGATTGCCAATAGTGCTTCAACCTTGTTTGGTCGCCTATTGGCAGGTGCAATTTCGATGAATTTCTTTACCTATGCACTGGTAAATATGGGCATGGTCACTGGCATGCTGCCGGTGGTTGGCGTGCCTTTACCGCTGATTTCCTATGGTGGCACGTCAATGGTTTCGATTTTGGCCGGTTTCGGTATTTTAATGAGCATCCAGCGTGATCGCCCACTGATGAAGGCTTAATATGAAACTCACTCACTCGGCTACGCTAGTGTGCGCCAGTTTATTACTGGCCGCTTGTAGCAGCACGCCTGAAAAACCCACACCACGACCGGTAGTTCCTGCACCGACTCAACCGTCAACCATTACCGGCACCCCATCGCCGTATAACTGCAGCTATAAGGCCAGCTCCGGCAACGGGGCTTTTTATAAAGACGACGGCCCGATGGCGGATTTTCCCGCCAATTTAGATCAAGTGCTCGAACCGATTCCACGCTGGGAAACGCCGCATAAATGGGCCAATCGCCCGTATACCGTACTCGGACTGTCGTTTACCCCGCATAGCCAAATTGATGGCTACAAAGAGCAAGGCATTGCCAGCTGGTATGGGCGTAAATTTCATGGGCAAAAAACCAGTATTGGCGAAACCTACGATATGTTTCAAATGACGGCAGCGCATCCAACGCTGTCGATCCCCAGCTATGCCCGCGTGACCAATGTTAAAAATGGCCGTAGCGTGATTGTTCGGGTGAATGATCGCGGGCCATTTCATAAAGGCCGAGTGATGGATTTGTCTTTTTTGGCCGCTTGCCGTTTGGGCTACGCCAATAATGGCAGCGCCGAAGTCATTGTAGAAAGCTTGATGCCTAGCGACGCGCCGAGCGACATTATTGCCAACGCCAAAGTCGCCGTTCATAGCACACCGGCGCCGGTAAACAATAAGCCACGGCCCATCCCTGTCGCCGAAAGCAATGGCAAAGTGTTTGTGCAACTCGGTGCGTTTTCGACGCAAAGCAACGCCGAAAGCTTTAAAGCGCACGTCGCGAGAGAGCTTGATCAAGACAGCGATAAACTCAGCATCCAAAGCAGCAGCAACCTTTACCGCGTTCGACTCGGGCCTTTTGCCAGCCGCAGCGAGGCAATGAATACCATCAGCCGAGTGACCGGTGAGAAAAACATCCAAGCGGTGATTAGCCAATAAGCGATTGAAGAGGATGGATCTGCAACTAGGTCTTAGTTGCAGATCAGTAGAAGACCAAATCATAGATGCATATTGTTGCAGGCCTTTATTATCAATACCTGCAGCGACATACTACTTAAGGCCAGGGTGGTTTTTTTGCGGTTGATCGAGCCAATATCCTTGGACTTGATCCACACCAAATTCAAGTAACATATTAAAAATCGTTTCGCTTTCGACAAACTCAGCAATCGTCGTTTTGCCCATATCATGCGCAATACTGACCATGCCACGAACAAAAATCTGGCTGTCTCTATCATTGGGCAAATCACGAATAAACAGCCCGTCGATTTTTAACACGTCGGCTTTGAGCTGCTTCAAATACGCAAACGACGCAAAACCCACGCCAAAGTCATCCAAACACACCACACAACCGGTTGAGCGTAGCGCGTCAATAAATCGCTGGGCGTCGGATAAATCAGATACTGCCGATGTTTCGGTTAATTCAACCAATAAGCGTTTTGGATCTACCGCGTATTGCGTGAGCAAGCTGGCGATATACAGCGGCAATTCGGGCTCATCAAATGATCGTCCCGACACATTGACCGCAATCGACGGGCAATCTGGATATTGGGCTAATAGTCGAATCACTTCTTTAATCACCCAGCGATCTAAATCGATGATTTTGCCGGTTTTTTCCGCATGGCCAATAAAGTTGCCCGGCATAATACAACCGCCCTCGACATCGGGATCTTTCATTCGCACCAAGGCTTCTAAATGCGCTAATTGCCGATTGTGGGTGTAATAAATACCTTGGTAATGCAGCTCAAAACCATCGTTTTCTAAGGCATCAACAATGCGCTCTTTCCACGACAATCGGCTTAACTCATTGCGTGAGTGATCGGCGTCCGGTCGATAAATACGCCAAGTATTCTTGCCTGCAGCTTTTGCTTGATACATTGCCGTATCGGCGTGGGCGACCAATTGATCCGCAGAATTAGCGTGCAATGGATAAATCGCTACGCCGACCGATGCCGAAGGACGCATTAAATGATTGCCAGCGGCAAATTGAATCTGCATTACCGTTTGCACAATGCGATCGGCCAGTTTACTCACTTCAAACTCATCGCAAGTGGGTAGTAGCACCGCAAATTCATCGCCACCCAGACGCGCAAAGACTTCATGTCGACGCACTTGCTTATTGACTTCACGCGCAATATTTTTAAGCAATTCATCGCCAACGGTATGCCCAAAACTATCGTTAACCAGCTTAAATTCGTCTAAATCAAAAAACACCAAGGCCATTTGCTGGTCGCGCCGATTGGCTTCGCTGACCATGCGCTCTAATTCTTGCTGAAAGCGATGGCGGTTAAATAAACCGGTTAATGCGTCACGCTCGGCCAAGTTCACCATCCGCTCAGCGATTAAACGCTGCTGCGTAACGTCTTCATACACCCACATTCGACCATTGGTCACGCCTTGTGGGTCGGTTACGCGGTAGCAGTTTTGTACGATGACTCGGCGATCATTGAGCGTAACCTCACCAAAATCAACCCGATCTTCCAACGCAGTGTGCTCTTCCAAATAACAAGACAGCACATCACTGAGTGCCGGGCGATTATCGGCCAATTGCAAAACCTGCCCAACTGGGCGGCCAATCATGGCTTGCGACGACGACAAACCCCATATTTCACAAAAGGCGGGATTAAAAAAAACAATCCGATGGTCATTATCAACAAACAACACCCCAAAGCGCATTGCGGCCAACAAAGCCAGCATACGCGCGCGCTCTGATTCGGCGTGCTGTAAATAGCTTTTGCCCAAGGACTGAATCTGACGTAATTCAATCACCGATTTACGTAATGCTAAACGCTCATCTTTGATTTCAGTATTGTCACGCAGGCTGATTCTGAGGCCTAAATAGCGTTGTTCGGCATTGAACATCGGCTGCCAACTCACCGACACCCAAAATAAACTGCCATCGCGGCGCATGGCGCGAAATTCGTAATCTTGCTCAGTGGATTTATTATTAACGGCCTGTAAAAAGGTGTCTTCAACGCGCAAGCGCTCTTCTGGCGTGGCAATGGTTAATGGAAAATCCGGTAGCAATAAGCATTCATTCACCGAATATCCGGTAATGCGTACCACCATGGCATTGGCCCAAACCAATTGCCCTGCCGGATTGATCCACAGCTCGGCGCTATTGCTGGCGTCAGCGATGGTTTGATATTGCGCTTCGCTGTCTTTTAATGCCATCACGTGCGCCTTAATCGCGCGCGCCATATCATTAAAGCGCTGCGATATTTTAGCGATTTCACCGGAACCATTGGCGGCCAAGACCGGCTCAAAATAACCCGTTGCAGCGGTTTCAGTGGCTTGAATTAGGCGATATAGATGCCGCGAAATCCACCACGCCGCCAACAGCATTAAACCCATGATGGCCATAAAACCCAGCATCACAATCAGGCCATTTTGCCAAATTAAATACTGGAAGCTGCGATAAGCACTAACATTGCTCAGCCCAAAACTGAGCTCGCCCAATTGCACGCCATTGACGACCAAAGGCGCGCGTACATGCTCTAACGTTGGGCGATCCCACAATGAATACGAATGGTGATTGCTACTGGCGGGCAGTTTTTTTGAAATATCCCAGCCACGCGCGGCAATCATTTGTTGCTGCTCATCGAGCAACACCAAATAATCGATTTCGTCCGCCAGCTGAAGATGATTGAGAATATCGGCCGCTTTAACTCGATCGCCTTCGATCATCGAGGGTAAGAACACCGCATTCAATAAGCTAGAGAGTGCCTGTATATGCGCAGTCTCTTGCTCTTGCGCCATCTCCGACCAAATACGGTGGGTATTGAACAATAATGCGAGCAATAATAGCGCCTGTACCGCAATACAGGCCAAAATAAAACGCGAACGCAAAGAAAGGGAAGATAAAGACATACTAAAGCTTACTATCCCTCAAAATGCAATATAAGTAAAACCGCATATTAGCGAACGAAACGCGACACAATCAGCGATTATGTACCGAGACTAGCGCTGCAAAACTTTAATAAACACCTTCGATCGCCGCTGATAGTTGTACAACTCTTTTTTCTCCATTGGCAAATCATCCACCGAAGCTTGCTTAAAGCCACGCTCGACAAACCAATGGCTGGTGCGGGTGGTTAAAGCAAATAGCTTTTCGATGCCCAATCCACGGGCCTGTTGCTCAACGTGGCGTAGCAAATCAGCTCCACGATCTTCATCGCGATAATCTGGATGAATCACGAGGCAAGCCAACTCGGCCATTTTGCTATTGGGGAATGGATGAATCGCCACAATCCCGATGGTTTTACCATCATGCTCAAGCACCGAATAACGATGCACTTCGCGCTCAAGTAATTCACGGCCGCGTTTAACCAACACACCTTGATCTTCTAGCGGCTCGATTAGCGCTAGCATTCGACCAATATCGTCAATCGTTGCTTGGCGCAAGGTTTCGAGTGGCTCACGCGAAATCATCGTGCCAATGCCATCGTGGGTAAACAATTCCATCAACAAACTGCCGTCGACATTATTGCTAATCAAATGCGCCCGCTGCACGCCATTGCGCACTGAACGAATCGCACACGGTAGATACAAAGACACATCGTCGTTGGCATCAGGATGTTCGGCCAAAAACTGCTCGGCAGCTAAAGCGGTCAACTCGGTTTGCAACTCACCGGCATCATTAATCACCCCATCTTGGCCAAATAAAAACAGCAATTTATCGGCTTTTAAGGCTATCGCCGTCGAGGTAGCAACGTCTTCTAAGGTCAGATTAAAAATCTCGCCGGTTGGCGAATAACCGATGGTTGAAATCAATACCAGCTCGCCATCGTCCATGCGGTAATTAATCGCCGTGGTATCGACTTTACGCACTTCACCGGTGTATTGCAGATCAACGCCATCGCGTACACCCATCGGCTGCGCGGTAATAAAATTACCTGCCGAAACGCGAATATCGGCATTGGCCATCGGCGAATTAGGCAGCCCCATCGAGAGCCAAGATTCGATTTCAACGCGCACATGGCCTGCCGCTTGAATCACGCATTCCAGTGATGGCTGATCAGTTACCCGAATGCCGTTTAAATAACGGCCTTCCAAACCGCGCTCGGCAATTCGTGCCTCAATTTGTGGACGCGCACCGTGCACCACAATTAAGCGCACCCCAAGGCTGGTCAACAAATTAATGTCATGCGTTAGCGTGGCAAACTTGCCATCACGAACCACTTCGCCGCCTAAGGCAATCACAAACGTGCGACCACGAAATGCGTGAATATACGGCGCAGCTTGACGGAACCATTGAACAAAATCTTGCATCAACTCAACCTCTTAAAATCAGGGAGTGGGGAGTTGGGAATAAGGAATAAAGTCAAAAACACATGACTCACCCGCCCTTAATCCCCAATCCCTACTCCCTATTCCCCGCTTTTAATAAGCACCACGTCCACTGACCACGGTTTTAATCGTTTTGCAGACAATCGCAATGTCGTACCACAAATTCCAATTTTTGACATACCACGCATCGAGCGCCACGCGCTCGGCGTAAGTGGTGTCGTTGCGACCAGAAACCTGCCACAAGCCAGTTAAACCCGGACGAGCTTCAAGATAAAAATCAACTTTATCGCCATAGCGCTCAAGTTCAGCATCGATAATCGGGCGAGGCCCAACCAAGGACATCTCACCGCAAATTACGTTCCACAATTGCGGGATTTCATCGAGACTGGTTTTGCGTAAAAATGCGCCAATTTTGGTAATCCGCGGATCATTTTTCAGCTTGAAATCCGTGTCCCATTCAGCTCGCGCTTGCGGATCGCTCGCCAATAAATGCTCGAGCACTTCTTGCGAATTGTGCACCATGGTGCGGAATTTCCAGCACTTAAATGGCACGCCATTCATTCCCACCCGCACATGACCAAAGAAAATAGCCCCTGGCCCGCCTTCGCACTTAATTCGCCACATTACATAGGCCAGCAAAGGACTCAGCAGCAAAATACCGCACACCGCACCGAATAAATCAAAAGCGCGTTTTAACACAATCAGCGGTTTAACCAATAGATTATTGCGAACACGCAGCAGCAAGACTTCATGACTAAAAAAATGATGCGGCACGACGCCAAACAAAGGCAAACCGGCAATTGGCGGAATAATATGGATGTCTTTATACCGCAGCGAAAGTTGCTCGATTTGCGTTTCTAACTGGCGCAATTCATCTTCATTCACCGCAATCACCACGTGCGGGCGACCATTGCTACTGAGCCAAGCCAATAGCGCTTCGCGCTCTAAACGCACCACCGGCAAACGCTCGCCATTAATCTGTAATTCATCGGGCGCGTCTTGATCGACTGACAAAAACGCCTGCACTTCAAAGCCCAACTGGCGCTCGCTATACATCGCCCGATACGCTTCAACCGCATTGGCTCCAGCGCCAATAATTACCGTGGGCAATTGCCAAATCCGTTTTTTTAATAAGCAATCGCGCATTAAGCTGCGAAAATACGGCAGCAACACCAGCGCCACACCCCAAGACACCGGCCACAAAAAACGCGACACGGTAAATTTACCCAGCAAGACCAACATGCCATTGAGTAAGGCCGCCAACAACAAGGCGCGCAAAATTTCGAGCAATTCATCCCAAAAAGGCAGGCGCAAACTGTAATGCCCACGCCACCAAAAACTGGCAATGGTAATCAAGGCCAAACCTAAAAATGCCAAGCCTTGTTGCTGCCCTTCCCAAGCCCACCACAGACCAAAACTGGCTGAAATGCGGTCATAGCGAAAAATCCACAACAGCAGCATCGCCACGCCAAACGACACCGCCAAGGCCATAAAATCAGCCAGCGCCAACCAAGGTTTGGCGCGCTCAGCTTGTAAGTGTTTTTCTTGAATCATTGCGTCTCTTTCTGCGCCTTATCTGCCGTTGGCGCAATGCCATACGCGGCATATAAGCTCGCCATCATGGGTGTTAAAGAATAAAACTCCAGCGCAAAAGCCTGCGCTTGTTGCCCCAACTGCCGGCGTAATGCCGGCTCGGCGACCAAAGTCTGTAAATGCGCGACAAACTCATCTGGCGTATGCGCCAAATAACCGTTTTCGCCATTTTTTACTAAATCACGATTGCCAACGACATCGGTCGCAACCACCGGTAAACCGGCCGCCATCGCTTCAATCGCCGCCACTGGCAAGCCTTCCCAGCGACTAGTTTGAATATAAATATCCAACGTTGCCAATTGCGCCAATGCCGCAGCACGATCACACCAGCCCGACACAGCAACGCCTGCTGCGCGCAGTGCGGCCTCGCCACTGACCTCGCCACCTCCCACCCAGACAAACTCCAGCTCGTCGCTGGTCATTTTGCTAGCCACTTCGGCAAAAAACTCCGGATTACGCGCCAAACAAACGCGACCCACCGTGCCAATGCGCAAACGGCGAGACGTGGAAAGTGCGGAATCGGCAGTCAAACAATGCGCCTCTGGAATCGCGGCTAAATCGACCGCGTTATTTACCACCACCACATTGCCGGATAAATGCTGGCGAATTTCTTCACCCTCCGACTTTGAACAGGCAATAAAGGTCACCGGCACCCCGGCGAGGAGTTTTTCAATCGTTAAGAAAATGCCGTTTTTCAAACGACCTTCAGCGCGCTGCAAAAAAGACAAGCCATGCGGAGAAAAAAACCAGCGCGGCCCATCTGAGCGTAAAGCCCACGCCAAACTCACCAAGCGCCCAAGCGCCCCAGCTTTGCTGGAATGCAAATGCACCACATCGGGCGCAATCGAATCAATCCATTTAAATAAAGCGCGGCCAGTGCGAAAATCATTCAAAGGATGAATCGATCGCTGCATCGGCAAATGAATACAATTGACCGCTGGCACAAATAAATCCCGCCATCCTGCTGGCGTTTCCTCGCGCACCGAATGAATCACCGTCACTTGATGCCCGTCTTGCGACTGGCTGTTGGCGATGGCCGACACCATAGACAAAGTGCCAGCGCCAAATGACTCAACCACGTGGATAATTTTACTCATCAAATCAATTCCATCAGATACTCGTAGGAGCGGGCTTGCCCGCGAAAGCACATTTACAGCCAACACACATCCCAAAATGAGAAATTAGACAAATTCTTAACTAAACCTGCACGAATAGGATTTGCCACTATGTATCTTGCTACGGCCTTCACATCTTCATCAGCACGAATTGCATGATCGTAATAAGCTTTTTGCCAAATTTGTCGCCCAGTTTGCTGGTTCATTTTATTCAGCTCAATGGCCGTTGTTGACTTTAGTCGCCTTAACAACGAATCGAGACCACCTTCCTTTAATATTAACAACCAATGAAAATGATCCGGCATCACCACAAACGCCAAGGTTTGACTCAAACCCATATCATCACAAGATCGAAATCCATTGACCACACAACGAGCCTCATACAAGCCAGACAATAGCGCCAGTCTTTGATGACATACCGCAGTAATCACATATGCACAATCTGCGATAGCAACGCGCCCCTTGCGCAAATTTACCGCGTGCGCCCTTTCAGGCATGGTCTTCGCGGGCAAGCCCGCTCCTACGTTTGAATTTGGCTTTGATTTTAAACGCCAACTCATACGGCATGGCCAGCAGTGCCAATGTGCGGGCCATGCCAGCCATTGCCGCAGCACTGCCATCAAAGTATTTCTTTTGCAATTTCAACCGAGATTTGAGCTGCGTATTGCGCTTGCCCAGCGAAATGCCATTCGGGTCGAGCTCATACTTAATCAGCACATCGGGTAAATTGGCCACGGCATACTGCCGCGCCAACGCCCAAAATAGCGCGTAATCTTCTGCAGCTGGAAAGTCCAGAGGATACATCCCTAGCGTATCAACCGCTGATAATTTGTAGATCACGCTTGGGTGAATATACGCCGAGTTTTTTTTCATAAATTGCAATATCTCAGCGTGCTCAGTGGGATGGCGCAATACGAATTGCTCAACGCCATTTTGATCAACAAAGCTTGCTGCACCACCGAGTAACACCACCTTGGGGTGTTGCGCTAGGAACGCCAATTGGCGGGCGATACGGGTCGATACATTCTCATCGCCACAATCGAGCCGCGCAATCCATGTGTAGTCACGCGATTTCGCCCATTGCAAACCGGCATTCAGCGCCCCTTCGATGCCTTTATTTTGCGCCAAATTGAGCACGCGTAACGTGCCGCAACCGTGGTATGCCGCATTCGCTGCCGCCATTTCTATCGGCGCGCGCGTACTGCCATCATCCACTACCAACACATCGCACGGCTCATCCGCGCCAATACTGGCCAATGACTTCAGTAAGCCATCGGGATTGTTGTAATGAGGGATTAACAATAAAACGGGGTGCTGCTCACTCATGCTGTTTCCAATGCTGGCCAAGCTAAATCTATTGCGCAGCGATGATTTGAATATTCAAAATGTAAAATTTGACGGCTACTGGCTTCAACGGCTTTGGATGAGGCATGCCACAACAACGGTGACATCAACAAAATATCGCCAGCTTCTGCCTCGCACTGCGTTATATCACATGCAGATAAATCCAATTCAGTACGAACAATACCACCCAGATGTGAACGAGGAATCACTTTCAAACAGCCATTTTGACTGGTCGTGCGATCTAAATGAAGACGCATAGTTAACATCGACTGCAAGACATCCAACGGAGGCTGAACATGGTTAATATTTTCTTTATTCGACCATGGACCCCAGCCCTCAGCATTAAACGTCTGTGCTGCAGTCACTGTTAAGTCTTGATGCCAAGTTACCAACCAATTTTGCTGCGGCGTTTTATCAAAAAAGATCGACCGCACCAAATGTACGGGCTCTTTTAATAACCCTTGAGCCAAACGAGCAATCTCATCTTGCAACGCTAAAGCTAGCACTGCGGCATTTTTCTGATGAATTTGCCGCACGCCACCACGACCTGCAGCCACGGCAAACTCACCCATTTGCACTTTTAACTCAACGCACTGCTCAACCGTTAGCACACCGCGTAACCACGCAAAACCTTGCTCAGCTATATCAATCCGTACTGAACTCAATTCCACGTGCCAACTCCAAGCAGTCGTTTAATTTTTCGGGTCAATGATAGTGGTAGTGCCAACGATGCCGCCGCTTTGCCCATATTGAGCAAGGACTGTGGCTGCCAATCAAAGTAGCGCGCGAGGATTTTGATTCGCATTGCTTGCTGTTGGCGGCGGCGGCTCATCGAAATACCGCTGTCGTTGTATTCAGAGCGCGTCAGCACTTCGACTAAATTGGCGGTTTGGTAGCGAGCAACAAAGGCCCAGAAATACGCAAAATCTTCCGCCGCCTGGCAATCGATTGGATAAAGGCCGATTTCCTTCACACCCGCAGTGCGAAACATCACGCTCGGATGCGTAAAGGCATTGTCTTTATGCATCTGCCGCACAATTTGCGCGTGCGTTTGTGGTTGATTCAGCGTAAAGCGATCACCCGAGGCATCAAAAAAAGTCACCGCACTACCGAGTAAATACACTTCGGGGTATTGGTCTAGAAAGGCCACCTGACGCGCGATGCGATCAGATACACACAGGTCGTCGCAATCGAGCCGCGCAACAAATTCATAGCCCGCTGCCAAAATCGCTTCTAGCCCAGTATTGAGTGCGTATTCAATGCCACAATTGTGCGGCAAATAATAAAATTTGAGCTCACCTTTGGCGCGCCACGCGGCGCGGCATAAGGCTTCGTCGATGGTCGCACGCGTACTGCCGTCGTCAACAATCACCGCGTCAACACACTCATCCGCGCCGACCGAGGCCAAGGACGCCGCTAAACCTTGCGGATTATTAAAATGGGGGATCAAAAGTGCAGCGCGGTTCATGGCAGGCTTTAGGCGGTGAATGCGCTATTTTAACGGTTTTCACCCGCAAAATCGCGCATTCTGGCGTAACAAGATGTCGCAAATGCCAGCCCATTCGGTATGAACGGTCAGCAAAGCGGCTTAAGCGTCGTGATGATCAGTGAGTAGCGCCTGCCAGCGATCAATCAACGCGTCCTGCGAATAGCATTTTGCGCGTTGCTTGAGCCATTCACTTAACTCGGCAGCATGCGTTTGCTGCGCAATGATTAAATCGGCCAACGCTGCGCCGCTGGCTTCACCAACGACAAATTCATCGCGCCGTTCGGCAAACAGCTCATACACCCCACCGGCATTGGTGCTCGCCAGCAGCACGCCCATCGGCATGGACTCAAGCACCACCAAAGGGCAGCCTTCAAAACCCGACGTCAGCAATAAAACATCAGCACTCGCTAGATAATCGCTGACATTATCTTGCCGTCCAACCAAGGTGATTTGCCCGCTCAAGCGCCGCTCAGCAGCGACGGCGAGTAGCCAAGTCTCCAGCGGGCCATCGCCAACGACAGTGAGATGCGCCGCGACGTTTTTGGCATTGAGCGCCGCCAGCGTATCCAGCCACAAGTGCGGCTGCTTTTCAGTCGCAATTCGGCCAATAAACACCAAGCGCAATGGCGCAGGGTCAGCGCGCGGCACGGCGCTCGGCATTGCTTGTGCGGCATCGACAAAATTGGGCAGCACTTGCCAACTTGGTTTGGCGGTACAGCCCAGCCAGCGCGCCATTGAATCTTTGGCGTGATTAGACACAAACAGCAATTCATCCAACTGCCGATACACAAATTGGCACGCCATGCGATGCACTGGGTTCATTTTGGCAAACTGATCGAGCTCATAAAACGGCCCATGCACCCAAGCCATTACCCGTTTATTTAAACCCAGCGTTGCCGCGTACGCCATATACAGCGGCAGTAAAAATGTCCCGGCAATCACCACATCCTGCTCGCGAGCCACTCGGCGCGCGGCGCGCCAACCGGCCAGCCATGTCCATGGTTTAAGCGGCTGCCACATACTCGACAAATCAACGACTTGCACTTGGCTAATTCGTGAAGTCCATAAATTACGATTGCCGCCCAGCAGCACCAGCGTCACCGTGAAACCGCGTGCGGCTAACGCTTCACCGACCAAGACCGCGCAGCGCTCAACGCCACCCAGACCCAAATCACGTAAAAAAATAGCGATTTTCATGCTTGCGCTCGTTTGATGATTTGCCACACGCGATCACTGATCAACATACGGCATAATTGTTTATGCCATTTTTTGGCTTCTGACTGGGGTATGGGTAGCTTAGCCTTTATAGAAAAAGCGTCAAAGCACATACCCAGGCTCACGCCTTGCGTGCGCTGCAAAGCATCTAACCAAGCCTCAGCCAGCGCGGGTTGGCTTGTCGGAGAAAACTGCGCGATTTGCAATAGCATCGCAAACACACTGCGACACTCGCTCACTGTTAGTACACGAGCCGGTTCTAGCAGCTCAGCCCATTCGCTCGCTACGGCTTGCAAGGGCAAAGGTAGCGCTTGCCTAGCGTAATTAAGGCGAATTTTCTGTGCGGTGGCGCGCAGTTGCTGTTTTTTAGCCTGCGTAATTTGCCCAGCATGACAGCGATAATCGAGCAGCACCGCTGGCACACCAGTAAACACCGCGCCTTGCAAAGCCAAACGGCACCAGAGGGCGTAGTCTTCGGCGTGAATCGCGCCCGCGTCGTAACCTGCGTCTTTGACTAAACTGGCGCGCAACATCACCGTGGGATGCGCCAGCGTTGAATTAAACAGCAAGCCGGTTTTAATGCTGGCATCGGTACTTTGCGTTTGCCATTCACCCGAGCGATCGCCAATAAAGCGCACCCAAGTGCCACAAATATCAGCGCCGGTTTGGGCCAAGCGCGCCAATTGCATTTCAAGCCGCTGTGGCCAGCAAATATCATCAGCATCAATGCGCGCCAGCCATTGCCCTTGCGCCAAAGCAATGGCTTCGTTCAGCGTGGCGATCAAGCCGCGATTTTCGCGGCTAATCACCTTAAAGCGCGGATCGCTCGCCGCAGCTTGCTGCAATAAAGCCCAAGTGCCATCCGTAGAGCCATCGTCAATCGCAATACATTCCCACTGGGTATAAGTTTGAGCCTTAATTGAATCAAGGGTTTGCTGTAGATACACCTCGGAATTAAAACAAGGCAAAAGAAAAGAAACCAAACTCATCAAGGATTTGTCCTTATTGCTTTAGCTTGGCGAAAAATCGGTCGTGCGCGCCACCAAAAAGCCAGCACGATAAATAATTCCACACACAACACACTTTGCGCCGCACGCACGCCGCCTTGCGCCGAGCCGGGCACCCACCAACACATCAAGATCACATTCAGTATCCCTGCTGCCACCAACACACGGCTGAAATAGCCTTCAAACCCAAATACCAGCAAGGTTTGCTGCCCATACACTAGAGACAAAGCGCCGAGCAAAATCACCGGTGCAAACCACATCATCACCGCTTGTGAGTCACTTAACGCTAAAAAAGCCTTGGATAAAGAAAAATCAGCACCAAACCACGCCACGCTGATCGGTGTGAGTAGCGGCAAAAACAGCGCCAGCATCAAGGCCATGCTTAAACCCACTGCACCTTGAATCAAAAACGCTTTGCGAATTAAACGCACTGCCGCTGGCTGATCGGTAGCCGCTAATTGGGCAATCCGTGGATAAGTGGCTTGCACCAAGGGGCCAATCAAGCCTTGGGCGATATACACCAGCTTGCTGGCTGCAGCAAATAAGCCCACTTGCACTGGGGTCGAAAATAAACCGAGTAATACCGTGGTTGATGTGGTGTAAAGACTGGTTGAAATCGCCGACAGGAAAAACGGCCAGCTGGCTCTGAGCGCGGTTTTGAGCTCGGAATAATGAATCCTTACCCACGCCGGTTTGGCCACGCCCCAACCGGTTAACCACCAGACCACGCCCGCCAAAATTTGCGGTGTAGCTTGTAAAATCACCGCCAACACGATGTCATTGGGGCCACTCACCCACAGCAATAAAAAGCCCAAGGTCAGAGCACGTGCCAAGACCATTAAGCCCGAAGCGAGCTGCAGTTTTTCAAAGCCTTGGAAATACCAGATTGGGAACAACACCGAGCTAAGGATATATAGCTGGCTCCACAAGAAAACCTCAGAATGCGCTTGCCAGCTACCTACAGTCAAAGTCAGCAGCAATAAAATCAGGCTAGACACCAGCATCAGCCCGAGCTTGGCCCAAGTCACGCGCCAAAAAATCCTCGCTGCAGCTTTTGGGTCATCACGTACTTGCGCCACATCGCGCACTGCCGATAAATTAAAACCAAAATCGGTGAGCAAAACGCCGTATTGAATCGCCGCAAAGGCGTAATTCATTACGCCAAAGCCTTCGGTGCCTAATTGCACCAATAAAAACGGGAAGGTAACAAAGGACACCACATAATTAAGGCCCTGTACCAAGTACAAGGCGATAATATTAGAACGCAAACGCGTATCAAACACTCACTACCCCTTCGCCGCTACCGCGCCCAAACGCAATCAATGCCCGCATTTTACGCTAGCCATAAAAAAACGCTGTAACACCATGTTTACAGCGTTTTTAACCTCAGAGACGAAAAGCTAGAACAAAGTCATATCATCATCGCTACCACTACTGACTTTAAAATACGCTGTATCACCGCGCAAAGCCTCAGCCACTTGCTTGATATTGCCGCTGGTAATGGCCACCGATTGCGCTGCGGAGGAATGATCAAGGCTGGAGTGCGAGATTTTTTCGACTGAATCGGCAATATCGTCGGTATTGCGGCTAATTTCTTCTAGCGCATCGTGAATTTGCGCCATATCTTTACTCGCGGTGATTGAGGCGCTTAACACTTGCTGCATTTCCGATTGCGCGACATTAATCAAACTGACCCCAGAACCAACCCGCTCGACGCTTTGCTTGATGGTTTTCATAATTTCATCAGTCATAACACCAATACCAGCAATCATTTCGCCAATTGAGCGTGCCGAGCCAGTGGTACGATCGGCCAGTTTGCGCACTTCATCTGCCACCACGGCAAATCCTCGCCCAGCTTCACCGGCACGCGCCGCCTCAATCGCGGCATTTAAAGCCAATAAATTAGTTTGATCGGCGACTTCGCGAATCGTGGTGACAATTAAATTAATTTCGCTCATTTGCACATGTAACTGGCCAATATGCTGCGCCGACATCGACACACTTTGCTCAACACTGAGCACCTCATCCGTAACCTCTTGCAATACCCGCGTGGTTTTCATCGCCGCCTCGCCCGTTGCCGAGACTTGACCAAATGCCCCAGTCGCTTGCTTGGCCATATTCGCCATTGTGCTGGCGAGCTGATCGACATTGGCAGAAATTTGCTGCGCATTTTGACTTTGCGCCTCACTTGAGAGCGATAAATGCTGGGCTTGATCCGTTAATTGCTCGGCACTGCCCAATAACATCGCGGTCTGTCCGTTCAAGCTAGAAATCACATCAGTCCAACGTCCACGCATACGCGATAGCGTCGCCAGCAAGCTAGTTTGATCCCCCTCTTTGACCGGCACGATATAGGTTAAATCACCTTGCTCTAAATAATGTGCCGCCTCATTACCCACCGAGGGCTCTCCGCCCAATATTTTCATAATAAAACGGTACAGAAAGAGACCGCCAAGACCTGCCACGATCACTAAAACAAAGCTCATGCTTAAACCGAGCCAAAAAATCGCGTCTACCTTGCGATCAATCTCTTTCGCCGTTTGCGATTGCAAAGCATCCACCGCGAGCTGCATTTGATCAATCTGCGCTTGCAAAGCATTCGTTTGCGCGTCAAAACCTGTTTGCGGCGCTTTCATCAGCACATTACCAGCTTCTCGGCTTTGACCGTAAGTGGCGACCATTTGCAGCCCAGTCGTCAATAATTGACGCGCATTGGCTTGCAACAAATCAGCTGAAGCTTGCATCTTGGGCGCCAGCTGACTGATTGCAGCGATATTTTTTTCGGCACTGGCAAGGGATTTTTTAGCGTCAGCAATACCATCGCTCTCTTGAGTTACCGCAGAGTCGGTAATGTACTGCTGGATCTGCACCACATCGTATTTCACTTGTACCAAAGACTTCACCAAAGGATCGATCTCAGTGTGTTCGTACTGGCGTAGCGACTGAAGCTGATTCAAAAAAACAAACAGCAGCACGATCTGCAGCAATGCAACGCTAATGACAATTGCGATAAACGCGATCAATAAAGGCTTAATGTTTTTCATCGATCCTCCCAGTCAACAGCACATCAAAACGATGCATTTCTTATTCAAGCACTACCTAGCTGAAATACATATGACAATTTAATAATTATTTTCTGACATCGACCACAGAGCCAGGCTTAGCCCCCGCTGGCACAGATGCAATTTTCCCATCCAACCATTGCACTTTACCGCGCGGGCCAATTAATTCACCGTTAAAACGCCGTAGTTGCGAAGCCACTGGCATTGCTGCAACCGGCGCGCTCGCTTGCAATTGCTGACGTTGTTGTGGGGTATAAAATAATCGCCCCCAGTCGGCCTGCACTGGCATGGCCCAACACAGCAGTAGCAATACGCTGTATTTGGCTTTGTTCAGATTATGTTTTGATGATTTTAAGTGCCTGCGGCACATTGTTTTACAATCGCAGTCCGCGACGGGGACCCCATTTTCTTTGACTCGCCAAAGAAAATGGGGGAAAAGAAAGGCGACCCGAGCGCGCCCAGCTCCGCTGTGCCCTCGATTGTCGTGAGCCAAACGATAAAACCGTTTGTCTCCCTCCGCACTCGGTGCGCTTGGACGGGGTTTAAAGCCCCAGCTCGACGAGCGCGGCACAGCATCTACAAAAAATCTCAACATTGCCCTGTATTTCATCGTGGCTCCGTTGCCAGCGCTTGAATCGTTAACCATAGATAATCACAGTTCAGGGCAATGCCACTGGGTTGGGCCAAGCTCATTTCGCAGCGCGCTGGCGCGGCAAAGCCCGGTTGCTGAGTCAGCCAAAGCGTAAAACTCGACAGCGCGTCTTCGTCGCGCAATTGCAGTTGGATATTTAGCGGGCTGGCAACAGTGTGTAAGTTCGCCATCGGACTCGCTGCAGACCAAGGCTGTGGCGCTTGCAATTGATACTGCAATTGCTGCTGTGGGTTTTGTTGTCGATAGAGCGCTAGCGCTTGCAAATACTCAAGGCGATGCTCAGCACCGAGCATCAATTGGGCGTTCAGGCGATTAAACTGCGCTTGATGCTGCTGAATATTTTGCCACGCCTGCTGGCGCTGACTCACTTGCTGGCGCAGCTGATCTAAAGTCTGCTGCAAGCGATCTTGCTCGTATTGGCTCCAAGACCAATATCGATGAGCGCCCCATAGCAATACCCCTGCCACAAGCAGCGCGGCAGTCAGCCAGCATAAAGCCAGTTGTAGCGATTTTTCCAATGGCCAACTGAATGCGCGATTCATTGCGCCACCTGCTGCGAGCTCGCTAATGTCAGTTGCAATACAAAATCCATCGGCTGCGCTGCTGCTGATTCATGGTTGGCACTGGTGCGCACGTCAGTTTGGCTAGGCAGTAGTGCCACTTTGGCATTGGGCCAGCGCTGCAATTGCGCGGCCAATTGCTTCATTTGCTGCCACGCTTGCTGCTCCGTTGCTTCAGCGCTGGCACGCAAAGTGACTTTGATTTGCTGCGCTCGCAGCGGCAAACTCGGATCGGTAGCAGCCACCAAGCCCGCCGTTCCCGTTTGCCACTGAAAATTAATTAATTGCAGCTGCGTAAACGGCGCCAACACCTGACTAAAACGCTGCGCGGTCTCTTCTGCACTGGGCCAATTGGCAATGTCTCGCTGATATAGCTGCACAAGTGCTTGCATTTGCACCGGATCAATGGCGCTGGCCGTCTGTTGCCAGCTGGCTAATTGCTGCGCTTCATGCTCAATTTGCTGCTGCAAACTCGGCCATTGTGTCTGCAGTGTTTGACCATGCCATAGCGCAAAACTAAGCAGTATTGCCGCCAAAGCCAAAACTGAAAATGCCCCCAGCTCAATACGTCTGGATAATTGTTTGGCGCGAGCAAAACGCAGCACTGCAGGCTGCGCATATTGATTTGGCAAATTCAGGCGAAATAATGCCGCAACCAAGACATCCAGCCAGCTTGAGCACTCACTGGGCAACTGCAATTGCTGACGCAAAAAAGCCAGATCCACTTGCAAATCAAGCTTTAATTCGTCGCCGTCTACCGCCAAATCCGCGGCCACTTGCTGTAGCGACTGGGCAATGTGGCTGTCAAATAAAGTCCAGACCTGCAAAACTTCATCGCGCGCCATAACACGCAGCGTCGTCAAATATTGCCGCGCACGCCGTACTTCTTGAATAATTTCTTGCGCTTGCGCCAATAAACCCTGAGTTGAATCCAAACGACCTAAACGAGAAAACTGCAAAGCGCCATTGGCAAAATAGCTTTGCCGCAGCGTCTCGGGGGTCGAGCGCGACATAACGAGTAAGTGCGGCCAATCCAGCGACAATTTTTGCAGTAAATTTTGCGTTAACAGCGCCACCGAATACACGCCAACAATCGCGCATTGCACCGCCAATAAAGTCGCAATCAGCGCATTGAGAAGATCTTCATTGAGTAAGGCCGACAACTGCAATTGATCTTGCGCGCCAAGCTGGCGATGCACCTGTCCTTGCCGATAAGGCGCGCCGCGATAGCGCTGTTCGAGCTTACGCGCCATCAAGCGCTGCTGATCTTTACGCGCCAAATGGGGAATCATTTCTTGTTGAAAGTCTTCCTCAGCTAAATCGGTCAAAATATAAAATAAGCTCTGTTGCTGCTGCAGCGCGAACTGCGCCAAGTCGGCAAGGCCAGCAGCATCGTGATTAAAATGCGCTAAGGGCCGCGCGCCTTGATTGGACCAGCACAAGGCGGCGATATGCGTTGGCGTTAGCAGCAAGACTAGGCGCTTCATCGAATTTGACTCAACGTATCAAAAATCGGTAGCAAGACCGCCGACATCACCCAAGCGAGCAACAAACCCAAAATCACCGTTAACATTGGTTCGAGCAGCGTTTGTGCTTGCGCGACCGCCAATTTAATATCGCGCTGATAAAAATACGCCACATTGCCCAAAGCTTGATCTAGTTGCCCGGTGGTTTCGCCAATATGCAGCATGCGCAGCACCAGCGGCGGGAAAAACCGCCGCTGAGTAAAGCTCGCGGCCAGCCCCTGCCCTTCATGCATTAATTGCGTAATCTGGCGTAATTCAGCAGCGACCACCCGATTCCCAACCACACCTTGGCAAATCTTTAGGCAATCTAAAATCGGAATCCCAGCGCGATATAGCAGCGCAAAACAATTGGCAAAGCGCGCCAAAATAATTTTTTGTTGGATCGGCCCCAGCAGCGGAATTTGCAATTGCCACGCCGCAAGTCGATCAGCAAAGCGCTCATCATGCTGGCGCGCCCACGATAGCAGCGCATACATTGCGGCCAGGCTGATTAATATCAGCCACCAAAAATGCTGTAAAAAATCCGCCAACGCCAATAACAGCTGGGTATGCCACGGTATGCTTTGTTGCATCGCCTGCAAAAACCCTAATAATTGCGGCACTAAATACAGCAATAAAAACACCAGCACCGCCAACACCAAACAAGCGACAAAGACTGGATACAGTAAGATTTTTTGCGTTTGCTCGCTTAGCTCATCTTGCCACTGCAAGGAGGCAGTCAGCCCTTGCAATACCGTCACCAATTGCCCGCTAACTTCTCCAGCATGAATCAATTGCACCATCACCGCATCAAACACCAAGGGATGCGCTGCCAAGGCTTGCGACAATAAGCTGCCGCCTTCGATATCTTCAATCACCGTGGCCAGCACTTCACGAAATCGCGGCTGATCGAGGTGATCGCGCAAATCGATCAAACCCGCCAGCAAAGGCAAACCGGCGCGCAGTAATTGCTCTAAATGAAAAGTAAAAGTGATTAAATCGCGGCGACTGATGCGCGCGCTGCGCCAACGGCGGCGCGGCTGCGTATGGCTTTGAGCGTCAATCAGCGTTAAACCCAAGCGCGACAAGCGCAACTCAATATCGGCTAAATTGGCCGCATCCATGCCGCCTTGCTGGATTTTGCCCTGCGCATCGGCGGCGCGATATTCAAACTGCATCACAGCATCCGCTCGCTTAAATCCACTACGCGAGCAATTTCGTCGAAAGTCGACACGCCCTCTTTCACTCGGCGGCAAGCGTCATCGGCCAAGCTTTTAAAACCTTTACGCATCGCCAGTTCGCGGATTTCTTTAAAGCTGGCGCGGCGGGCAATCAATTCATCGAGGTCAATATCCAGCTTTAAGATTTCACTCACCGTACTGCGACCTTGATAACCTTGCTGCGCGCACTGTGGACAACCTACCGCACGATAGATTTGTGTATCTTGAGTATCGATCTGCAGAACGCTTTTTTCATACTCATCAGGGCTATACCCCTCACGGCAAGCCATGCAGACGCGGCGAATTAAGCGCTGGGCGATAATGCCGATGATATTGCCCGACAGAATATCGGGCAGCACGCCAATATCGAGTAAGCGCGGCACCGCGCCCATTGCCGAATTACTGTGCAAGGTTGAATACACCAAATGCCCAGTCATCGCCGCTTGAAACGCCATCTCGGCGGTGGCATGATCGCGAATTTCACCAATCAAAATCACATCCGGATCTTGGCGCAACATCGAGCGAATGCCATTCACAAAGTCCATTTTGGACGCTTCGCTCACTGACGTTTGCCGAATCAAAGGCAAGGGATATTCAACCGGATCTTCCAGCGTCATGATATTGAGCGCGACCGAATTGATGTGATTCAAAATCGAATACAAGGTGGTGGTTTTGCCCGATCCAGTCGGCCCAGTGAGCAGAATCATCCCCGCGGGGCGGCGAATCATCTGCTGCAATAGCACTAAATTAGCCACGCTAAAATCGAGCTCAGCCAAGCTCAATAGGCCATTTTGGCGATCTAAAATCCGCAACACGAGGTTTTCGCCCCAACTGGTTGGCTGCGCCGACACGCGAAAATCCATCGCTCGTCCGGCCAAAGTCAGCGAAATTCGCCCATCTTGCGCTGCACGCGTTTCGGCAATATTCATCTGAGCTAGCACTTTTAGCCGCACCACTATCGCTGGCCAATAGGTTTTATGCAGCGCGCGAATTTGCCGTAATACCCCGTCAATACGATAACGGATGCGAACAAAAGACAACTCTGGCTCAAAATGAATATCCGACGCGCCGCAGCGCACGGCGTCAGCCAATAAGGCATCGATCAAACGCACTACCGGTTGCGAATACTCAAACTGCGAATGATTTAAGCTGCCGTAATCAATTTCTCCGGTTTCGATTTCGCGCAAAATACCATCAATGGATAATTCAAAACCATAATATTGATCAATGGCGCGGATTAAATCCGATTCTGCCGCCAACACCACGTCGATCTCAAATTGGCCTTGCGTGTGGAGCCGCAGCTGATCAATCTGTAATAAATGATTGGGATTGGCCATGGCGACCGTCAGCTTAGTTTGCGCTGGATTTAAGCCTATTGGCAAAATCAATAAGCGCTTGGCCATCGCCTTGGGGAGCAAAGCAATCGCCAGCGCATCACAAATGACGCGACTTAAATCGATACTAACTTGGCCTAGATTTTCAGACAGTGCTTCGCGTAACACGTGATCAGATAAAAACCCCAAGTCCACTAAAATTTTGCCCAATAACAGCCCCGATTGGCGCTGCTCAAGCAAGGCGATGCGCAGTTGATCGTCAGAAATCAAACCTTTATCAATTAACTGCTCACCCAAGCGCCGTTTAGTGCTGTGCTGCATGTTGCGCCTCACTCGACATGGGCTGCGCGCTTAAGACCGCAATCCGTTGCTGCACTGCCGAGCGATCAAACGCCCCTACCCCTTGTAACGCTTGACGATAATATTGAATCGCCAATGTAGGCTGCTGCAAATGATCCAAACTCACCGCTAAATTAAATGCCGCCGTGGCGCTGGGGTTTTGGCTATAGACGATAAAAAACTGCGCCTGTGCTTGGCTCCAGCGCTGCTCGCTGGCATAAAACTGCGCTAAAACCTGTGGATCAGCTTGGCCGCTTTGCTCTAATTGCAAAATATCTTGTTCAGCCACCGCTTGTGGCAGCGCCATTAACGCCTGTTTCACGGCGGCGTCTTGAGGGTGCAGCTGCAAAAGATGTTGATACAGGCTGTGTGCGCGTGGTGTATCACCACGGATTTGCGCGATGGCTGCCAAACCCAAAACCGCATCGCGCTGCCGAGGGTTTTGCTGCATCGCCTGCTGGTAATACTGCTCGGCCTGCGTAAACTCACCTTTTTGATAGGCTTGCCATGCTTGCTGTACGGGATCTACCGGGTTCGCAGGCTGCCGTTTTATCTGCGCTTGAATCTGCGTCACGCCCGCCATACGCGCCGGCCCGCTTGGCCTAACGATCTGAGCGCTGGCGTTAAAGCGTAATTGCGGCGCTACGCGCGTGGGAGTCGCCGAAGGTGCTGATGCTTGAATTGGCTGGGTATTGGCATCTAGCGCTTTAACCAAGGACGCTGCATTAACATACCCATCCAATTGAGTATTCAATGCCGCCGTTATTGCCACCGAAGCACTGGTGATTGATTCACTTTTGACTACTTCACTAGAAACGGATTCACGGCCAAGCGCTGCGCTCGCCATAATTGGTTTTGCTGATATTTGATACGGCAAAAAAACGTATGCCAACCCCGCACCAAGCACAATGCCACCGCCGACAATCAACCACGGTAAACTCGCCGCCAATGCACGCTTAAGTTGGCTAGCACGGTCGGCGCCAGCCGAGCGATTGACGATCGCGGCAGCTTCATCGACGGCGCTGAAATCCGCGGAAACTTTGCCCGCGGGGGATTTTAAGCTTGGCAAATTCATTGCGCCGGCCCCATCGCAGGCATCAGTCCGCTGTGAAACGCCGACAATTCTGGCGCTGATTTTGAATCAAAAAAATCAGCACTTGGCAAAATCTGCGGGTCAACCCCCTGATCTTTAATCATGATCGGGCGCAAAAACACCACTAATTCGATTTTGCTAACTTTGTCATCACGATAGCTAAACGCATCCCCAATCCACGGCAAGCGCGACAAACCCGGCACGCCTTGGCGTAAATTGACTTGTTTGTCTTGAATTAAGCCACCCAAGACAGCGATTTGGCCGCTGGCAATTTTGAGCGTGGAATCAAACTCGCGCACTTGTAATTCCGGCACCAAGCTTTTTAATGCCACCTTGGTGGTCGATGCAATAATCGCTACCGCTGGATCTTCGACATAGCCGCTGACATTGGTAATGGTCGGCCGCACATTCATTGAGATCGCGCCCGATTCAGAAATCTGCGGCGTCACCTGCATCACCAAACCCACCGGCACGGTATGCAGCACGCTCTCATACGCCGCAGGGGTAATGATGCCATTGGTGTCTGACGTGGCCGGCGTGACCGTGATGGTGAAATAAACCAGCTCTTCCACGACTTTCATCACCGCCGGTTGGTTATTCAGCGCGGTAATTTTGGGGCTAGAGAGCACCCGGGTTTTGCCAAACTGCTCAAGTAATTTCACCGTGGCATTAAAGTTATTACTTTTGTAAGCCAATAAACTCACCGGTGCCGTCGCCAGATTATTCGCCAATACGCTTTGCCCAAAGCTCCAACCCGCACCAGTGGCGATTTGCGCCCAATCAATGCCCGCCTGATATTGGTCACTGAGCACCACTTCAACAATCGTGGCCTCAATCAAGACTTGCCGCTGCGCTGAGGCTTGAATCTTGGCCAAATATTCGGCGACTTTTTGCTGCGATTTTTGCGGCGCCCGAATGCTAATAGTGCCGGTTTCAGGATGAATCACCACCAAATTGTGCACCGGCGCAACGGAGGAAGCTGCTTGCACGGCTTGCTGCTGGATGGCGAGGGTTTCGGCTTGGATTTTGTCAATTTGCGCCAGCATTTTTTCTAGCTTGGCGCTGTTTTCGATGGCAGTAGTTTGTGCCTGACCTGGCAGCAAGGCTTGTTGTGTTGCGTATTGACTCAGCTTGCTCGTGGCTGTGCTCGTCGGCGCTGGCTCAGATTTAATGTCGAGGATTTCTTTGAGATTACTTTCTAAGCGCTGCCAAAATAGATTTTTCGACTCGCTATCAATCGCCGAAAACGAAGTACTACCGGTGCTATTGCTGGCGTTGCTGGGATCTGAAACCGATTTAACTGAGTTTAAAATATTTAAACTCGAGCGCATATTACGCTGCAAATTAAAGTAATCGAGCTGATAAATGCGCAGCGTTGGCGTGTCGGGCACCACGGTGAGCACGCCATTGACCATGCTCCACCGAATATCAGCTTGGCCAGCAATGCGATCGAGAATTTGTGGCAAGGTTTGGTTAATCGCGTTCAACGTAATATTGCCGCTCACCGCAGGGTGCACGTCGATATTGATGCGTGCGTCGCGCGCCAAAGCAAACAATAAATCGTGGACCCCAAGCTGACTCACAACGACGCTATAAACCTCGAGCTGCTGGCGCACATTAGGCTTGGGTAAAACCGGAATTGACGGCACCACCGACGGAATCGCTGCGCTGGGCATCGCGGCAGACGCAGTGCTTTGACTGATGTGCCCAGTGACTTGTAAACCGTTGGATGTTGAGCAAGCACTACCGAACAGCAAGAAACATCCTGCGATCAACAAAGCCTTTTGCATACTTGGTTTCTTTTTATTAACTTACCTCAAGCTAGCATAGCTTTTAAAAATTTAAAGTTTCAGCGACTTGCTGATTCATCTAGTCGCGCAGCAACAACATTTCGCCGCGCAAAACGCCGATGGTTTGAATTTTATGCTTACGCTGTGGATGCGCTTGTTCCAGCAACTGCGTTATCTCGCGCGCTTTTTTCTCATCTGGGTACAGCCCTGCCAACACGCCCCATGCCAAGTTGTCATTAAGTAATGTGGGATACACCAACACACGACTTGTCCCTAGATGCATTTCTAAATCACTCACTAGCTGTTCTAAGCGCAGCAGCTGAGTTTGTGGCACTTTAGAAACCAGAATCGTCATGCTATTGGCGTCAGCGGCAATCAGCTTTTTATTTGATTGCATCACTCGTTCATTGAGAAACAAGGGTGCAGCTGCAGAGCGTAATTTGATGTCGGCGTTTTCGCTTAGCGACGAGAGTTTTTCCGAACGCGGCCAAAGTAATGGCTCGCTAATTTGCACTGGATTGGGATAAAAAAACCAAAATAGTAGCAACAAAGCGCCAAGTACAATGAGTGCCACCCATCGCTGAATATGGCTAAAACGCGATGACGTTACCGCCTCATCTTGCAGTACACTTTGCACATGCTTCGCCTCCACACTCACGGCTTGATCGGTATAGGCCGCCAGCAAGGCTTGATCTGCAATAACATTAATCTGCCGACTGATCCCTTGCGTGGCTTGGGCAATCAATTGCACCGCTGGGGCGCTAAACAAGGTTTCCCCTTGATAACCCGCCGCCGATAAGCGACAAGCCAAATATTCGCTCACATCATCTGTCGTAAGTAAAGGCAAAACCAAGTTGTGACTGACTCGTTCGCACAGCGGACTTAACGCCGTATTGGCCCATTGCTGCTCTAACTCTGGGCGCGCAAACAGCACGATTTGCAATAATGGCTGCGATCGAATGGCTAAATCACTCAATAAGCGTAATAGTTCAAAAGACTCAAGCGGCATTGCCTGCGCAGCGTCGAGCAATAACACCACCTGCCGACCTGCGGCATGCCGACGCATGAGCTCAACTTCGATCTGATCAAAAACTTGATGGCTACTGCCACTACTGAGTTGAATTTGTAATTGCGCAGCAATCGTGACTAAAAATTCATTCTCAAGCACGGCAAAATTCGGCATAAAGATCGTATCAACGCAATTGGATAGCCGTGTCAGCAACATGCGGCACAATAGCGTTTTGCCCGCGCCGATTTCAGCGATCACTTGAATCAAGCCTTCACCGGCCTGAATAGCGTTTAGCACGGTATCAAGGATTTCACCGCGACCCGCTCCAAAAAAGAAAAAATCGGGATGCGAAGTCAGGCGAAATGGTGGGCTATGTAAACCAAAATACGTTTGATACAAAATTAAACCCCATGACATAAATCATATGACAGTGACTTGAAAACAAGATTTCATCTGTCAAATAGCATAACGTCTGTATAAACAAATTGTAAGTAAACGTAAAGAAAGAATATGCGCTGGCAACACTTGGGGATCTCAATCACCAACCTAAAAACAAAACGCTGGCGAGCGATATGTCAAATAGTCAGATGTGAGAAAATATATACACGGTATAATCCGACTTTATGATTGAAGAAGCGCAAGCCAGTCATCAGCGCAATGACGGTAACGCGAGTTCTTTGCTGCAACGCAGCATCAATAATGACCTCTAGCCTGTATACTTAGAAAGCCATAAAATTCGTTTTCAATCACTCAGCTTAAATCCATGAACCTGCTTGAATTTCAAAATGTCAGCTTTTCCTATGCTGAAAACCAGATATTGCGCGACGTATCTTTATCGATACGCCGTGGTCAACTGGTGGCGATCATGGGGGGCTCAGGCTCAGGTAAAACCACCTTGCTCAAATTGATTGGCGGCCAATTACAGGCCAAGCAAGGCGCAGTGTGGCTGGATGGGCAAAATGTTGGCCAACTCAACGAGCACGATCTGTATCAAATGCGCCGTAAATTGGGCATGTTGTTTCAATTTGGGGCGTTATTTACGGATTTATCGGTGTTTGATAACGTCGCCTTCCCACTGCGCGAACGCACTCAGTTACCTGAATCGATGATTAAAGATTTAGTGCTGATGAAGCTCGAAGCCGTCGGTTTGCGCGGCGCTGCGCAGCAAATGCCGCATGAATTATCCGGTGGTATGGCAAGACGAGTGGCTTTGGCGCGCGCCATTGCTTTAGATCCTGCTGTGATGTTGTATGACGAACCGTTTACCGGTTTAGATCCGATTTCTTTGGCCACGGTGGGCAAATTAATTCGTGAACTCAATGATGCACTTGGCACGGCATCGATTGTGGTGACGCATGATGTGGCCGAATCGCTGGCAATTGTCGATTACGTTTATTTTTTGGCCGAAGGCCGAATCGTTGCCGAAGGCACGCCAGCAGAAGTCAAAGCGTCAACCCACCCTTTTGTGCAGCAGTTTATTCATGCACGCCCCGATGGCCCATTGCCATTTCATAAGCCAGCAGTACCTTATGCAGAGCAACTGGGTTTGCCATGTTGAACACCACCATCGCGGAGGCCACTTTTGTTGTTTAATTTTTTTAGCCGTCTTGGCGCACCATTCACCAATGCTTTGATTAAGCTGGGTTTTGCTTGCCGATTTTTAATTGCGATTTTGCGCCATTCAGGCAGCTGCCTGCTGCGCCCACAGTTGACGATGCGTGAGATTTGGTTTGCTGGCGTTTTATCCGTTTTGATTATTTCGGTGTCGGGGCTGTTTGTTGGCATGGTATTGGCGCTACAAGGCTATGACACGCTACAACGCTTTGGCGCTTCGAGCTCGCTCGGGATTTTAGTCGCTCTGTCCTTGGTGCGGGAATTAGGCCCAGTGGTCGCCGCGCTGCTATTTGCCAGCCGCGCTGGTAGTGCGATCACTGCTGAAATTGGCTTAATGAAAACCACCGAACAATTGTCGGCGATGGAAATGATGGCGGTTAATCCGATTGCCCGCGTGGTTGCGCCGCGCTTTTGGGGTGGGGTGATCTCCATGCCTTTACTGGCCGCGATCTTTAGTGCGATGGGGATTTTTGGCGGTTACTTGGTCGGCGTGCACTTATTGGGCTTGGACGACGGTAGTTTTTGGTCGCAAATGCAAGGCGCGGTCGATTTTCGCCTTGATGTGATGAATGGCATTATCAAAAGTGTGTTCTTTGGTTTTGCCGTGTCTTTAATTGCCGTTTTTGAAGGCTACGATGCACCGCCCACCGCGGAAGGTGTATCACGTGCTACGACGCGCACGGTAGTCACGAGTTCTTTAGTTATTTTGGCGCTGGACTTTATTTTGACCGCGTTTATGTTCCGAGGGGTTTAATAGTGAAACGAGGCATGATTGATTTTTGGGTGGGTTTGTTTGCCGCAGCTGGCATTGCCGCCCTGTTGTTTTTAGCTTTACAAGTCAGTAGCTCCAGCAGTTTACCCGCCACATCGAGCTATGAATTAAGCGCTGATTTTGAAAACATTGGCGGCCTTAAACCTAGAGCACCAATTAAAAGTGCTGGGGTGGTGGTGGGCCGCGTTAGCAATATTAGTTTTGACAATGAACGCTACGTTGCCAAGGTCGAAATGGCGATGGATAGCCGCTATCACTTTAGCAAAGACAGCTCGGCAGAAATTCTGACTTCGGGCTTATTGGGCGAGCAATATATTGGCATCACGCCGGGCGCCGACGAGAAAAATCTCGTCAATGGTGATCGCTTTAAAGTCACCTCTTCTGCCATTGTGCTGGAGCAACTCATTAGTCGCTTTTTATTTAGTCAAGGCGACAAAGCCAACAACTCGGAGCAATAAATATGTACTCGCTTGTTAGTAAATTATTATTAATCATCACCTTAAGCTTTACCGCCGGCGCGAGTATTGCCAACAATGATAACCCAGAACAAATTGTGCGCAGCACCAGTAAAGACGTGCTCGATATCATTAAAAAAAATGATAAAGACACCAGCAAAATGCGCGACTTAGTCGATCAACGCCTATCGCCACTCGCCGATTACAATCGAATGACTTCGCTAGCTGTAGGCCGTTACTGGAAAAGCGCAACGCCCGCGCAGCAAGACGCGCTGAGCAAAGAATTTCGCACCATGATGATTCGTACTTATCTATCGGCGCTGACTTTATACAAAAATGCGCAAATCAATGTACGCGGCACGCGTGCCGGTAACGACGCCAGCGAGCAAACCGTGCGCACCGAAGTCACCTTACCGGGGCAAAAACCGATTCCGCTGGATTTTAGCTTTGAAAAAATCGGCAGCGAATGGAAAGTATTTGATATCAGCGTTGAAGGCATTAGCTTTATTAATAATCATCGCAACCAGTTTGGCGCAGTGATTCGCAAAGATGGGATTGATGGTTTGATTAAATCGCTGAGCGAAAAAAATAACAGTTCACGTCAAAGCAAATGAAGACCGAGATCCGCATTAGCGCAGAGCTTAGCTTTGCCAGTAGCCCCGCAGCACTCAATCTACTCGACGCCTCATTGTCGCAAGCTGATCTCACGCTCGATTTTAGCGATTTAAAGCAAGTCGATTCGAGTGCCGTGGCCTTACTGCTCGAATGGCAGCGCCGTGCTAGCGCGGCACAATGCACATTACGGCTGATTCATTTACCCGCTAATCTGCTGCAACTGATCGCCGTTTATGGCTTAAGTCATTTTTTTTATAATGCCAGCGAAAGCGAATCAAGTTGCTAAAAATGCTCTCTATACTTCATCCATCTAATTTGCTTTTTGAGTCCGCCATGTTACGCCGCCTGATTGTGTTCCCTTTATTGCTGCTCGGTGCTTGTGCAACGCCGCAAAATAATTACGACCCACTCGAGCCGATCAACCGCCCCATTTATAAAATGAATAAAGCGGTTGACGATGCGGTATTGCGCCCAGTAGCCAAAGGCTATGTGCGCTTTGTGCCGCCACCGCTACGTAAAGGCGTGGATAACTTTTTTGAAAACATCGACGATTTATTCAGCATTCCTGCCGCCTTATTGCAAGGCAAAGCCACACCGGCCTCTAAAAGCTTTGGCCGAGTTTTGGTCAATTCAACCGTGGGCGTGGGCGGCCTAATTGATTGGGCCAGCGATTTACCGATTGAAAAACAAAATCAAGACCTAGGCCAAACCCTCGGTTATTGGGGGCTGCCAACAGGGCCTTATTTGATGGTGCCATTTTATGGCCCAACCACCTTACGCGATAGCGTAGAGCCTTTGTCGCGCTTTATTTGGGGGCCGATTGATTACGTCGATGATTTGGCCGGACAAATCACTTATTACAGCGTCTATATCGTCAACGCCCGGGCACAAATCCTGCCGTTAGATAAAATCATCGACGAACAAGCGGATCCTTACGCGTTTATCCGCGACAGCTATTTGCAACGCCGCTGGTTTAAAATTCACGATGGCAATCCACCGTTTCCTTTACCCATGGGCTCAGCAGACGACTTAGACGCTGATGCTGGTCCTGAAGCAGCACCGATCGCCAGAGCCCCAAGCGCAGTCACCTCGGAAACCCCATGAGCGCAATTATTTTTGACCACATAAGCAAACAATTTGGCGACTTTACTGCGCTAAACGACATTAGTTTTCGCGTTGAAGAAGGCGATTTCTTTGCCCTACTTGGCCCCAATGGCGCAGGTAAAACCACGCTGATTTCTATCCTTGCTGGCCTGAGTAAAGCCAGCCAAGGGCGCACCAGCGTCATGGGCTACGACGTTAGCAGCGATTACCGTCAAGCGCGGCGCGCCGTCGGTATCGTGCCGCAAGAATTGGTGTTTGATCCTTTTTTTACTGTGCGCGAAACCTTGCAATTTCAATCGGGTTATTTTGGTTTAAAAAACAACGGCGCTTGGATTGACGATATTCTCGAAAACCTCGGCCTAACAAGTAAAGCCGACGCCAATATGCGCGCCCTTTCTGGGGGTATGAAGCGCCGCGTTATGGTAGCTCAAGCCTTGGTGCATAAACCCCCTGTTATCGTGCTTGATGAGCCGACTGCTGGAGTCGATGTCGAATTACGGCAAACATTGTGGGCCTTTATTCGCAGCCTGAATCAAGCTGGCCATACCATTGTGCTCACCACGCACTACCTCGAAGAAGCGCAAACGCTGTGTAATCGCATCGCGATGCTCAAGCAAGGCCGTTTACTGGCGCTAGAAAACAAAGAACAAATCATGAGCCGAGGCGCAGCGCGCACCGCACTGATCAAACTCACTGCTGGAGCATGGCCGGCGGTTTTGCAGTCGCTGTTGCTGCGCGAGCGGGACAATGGCTTTGAAATCAAACTGGCAGACTGCAATGCACTTGAGCATATTTTAATGACCTTGCGCCAAGCGGGCCTTACGCTCAAAGACATCGAAATTGCTCAAGCTGATTTAGAAGACATTTTCGTTCAAATGATGAGTGCTTAAACGCGCGCCACCGTCCTCTCACCGCTTGACCTTAGGCAACGACAATGACCGGTTTTTACACGCTGTTTTATAAAGAAATATTACGTTTTTGGAAGGTTGGCTTTCAAACCGTCGCCGCACCGATTTTGACTGCATTGATGTATTTATTGGTGTTTGCACAAGTATTAGCCGATCGCGTGCAACCTTTAGCCGGCGTGAGCTATACCGCGTTTTTGATTCCTGGCTTGATGATGATGAGCATGCTGCAAAATGCTTTTGCCAATACCAGCTCGAGCATTATTCAATCCAAAGTCACCGGCAGTATGGTATTTGTCTTGCTGCCACCGTTATCGCACTTTGAGTTTTTCTCAGCCTATACCTTGGCCGCAATTGTGCGTGGACTGGTGGTCGGCCTAGGGGTATCGCTCACTGCACTAATATTTGACATGCCTAGCCTTAAATACCCCTTATGGATCTTAATTTTTGCGCTATTAGGCTGCGGCATCATGGCGGTATTGGGCATGATTGCAGGGATTTGGGCCGAAAAATTTGATCAGCTAGCTGCCTTTCAAAACTTTTTGATTATGCCGCTGACGTTTTTATCTGGCGTGTTTTACTCAATTCATAGCTTGCCGCCATTTTGGCAAAAGGTATCGCACTTTAATCCGGTTTTTTATATGATTGACGGCTTTCGCTACGGTTTTTTTGGTCAAAGTGATGTCAATCCATGGCTTTCTTTGTCCGTAGTCGGATTTAGTTTACTTATTCTCGCCGCAATGGCCTTCTCCTTGATAAAATCGGGATACAAAATTCGCCGCTAACTATTTACTCCAGCGATAATTTCATCGCCTAGAGTCGATTTGACCCCCTAAAGAGCATCATGACGCCAGAACAAGTACAAGCCCTTATTGCCCAAATCCTGCCTTGCGAACAGCTGGATGTTGAAGGCGATGGTCATCATTTTTATGCCACGATAGTCTCAAGCCGCTTTGAAGGTTTGGGTTTATTAGCGCGACATCGCTTAATCAACGACGGCTTAAAATCCTATATCGATTCAGGTGAACTGCACGCAATCTCAATGCGCGCGACCCTCACACCGGCTGAAATGGCCAAGCGTTAATGGCCGACCCCGATAAACGTTTTGATTTATCGGCCATTGATGACGCCAAAGCCGTTATTGAACAAGCCAAAATCGACGCCAAAAAACCCCAAGATCGCCGCAGCATGGGCCGCTTAGTCGCGCTGAGCAATTTGCCGTGGCTCATTGGCATTGTCGCTTGGGTGTGGTGGACTTGGTTTAAATAAAACTTCACCGTCGCCAAGCCACCGCCAGCCATCATGCGATCTCGCATTCGATGCGGCGCAAGCCATAAGCCGACGGATTTCATTGCCTATTTCGTTTTTAGAGAATTGATACATCATGGACAAATTAAGAATTATCGGTGGTCACCCACTGGCTGGTGAAATTACTATTTCTGGCGCCAAAAACGCCGCATTACCGATTTTATGTGCCTGCTTGCTCACTGCTGACACATTGCGCTTGACCAATGTGCCGCAATTGGCCGATGTGAAAACCACGCAAAAATTACTACAAGGCATGGGCGTTCGCGTGATGACAGATAACGTCCACGAGTACGAACTCACTGCTGCTGAACTCACCAGCCTCACTGCGCCGTATGAATTGGTTAAAACCATGCGTGCTTCAATTTTGGTGCTCGGCCCAACGCTAGCTCGCTTTGGTGAAGCGCAAGTGTCTTTGCCTGGCGGTTGCGCCATTGGTGCTCGCCCTGTTGATCAGCACATCAAAGGCCTTGAAGCTATGGGCGCTGAAATCATTATCGAGCACGGTTATGTCAAAGCCAAAGGCCGCCTCAAAGGCGCGCGCATTGTTTGCGATATGGTCACCGTTACCGGTACAGAAAACCTATTGATGGCCGCCACACTGGCCGACGGGATTACCGTGATCGAAAACGCCGCGCGTGAACCCGAAGTTGTTGATTTGGCAGAATGCCTGATCAAAATGGGTGCCAAAATCACCGGCCACGGTACTGATACCATTACCATCGAAGGCGTTGCCAGCTTGCATGGCGCAGAACACGCCATCATTGCCGACCGTATCGAAACCGGCACTTTCTTAGTCGCCGCTGCCGCCGCGCAAGGTAAAGTATTGCTAAGAAACACCCGTGCAGACATTTTGGATTCGGTACTCGATAAATTACGTGAAGCTGGCGCTTATATCGAAGCCGGTGAAACATGGATTTCACTGGAAATGAAGCATCGCGCACGCGCAGTGAATTTACGCACGCTGCCGTATCCAGCATTCCCAACCGATATGCAAGCGCAGTTTATGATGCTCAATTGTATTGCTGAGGGCACTGGCGTGGTGACTGAAACGATTTTTGAAAATCGTTTTATGCATGCGCCTGAATTGGTTCGCATGGGCGCAAAAATCAATACCGAAGGCAATACCGCCATTATCACCGGCGTTGAAAAACTATCTGGCGCAGTCGTCATGGCTACTGATTTACGCGCTTCTGCCAGCTTAGTGATTGCCGGTTTGATTGCTGAAGGCGAAACTATTGTTGATCGTATTTACCATCTTGATCGCGGCTATGAGCATATTGAAACCAAACTCGCTGGCATTGGCGCAAGTATTGAGCGATTTCATTAATGTTCAATATCAATCCCAAACCAGCAAGTGAAGATAGCGACGGCAAACTCAAGCCACCCACACAGGCGGAAAAAACCTGTGCCGTGATTTTGCATTTGTCTGGCTTATGTTGGTTGCCGATTATTCCGCTGCAAGTATTGGCGCTGATTGTGCCTTTTTTGGGTTTGCAATTTGCCCGCGCGCACTCGGAATTCGTTGAACAACACGCGGTGCAAATTTGTAATTTTCAAATGCTAATGGCTTGTTTTTATGTATTGGCGCTGATTGCGACTTTATTCTTTAAAACGCCCATTTTTATTTGGTGGGTTGCCATTGGTGCTTCTTTGTTTTCAGTTTGGGAAGCGGCCAAAGCCATAAATGGCTGGCCTGCTAAATACCCTGCCGGTCTCAAACTATTTAAATAAAACCGTGGCGCTGGGCGCCACTGCAGGAAATCCTAATGATTACGATCGCGCTATCGAAAGGCCGTATTTTTGAAGAAACGCTCCCCTTATTGGCAGCGGCAGGGATTGTGCCAAGTGAAGCGCCCGAAAGCACGCGTAAGCTCATTATCGGCACCAATCAAGCCGATGTGCAGCTGATTATTGTACGTGCTTCGGACGTACCCACTTATGTGCAATATGGCGCGGCCGACTTAGGTGTCGCCGGTAAAGACGTCCTGATTGAGCATGGTGGCCAAGGTTTGTATCAGCCACTAGATTTAGAAATCGCCAAATGCAGCCTAATGGTGGCGGTACAAAATGGCTTTGATTATGCCGAAGCGGTGAAACAAGGCGCGCGTTTACGCATCGCCACCAAATACACTGAACAGGCTAAAGAGCATTTTGCCAGCAAAGGCGTGCACATCGATTTAATCAAACTGTATGGCTCAATGGAATTAGCCCCCTTAGTGGGTTTGGCTGATGCCATTGTCGATTTGGTTTCAACTGGCAGCACGCTCAAAGCCAATGATTTAGTCGCCGTTGAGCATATTCGCGATATTTCGAGTCGTTTAGTCATCAATCAATCAGCACTCAAACTCAAACAAGCGCGGATTCAACCGATGCTGGATGCGTTTACTGCGACTGTTAACGGTCGGAAAAACTAAGCACCGTGCGCTGGCAAAGCTGGATTAGTTGGCGCAAAGCGCCATTTTATGCGCTGGCAATGATGTTTTGCTGGCCATGGCTATTGCAGCTATTTGCCTTTACCCACGTCAATGAGCGGCTGATTTTTTTTATTGTTGCCATTTACGCTAATTATTTTTACTTTATTTTTAGTATTGCTAAAGGCCAGCGCCTGAGTGAAGGCGTGACGCCCGAACATGCAGTTTGGTTGTTTGTCTTAAGTAATATCATTTTGGCCATGGTGTTTGCGGTCGGTTGGCATCATTTTGCTTTATTTGGCCCACCGCTGCATTGCCTGAAAGAGCCGACGTTACTACAGGCGATTTATTTTTCAGCTGAGGTTTTTTCTACCGTTGGTTTTGGCGATTTACTGCCGTGTTCTGATCAAGGGCAAATGCTATTTATTGCCGAATCACTGATTGGGACCACGCATTTTGGCGTGTTTATGACTTTAATTTTTAGTCGGGTGATTTTTCCGCAATCCAAACCCAAAACGCCGCGTAAAGCCAAAATCGAGCCTAAAACCGAACTCAACGACGATCACGCGGTCAGTAAAACTGACAACTCCACTTCTTCAAATTTATGAGACCTTGTGAGATGAAACCCTCAACAGCATCCAATCTAAAAACACCGTTTATTTCAAAAATCATTTTTAGTAGCCGCTGGCTACAACTACCGATTTACCTCGGCCTGATTGTGGTGCAAGGCGTTTACGCTTATAAGTTTCTCGCTGCGCTTTACAATATGCTGATGAATTTAACCTCATTGAGCGAAACCCAAATTATGCTCGCCGTATTGGGTTTGATCGACGTGGTCATGATTGCGAATTTATTGCTCATGGTGACTGTTGGCGGTTACGAAACCTTTGTTTCTCGACTGCACATTGACAATGATCCAGACCAGCCTGAATGGCTAGATCATGTGAACGCGACAGTACTTAAAGTCAAACTCTCGATGGCGATTATCAGTATTTCATCGATCCATTTATTGCAGACCTTTATCAACGCCGCACAAACCTCAGAAGCAACAATGAAATGGCAAGTGATTATTCATTTGTCTTTCCTCGTGTCTGCTGCGGCGCTCGCTTACACCGATAAACTACTGCATTCGGTATCTAATCCGCACTAAGCACAGTCCCATCGATACAGCGCGCCGTCCTTGTGACGGCGCTTTTTATTGTCTCATCGCGAAAAACAACAGCGCACCGCGCCTTTATTACTTCTGATTTTCAGCTTGAGGCCCTAAATGACATTTAGCTGGATCGCCGCCGATAGACGGATAAGTCAGGGTATAATCAACGCCATTCTTTCTTGCATTGGGTCTACGCCATGATTCGCCGTTTTGATTCTACTTCCGTCGATTTTCAATCTGAACTCACCGCACTGCTGGCGTTTGAAACCTCGCAAGACCCACAAGTCGACGTTCGTGTTGCTGGCATTTTGGCCGATGTAAAAGCCCGTGGCGACGCCGCCGTGATTGAATACACCAATCAATTTGATGGCACCAGCGCGCAAACCATGGCCGATTTGGAGCTAAGCCAAGAAGAACTCAAAGCCGCATTCGAGCGCCTGCCAAGCGATCAAGCCGCGGCATTACAAGCCGCGGCAGCGCGAGTACGCAGCTTTCATGAAAAACAAAAAATGGCATCTTGGACGTACGAAGATGAAGACGGCACGCTGCTCGGCCAGCAAGTGACCGCGCTCGATCGCGTTGGCATTTATGTTCCAGGTGGCAAAGCAACGTATCCATCATCAGTACTGATGAATGCCATTCCAGCGCACGTTGCTGGCGTTCAAGAAATCATCATGGTGGTGCCAACACCGCGTGGCGAGCGCAATGATATGGTGCTCGGTGCAGCGTATGTTGCAGGTGTGAGCCGGGCATTTACCATTGGCGGCGCGCAAGCCGTTGGTGCATTGGCATTTGGTACCGCAACGATTCCGCAAGTCGATAAAATCACTGGCCCAGGCAACGCCTACGTGGCGAGCGCCAAACGCGCAGTGTTTGGTATCGTCGGTATTGATATGGTGGCCGGCCCATCCGAAATTTTAGTGATTGCCGACGGCACAACGCCAGCCGATTGGGTGGCGATGGATTTATTTAGCCAAGCCGAACACGATGAAATCGCCCAGTCGATCTTGCTATGCACCGATGCCGCCTATCTCGCTGAAGTCCAAGCCAGCATCAGCAAATTACTGCCAACACAGCCACGCAAAGATATTATTAGCGCATCACTGGCTAATCGCGGCGCGCTAATTTTAGTGAAAGACTTGGCTGAGGCGTGCGAAATTAGCAATTACATCGCACCAGAACATTTGGAATTGTCCGTTGCAGATCCTGATGCGCTATTGCCGCAAATCCGCCACGCTGGCGCTATTTTTATGGGGCAATTCACCTCAGAAAGCTTGGGCGACTATTGCGCCGGACCCAACCACGTTTTACCAACCGCCCGCAGCGCACGTTTTTCTAGCCCGCTTGGCGTATACGACTTCCAAAAACGCTCGTCGATTATCAAAGTATCTGAAGCCGGCGCACAAAAATTGGGCAAAATTGCCAGCGTTCTCGCGCACGGTGAAGGCCTAACAGCACACGCCAATGCCGCTGAACTACGCTTAAAAGCCTAAAGCAAACAGCCCCGCAATGGCGATTGCGGGGCTGTTGATGCCACAAATAAAAAGCCTATGTATTGCTCTACAAAATAATAAATAAATGCTCTATAGCCACATACCCTAAATAAGTAACTCACTTAGACCGCTCAGATTGGGTGAAATATTGGGCACCATCCCAGCATTTAAATGCAGCAAAATAAAATTAACTCGGCGCGCCAAATCATCCGCTAATTCAAACTGGCCAGTGCTGCGAGCGTAACGCTCGGCTTGCTCACTTAAACGCATTTCTAAATGCCGTAGCCCATCTGCCTTTGCAATCAGCAAGCCACGCTGAATAATGCTCAGCGCCGATACCAGCAGCCCTTTTTTTGCCATTAATTGCGCCCATAAGGCCAATAAATTAATCTCGGCCCAATGATATGGCGTGCTAGCAACAATCGCTAAACCATCCGATATTAAGTTTTCTGCTGTAATTAAATCTCCGGTTTCTAGCTTAATTTCAGCCAAACGAAACGAGCTGGTCGCCGCATAATGTGGCAGTTTCTGCTGTAAACACAGCTGCAAAGCTTCGCGCAGTAACGCTTTTGCTGCGGGGACTTCACCGATCTTTTTTAAATTAACCGCCCAATTAATTTTGGCCTTAACCAATAAAAAAGGATCACCCTGCCCTAGCAATAGGCCATGCGCCAGACTGTGCATTTTCGCCGCCAATGCATAGTCACCACCGGCATCACAAATTTGCCCCAAGCCAATCAAGGCCAAACTGCGCGTTGTTAAAAACTCGACTTGTTTGCCACATAAAACCGCACATTGCTGCCAATGCTCAAGCGCTTGGGGATAACACGCTTGCGAGTAATAACAACGGCCGATTTGCTCCAAAATTTCCGGCGTGCGCTGCATTTGCTTAAATTCTTCGGCGTACACCAACGCTTCTGTTAAGCAGCTCAGCGCATGCTTTACATCGCCGAGCTGATCTTCGATTTGCGAGAGCAACAAAGCGCAATCAATCAAACAAGGCGCATCAAACACTTGCCGCGCCTCAGCCAGCAAGGCCAAGCACTGCGTGCGCGCACCAACCGGTTCGATAAACATCGATTGCTTTACCACCAATACGCGCTGTTGTCGCACTACTTGCTCAGTTAAAGGCAGCTCAAACACAGAATGGATTTACCTCTTGAATTTGTGGTATCTAATTCATCCGCGCCAAGTACCAACTTAGCGCCAATGATCCGCGGTATAGTACGAACGAGATTGCATTTTGTAGACGGCTATTTGCTTTGTTATCGTCATCAAGGCTCGATTACTTGAGCGAGGCGCCAAGATAAATGTCATCACTGCAAATAATAGTGTCAGATTGAACATGAATGATCTGCGACAAGCTTCGAGCCCATTCACTTTTGTAAGAAAGAAACGCGGCGGCGACCGTAACGATTCGGCGGATTCTGATAGAATAGTGCGACATCATCGTGGTCCGCGCATTCCGCTGAATGCCCTTTGCCAATCTCGAGAACAGACTCATGCGCCAAGTAACAGTTAGCCGCAATACCTTAGAAACTCAAATCACCATTACCCTCAATTTAGACGGCACGGGAATCAGCAAATTTGATACCGGTGTGCCCTTTTTTGAACATATGCTCGACCAAGTCGCTCGCCACGGCCTATTTGATATCGAAATCAAAGCCGTTGGTGATTTGCATATTGATGCCCATCATACGGTTGAAGATGTCGGTATTACCTTGGGCCAAGCTTTTGCTCAAGCGGTTGGCGATAAAAAAGGCATTGTGCGTTATGGCCACAGCTATGTGCCACTCGATGAGGCGCTATCACGGGTGGTGGTCGACTTATCGGGCCGCCCTTGCTTGGAATACGATTGCGAATACACCCGCGCAATGATCGGCGGTTTTGATGTCGATTTATTTGGTGAATTCTTCCGTGGTTTTGTTAACCATGCCGCAATTAGCTTGCATATCGACAATCTCAAAGGCAAAAACGCCCACCACCAAGCCGAAACGATTTTTAAAGCACTGGGCCGCGCTTTACGCATGGCCGTTGAGCACGATCCTCGCATGGCGGGCATCACACCATCGACCAAGGGCACGCTAGTCGGCTGATACCAACAAGATCCGACGCAGAGCCGCAAAGACGCAGAGAAAATCCAAAATTGAACTCTGCGCCTCTGCGTCTCTGCGTTGAGAGCTCTTTTTAAGGTTTGGATTTTTAATGAAAATAGCAATCGTAGATTACGGTATGGGCAATTTGCATTCGGTGACTAAGGCGTTTGAGCTGGTTGCCCAAGGCCAAGCCGAGATTATCCTCACCGCCGACCCGACTGTTGTGGCTAGCGCGGATAAAGTGGTTTTTCCTGGTCAAGGTGCGATGCCCGATTGTATGCGTGAACTCGAGGCCAGCGGCTTAAAGCAAGCGGTACTCGATGCTGCGGCAAGCAAACCTTTTTTAGGCATTTGCGTTGGTGCACAGTTGTTGTTTGAACATAGCGAAGAAGGCGACATAGATTGTCTTGGCGTCTTTAAAGGCAAAGTGATTAAGTTCAAGCCCGAAAATATGCATGACGAGCAAGGCCAAAAACTCAAAGTGCCGCATATGGGCTGGAATGAAATGTTCATTGTGCAAGACCACCCTCTATGGGCTGGCATTGCCGACAAAGAGCGCTTTTACTTCGTTCACAGCTATCATTTTGCGCCGGCCGAGCCACACGACACCATCATTGAAACCAGTTATCCCAATCGTTTTGCCGTGGCGATTGCTAAAGACAATGTCTTTGCAATCCAATGCCACCCCGAAAAAAGCCACACTGCTGGGCTGCAATTATTAAGAAATTTTGTGCATTGGAATGGTAAGCAATAAGCTAAATAGATATTCAGATTTAAATCGCTTCGCTCAATTTGGCTAGTTTTAACCTATACTGCTTACTTGGCTTTGACCTATTAACGACTCATTTACTTTTACACGCTAACATCATGCTGATTATTCCTGCAATTGATTTAAAAGATGGCCAGTGCGTACGCCTGCGCCAAGGTGAAATGAACGACGCCACCGTATTTTCTGACGACCCAGCAAGCTTCGTTAGTCATTGGCTCGATCAAGGTGCGCGTCGGATGCATTTAGTCGATTTAAACGGTGCGTTTGCGGGTAAGCCAAAAAATTTGGCCGCGGTAAAAAAAATCCTCGCGGCAATCAATGGCGAAGTGCCGGTGCAATTAGGGGGCGGCATTCGCTCGCTGGAAACCATCGAAATGTATCTTGATGCCGGGATTGATTACGTCATTATTGGTACTGCCGCAATCAAACAACCGGGGTTCTTACACGAAGCGTGTGATGCCTTTCCGGGTCAAATCATTGTCGGTCTAGATGCCAAAGACGGCATGGTCGCCACCGATGGTTGGGCCAAAGTCACCGATCACAATGTGATTGATTTGGCCAAACGCTTTGAAGGCTACGGCGTTGAAAGCATTATTTACACTGATATCGGCCGTGATGGCATGCTGTCTGGGGTGAATATCGAAGCCACCGTCAAATTAGCCCAAGCTTTAACCATCCCGGTCATTGCCTCTGGCGGTCTAACTAATTTGGACGATGTGCGTAAATTATGCGAAGTGGCCGATGAAGGCATTGAAGGTGTGATCACTGGCCGTGCTATTTATGAAGGCACGATCGACTTTGCCAAGGCACAAGACTTAGCGGATGAACTTTCCGCCTAAATCGTCAGCGAGGGCGCATGGAAAAACCAGACTGGTTCAATTGGGCAAATGACGAAAGAAAAACGGGTGATTGGATTCGCGCCAATAACCCCAAGTGGTTTGCCGAGGTTTGCCAGATTTTGTTTGAATATGACCCGATGACGATTTCGCTAGTCAGCGAGCCGGAAGGTTATGCGCCAGAAGTAGGTAGTATTTTACGCAGTCTACCGCAGTGCTTGAACGTCGACGACGTACAACAACTTCTTTTTAATGTTTTCACCCAATGGTTTACGCCAGAATTTGCTGGCAGCCGCAGCCAATACGCTGAAGCTGCGGCCGCCATTTGGGAAAACTGGAAACAGCAACAACTCGATTAATCTGCGGTGCCTCACCGCACGGAAATAAAATGCCTTTAGCCAAACGTATTATTCCCTGCCTTGATGTCACCGCTGGCCGTGTCGTCAAAGGCGTCAACTTCCTCGAACTACGTGATGCCGGAGACCCTGTCGAAATTGCGCGCCGTTATGATGCACAAGGCGCTGACGAGCTGACCTTTCTCGACATTACCGCCTCAAGCGACAACCGCGATTTAATTTTGCACGTCATCGAAGCGGTGGCTTCGCAAGTTTTTATTCCGCTCACCGTTGGCGGTGGCGTTCGCGTTCCTGACGATGTTCGTCGCTTACTCAATGCTGGCGCCGATAAAGTCAGCATCAATACCACGGCAGTGACCAATCCCGAAGTGGTCGAACAAGCTGCGAGTCGTTTTGGCAGCCAAGCCATTGTGGTGGCCATTGACGCCAAAGCCACCAATGCCACCAATAGCCGTTGGGAAGTTTTCACCCACGGCGGTCGCCGTGCAACCGGGCTTGATGCGGTGGAATGGGCGCTAAAAATGCAGCAACTTGGCGCCGGTGAAATTTTACTCACCAGCATGGATAGAGACGGCACCAAGATTGGTTTTAATCTGCCACTAACGCGTGCCGTATCCGATGCGGTCAATATTCCAGTCATCGCCTCAGGCGGTGTAGGTAATTTGCAGCATTTGGTCGATGGCGTAAAGCAAGGCCATGCCGATGCGGTACTAGCAGCGAGCATCTTCCATTTTGGCGAATATTCAGTCCGAGATGCTAAGCTGGCCATGCAAGCTGCGGGCATCGAGGTGCGTCTATGAGCCAGCCACTTTGGCTGGATGAAATCCAGTGGGATGACAAAGGTCTGGTACCCGTCATCGCCCAAGACGAAGCGTCAGGACGGGTAATGATGTTTGCGTATGCCAATAGAGAGGCCGTTGCGCTTACCGCCGAGCGACATACCGCCCATTATTGGACTCGTTCACGACAAAAGTTATGGCACAAAGGCGAAGAATCAGGGCATTTTCAACACGTATCAGCGATTGAGCTCGATTGCGATGGCGATGTGCTGATTTATAAGATCCGCCAAGAAGGTGGCATCGCTTGCCATACCGGCCGTGAAAGCTGCTTTTTCCGCACTTTGCAAAATGGCCAATGGATTGTTTCCGAAGCCGTTTTAAAAGATCCAAAGTCGATTTATGGTGCGAATCATCAACATTAAAAAATCTCACACCGTTACAATTGCCACGAACTTGTAACGTAAGCGCAATATAATCCCTCATGTTTGCTGTATGGAGCTCGCTATGGTTTCCGCTGAAATTCTTGAACGTCTATCGACTACGCTGGCTGAGCGTCGTTTAGCTGATCCAACTTCGTCATACGTTGCCAAGCTGTATCATAAAGGCACCGATGAAATCCTCAAGAAAATCGGCGAAGAAGCAGTAGAAACCATTATGGCGGCTAAAGATGGCGACAAACTGCATTTGGTGCGAGAAGTTGCTGATTTATGGTTTCACACTATGGTTTTGCTGGCACATCAAGGCTTAAGCCATGAAGATGTACTGGCCGAATTAGCAAGACGTGAAGGCATTTCAGGTATTGATGAAAAAGCAGCACGTAAATAAGCATTCGTGCAAAAGTTTTATCGCCCAGCCTAGCCGCCAAAGTTTAACGTTGGTTGGCAAAGCGGCGATGCACGAAAACTTTTGCTTATCTACTTAGGTCTAATGGGAAGCACAATGAGCGATTGTTTATTTTGTAAAATTGTTGGCAAACAGATTCCTGCGAAAATCATTTATGAAGACGATGATGTCATCGCCTTTAACGATATTCGCCCAGCAGCCCCAGTGCATTTTTTAGTCATTCCGAAGCAACATATTGATTCTTTACTTGGCTGCACCGAACAAGATCAAGTTTTACTGGGTAAACTTTTGGCACGAGTACCACACATTGCGCGTGAACAAGGTTTACAAGCTGGCTTTAAAACGGCGATCAATACCGGTGAAGCAGGTGGGCAAGAAGTGTATCACTTGCATTTACATGTCTTGGGTACCCCACAAGAGTCATAGACGCTCAGACGCAGATTAATTACCCTGTAGCAATATATCTACTTGTATTGATACAGAAATTTTGAATTTATCGGCGATCAATCGCCCTCTACTTATCGAGGCATATCATGGGTTCATTTAGTATTTGGCATTGGTTAGTGGTACTGGTCATTATCATCTTGGTTTTTGGTACCAAAAAACTCGGTTCTGTCGGCAAAGATTTGGGCTCAGCAGTCAAAGGCTTTAAAGATGGTCTAAAAGAAGGCGAACAAGCTGAAGCTGACGCCAAAAAACCAGCCGAAAAAGAAGTCGGTCGTGTCATTGATAACGACAAACCTTAAGCGTGCTTGGCATTCAGGTTTTAGCTATTTTTATTCACCCCGCTTTTTTCGGTAATGCCTGTGCTTGACATGAGTTTTGGTGAGTTATTAGTCATTGGTGCGGTCACATTGATCGTAGTGGGGCCTGAACGCATGCCTAAAGTTGCCAGAACGGCCGGCATGCTGCTTGGCCGCTTGCAGCGCTTTATCGCCAATGTGAAATCTGAAATCCACCAAGAAATGCAAATGGGCGAGCTCGCCAAGCTAGAAGCCGAGCTGCGCGAAGGGACCGATGATTTACGCAATTCAATTCATCAGCCCTTTGCCGATGCTGCTGCCATGCTCGCCGAAGGCGCACAAATGCCGCCAACAAGTCGTGATGAGGACAGTAGCGCCGCTCTTGAGCACGCCATCGACACTTTGCCAACACTCCCCAATAGTGCCTATCGCGATCGGCGCTAACCTCAATGAACGATGAATCACTGGGTTCATCACCTTGCGGCTGTGAATAGACCCACCCTTGCCGACAGCGAAAAAAGACATGATCGATAATCTACAGCCTTTATTTAGCCATTTATTAGAATTACGCACCCGCCTAGTTCGTGGCGTACTGGTGTTTTTGTTGGGTTTTATCGTTGCCTTTGCTTTTTCAGCGCAACTATATGATTTACTCGTTGCCCCGCTGGCAGCGGTATTACCCGGCCAAAAATTAGTCACGATCGGTATTGCTTCGCCGTTTATGGTGCAGGTAAAAATCGCCGCCTTAGTGGCTTTTGTTATTACCTTGCCACACACTTTATTTCAGGCTTGGGCTTTTATTGCGCCCGGCCTGTATCAGCATGAAAAAAAACTCATCATCCCTTTAATCATCGCCTCCAGCCTATTGTTTCTTCTGGGTATGGCCTTTGCTTATTTTCTAGTTTTTGGCGTGGTTTTTAAGTTTATTGTCTCGGTGGTGCCTGCCAGCATGCAATGGTTGCCTGATTCTGGCGAATATCTGGATTTTGCCATTGGTATGTTTTTGGCTTTTGGTGTGACTTTTGAAGTGCCGATTGCAGTGATTGTATTGGTCAAAATGGGCGTGGTTTCCATCGCAAAATTGCGTGAAATCCGCTCTTATGTCATTGTCGGCGCTTTTGTCATTGCAGCCATTGTTACGCCACCCGATGTGGTATCGCAATTAATGCTCGCGATTCCACTGTGTTTGCTCTACGAGCTGGGCGTTTTTATTGCCGCCATGTTATTTCGCCCCAAAGCGGTCGTACCCGTTTGATTCTTCTCTGAGTTCATTATGCCGATTCAACTGCGCCTATTGCAGACCTTGCTATTTTTATTTGCCGCCGTGCCGTGTGGGATTCCTTTTCGCTGGAATCCCAATCCTGTTTTCCCTTCTGAATTAGCTGCTTTTGTTTTATGCGTCTTGATTACGCTCACTTGTGCTTTTATTCCAAGTGATCACAAAGACAAAATCAATCCGCCATGGACCAGTCTCTTTTGGTTGGCTTTTGCTAGTTTTATTGGCGTGCAAGCGGCGATTATTCAACCGTATTACGCCACCGAAGTCGTTTATCCTGTGGTCTATGCACTGGGCGCCGGGATGCTGGCTTGGTCTTTATCACGCGCGATGGCGGTCTACGGCTCGCAAAGTATTGTCACCATGTTTGCCTGGGGTTTACTTGCTGGCGCCATCTTTAATTCCGGCCTAGCAGTGCCACAAATTATGCAATTAGTACAAGAAGGCCCACGACTGATTTTTGGCAATATCGGCCAAAAAAATATGTATGGGCATTACCTCGCTTGGGGCCTAGCGAGCGCGGCATATTTAGTCACGCAAAAAGACGAGCTGCCAAAGTGGATGTTTTGGATTGTTGCACCGTGGTTGGCATTGTCATTGGCGTTTTGTGGCTCACGTTCGCCATTTTTGTACGCCTTTGCCTGGCTACCGGCCGGTTTATTCTTGTGGTGGCGCGGTGGCGAGATCGTTCGTCAATTTGGTAAGGCGCTGAGTATTGCCGCCGTTTTAATCATTGTGATGCAATTTTTAGCACCACTGGTGAATGAATTACTGCAAGCGCTACTCAAAGCCAAAAATGAAGTGCCAACAGGCTTGGATCGTATTGATTCTAATGGCTCACGTCGTTTGGTTGAATGGGAAAAAGCTTGGTTAGCTTTTTTACAGCATCCATGGCTTGGACTGGGCTGGGGCGCATATGGTGCGCAAAGTATTGCGCTGCAAGTTCGCCCTGAATTTGCCATCGTGTCTGAGAGTGTTTTATTTACCCACGCGCATAATTCAGTACTGAATTTACTCGCAGAAACCGGCATTTTTGGTACTGCGATCATCGTCGCGGGGATTACTTGGGCATTTGCTAATTTATGGCGCAATTGGAATCAACCGGTGGTGGTGTTTGGTGCGGCACTGGCCATCGTATCGATTTTGCATAGCTTAGTTGAATATCCTCTGTGGTATTTCCACTTCTTAGGCCCCTTTGTCGTCGCCCTGCTCTTGTTGCGCAGCGATGGGCCGCAATACCAAGTACCGGCGATCGCAGCGCGAATCAGCTGGACCATCTGGGCAGCGATTGCGCTGACAATATCCGTACTCGGCGCGCAGCTGTATCTCAAGATTTACCCGATTATGGATCCGGCCAAAGACGAAAAAATCAACGCGGCGCGAATTCAAACCTTAGAAGGCATGCGTAACAATCCATTAATCGACTTTTATGCTGACTTTGGTTTATCCAATTACATCGTCGCCAGCAAGAGCGAAATGCCTTGGAAGCTCGGCATCTTACGTAATATCAATGCGATTCGCCCTTACCCTGGGCAAATGACTGATCAAGCGGTGATGGAAGCACTCAATGGCAATCAAGCCCTTGCCCAGCAGCTGATGCGCCAAGCGGCTTTTGCTTACCCAGAAAGCTATGATTATTTTTACGAAACCTTATTTAAATTTGACGAACCGGCAGTGCGCGCCTTAGTAAAAGAAGTCGATGAAGGACGCGAGTTTTTTAACCGCAACCTCGATTTCAAATTAAAGCGCCCAACACAGCCTGAAGATGAAACAATCAATTAATTGAGCAATTAAGGCTATTAAGCACAAGGCAGATCTTTTGATCTGCCTTTTTTTTCAACTATCTGCAGATCTTTTGATCTGCCTTTTTTACGACTATCTACAAGTCATTCGATCTGCTTTTTTATAACTGACCGCAGATCACTCAATCTGCCTTTTGTAGCTAGCTGCAGTGCAATCTGTTGCCTTTTCAGCCTTAGCCACCAACCTTGTGCCTTATTTCATCAGCGACCCACATCCTTACGGCATAATTTACTGTAATAGCGCATCGACGCTAAGCCGCAACTTAAATAATGGATGAGACCATGTTAATGACCACCATCGCGCTACTGGCATTTGTTCTGCTACTGGCCTATATCGCCTTACGCGGCGTCTATGAGTTTCGCTTATCGCTAGGCGAAAGCGCAGACGAGCACATGCCTTTATTTGCGCCGCACACCTATACTGCAGCCCCTTTTCAACAACGTCACCCGATTTACGCCATTGTTTTGTTGGTCCTCGGTGCGCGCTTAGCAACTTGGCTATTGGCTTGGCTGTTGTTTATCTTTCGAGAAAATCAGGTGGTCGGCTTTTTTGACAGCCTCAAAACCATTTGGTGGCGCTGGGATGCGGTGCACTATCTGAATATTGCGGCTCACGGCTATGTCACCGACGCAATGCCTGAAAAGCTCAATCTAGTGTTTTATCCACTTTACCCAGCCTTAGTCGCGCTGATTGGCCTAACTGGCATACCGCTGTTTGCGGCCAGCTTAATCGCCTCATTAGCCGCCTTTTGTGGTGCCTGTATCGTGCTCTATCGTTTGGTCGAGCGCGAAAGCCAAAATGCGCAATTAGCTTGGGACTGCTGCAAAGTCTTAGTGATTTTTCCTTTTTCCTTCTTTTTTGCGATGCCGTATACCGAGAGCTTATTTTTACTGCTCACTTTGCTGTCATTTTGGTATTTACGTGGAGGGTATTGGCTACTAGCAGGCTTATTTGCTGCTCTGGCGGGCTTTACCCGTAATCAAGGGGTTTTATTACTGATTCCATTTGCCGTTGAAATCCTATTGCGCTGGCGCAATGGCGAGCTCCACCGCCCTTGGCGCGCACTGCTGGGGATGGCGTTGGTGCCGCTGGGTTTGCTGGCTTATTTAGCGATCAACCACTTTGTAGCCGGCAATTGGCTACAGTTTTTAATTTATCAACGGCAAAATTGGTCACAAAGCTTTGGATTTCTACCAAGTAATGTCGCCAATGCCTTTAGCAATCTCGTTCAAGGCGATTTAAAGCTAGCACTAGGCACTTGGCTGCCCACCGTGCTGTGCTACTTTGCCGCGATAGCCTTGCTGCTCACCAGTGGCCGACAACTGCCACTGCCGTATTTAGCCTATGCAGCGGTGTATTTATGGGTGTCGTATTCGCCAAGCTGGTTATTATCCGGCCCACGCTATTTGATGAGCTTATTTCCACTGGTGATTGCCACCGGTATTTTGATGCAAAAAAATCGCTATTGGCATCAAGCCATCGAGCTCATCATGCTATTCGGGCTGGGGTTTTTCTTACTGATGTATATCCATTACCAAGTTTATTGATGGAGTCTAGCGAGCTATACCCTGTCAAGATAGGCAATATTCAGATTACATGTTGATGGTTTTAAGTGCCTGCGGCACGGCTGTTTACAGTCGCAGTCCGCGACGGGGACCCTCTTTCTTTGACTCGCCAAAGAAAGAGGGGGAAAGAAAGGCGCCCCGAGCGCGCCCAGCTCCGCTGTGCCCTCGATCGTCGTGAGCCAAACGATATAGCTGTTTGTCTCTCTCCTCACTCGGTGCGCTTAGACGGGTTTTTAACCCCCAGCTCGACGAGCGCGGCACAGCATCAACACCAAATCTGAACATTACCTCAAGATATTAAATCGCCACCGCATCAATAAAAAATTCTCGATTGCCATCACCACCGGCAATCGGGCTGGAGAAATAGCTGAGCACGCGAAATTGATTTTCTGTCGCGGCAAGGCAAATTTTGGCTTCAACTTGTGGATACAGGCTGTCATCGCGAACGATGCCACCTTTACCCAAGGCCTGTGGACCTAATTCAAATTGCGGCTTCACCAAAAACAATAAACGCCCACCCACCGGTAACACCGAGCGCAATGCGGGCAATACCAAGCTCAGCGAGATAAACGACACATCACCCACCACTAAATCCAGCGGCGCATCGAGCGCAGATTCAATCATGGCTAAATTTAAATGCCGCGCATTGACGCCTTCAAACTGCGCCACTCGCGCATCAGCAGCCAAGCGTGGGTGTAATTGATCATGCCCCACCTCAATACCCACCACGCGCCGCGCACCCGACTGCAATAAGCAATCGGTAAAGCCACCAGTCGAAATCCCGACATCCAGCGCCAAACAGCCGCTGACATCCAAGCCTGCCGTGGCTAAAGCGCCCGCCAATTTAAGCCCGCCGCGTGACACATAGCGATCCAACTCATCCGGTGTGACGCTGATTTGGGCCGCCGGTGACACTTTAGTCGCCACTTTATGAATTTGTTGACCATCGACCCACACTCGTCCAGCCAAAATCATCGTTTGCGCTGCAGTGCGCGACGTGGCCAAACCCAATTCAAGCAGCCATAAATCAGCACGCATATTGATCCCAAAAAAAGATCCGCAGCGCGCCGATTAACGAAGCCACAACGGATTCACTACCAATCAAAACGCCCTCTAAAAAGAGGGCGATTCGCCAACAAACACCGCGCCAAACGCAGTGCCATCCAATCAAATAAACGATTCGTCTGGGCTTAAATAGCGCCATTGGCCGCGCGGTAAATCACCGAGCAAAATCCGGCCAATCCGAATCCGCTGCAAACCCACCACTTCCAAACCCACTAACTCACACATCCGGCGAATCTGGCGTTTTTTACCTTCACGCAAAATAAAGCGCAATTGATCGGTATTTTGCCACCAAACCCGCGCTGGCTTAAGTTTAACGCCATCGAGTTCAAGACCGTGATTGAGTAAACGTAAGCCATCGGCTTTTAAATGCCCAGAAACGCGCACTAGATATTCTTTTTCAACTTGCGAGTTTTCGCCGATCAGGGTTTTAGCCACCACGCCGTCTTGCGTCAACACCAAGAGTCCAACCGAATCAATATCCAAGCGCCCAGCTGGCGCGAGACCTTGATAATGCACCGGCGAAAAAGGAATGCCGCTATTGTCGCCAACCCAATGGTTTTCTGGCTTAAATAACACCACCGCTGGCTCGTAGCCGTCTTCGGCTTGGCCGGAAACATAGCCCACCGGTTTATTAATCAAAATCGTTGCGCGGCCAGCTTGTACTTGAGCGGCAAATTTATGCAGCTCAATCTGCTGGCTCGGTAAAATCTTAGTCCCGAGCACATCGATCACTTGGCCATCGACCAAGACCCAGCCACGGGCAATATATTCATCGGCCTCGCGACGCGAGCATAAGCCCAATTCGGCCATGCGTTTGGATAAGCGTAGGGGTTCTTCCATAATTTTTTCTGCTAATAAAGGCCGACAATGCAACATTTTACTGTTTTAATCGTCTAGGCATAAGACCTATTCATCACATCGAGACAAAAGCATGGAATATTATCTAGGCATTAAGCACTTGCATCTGACTTTAATTGGCCTTTCTGGCCTGCTGTTCTTATGGCGCGGCGTATTAATGCTCAAGCAATCGGCAATGTTACAACACCCCGTGTTACGTATCAGTCCGCATATTATTGACACCGGCCTATTGATTGCCGGTTTTAGTTTGGCGCTGATGGCCGGCATGAAACCCGGCGCGCACCCATGGTTGATGGCCAAGTTGATTGCTTTGGCGCTGTATATTATTTTGGGAACCATTGCGATTAAACGCGGTAAAACCTACCGCGCCCGCGTCATCGCCTTTATCGCGGCAATCGCGGTCTTTGTGTATATGATCTTTGTGGCGATCAGCAAAAACCCGATGATTTGGGCTTAAGTCAAAACGATAAACCGATTTGGGATTTGGGATTTGGGATTTGGGATTTGGGATTTGGGATTTGGGCAAAAGTAAACGCTTTTACCCAAATCGTTCAGAGACTTAAATCAGCGGCGTTGCTGACGCAGCGTCGCTTGACTCACTTAACCAATGCCCCGATTTACCGCCGATTTTTTCCAGCAAGCGAATATCGTTCATCACCATGCCTTTATCCACCGCTTTACACATATCGTAAATCGTGAGCAGGCCAACGTTAACGGCGGTTAAGGCTTCCATTTCGATACCGGTTTTGCCGTAGGTTTCACAAGTGACGATGCAGCGCACCGTTGATTTTTGTCGATCAATATTAAAATCAACACTCACCTTTGTGAGCGGCAAGGGATGGCATAGCGGGATTAAATCGCTGGTTTTTTTCGCTGCCATAATCGCCGCAATTCGCGCGACCCCGAGCACATCGCCTTTTTTATTCGTGCCGTCTTCGATAATGCGCAAGGTATCGGGCAACATCCGAATTTCGCCTTGCGCGGTGGCAATGCGATGCGTTTCGGCTTTTTTGCCAACGTCGACCATATGCGCGTCGCCAGCGCTATTAAAATGCGTTAAACCACCAGCCACTGGGATGGCTTCAACGCCGGATAAGCGCGCGGCCAAGCCAGCTAAATCATCGGAGGTATTTAAATTTGGGAAACTGCCTTCTGCAAAAGTTAAACTCACTGCCTGAATACTCTCTAACCAATCCAACATCTTTAAGCGATTACTTGATAAATGCTCAACTAAAGACGCAAGCACGCCTTTGCGTAGCAAACAAATCGTCGGGTGAATGCGGCCATCGGCGGTTTTGGCGACCACAGCTTGCGCGCCCGAGCGCTCCATTTCTCCACGTAATTTAAGCAATAAATCCGGCGGTAAAAACGGTAAATCACAAGGAACGACCAGCATCATTTCAGCTGGCGACGCCAAAAATGCCGAATGAATCCCAGCCAAAGGCCCGGGATGACTTGGATAAACATCGCGCAGCACCGCATAACCGTAACGCGCATAATCTGGCAAATTGCGGTTTGCAGAGATCAATACATGATCGACCGATACCGATTGACGCTGTAAACCCTCTAAGCACCATTCGATCAAAGGGCGGCCCGATAGCTCAACCAAGCCTTTATCGCGCCCGTCCATTCTACGCCCTTCACCACCGGCCAAGATTACCGCATCAACCATCATTATTACCCTTCCCAACGTTGCTTTGCCGTGCTGTCAGATTCGCGCGCATCAACCCAAATGCTGTGGTTGGCAGTCACTTCTTTCTTCCAAAACGGCGCCTCAGTTTTCAAGTAATCCATGATATACGCATTTGCCATATAGGCAGAATCCCGATGGGCGCTGGCAGTTAAAACCAACACAATTTGCTCGGCGGGCGGCATGGGGCCCACGCGATGAATCACCGTCACTGCGCCTAAGTCCCAACGCGCACGCGCCTTGAGCACAATGGCATTGAGCGCTTTTTCGGTCATTTTTGGGTAATGCTCTAGCTCTAAAGCAATCAATTCTGGCTGTGGATTCAGGTCGCGCACGCGGCCAACAAACATCACCACCGCGCCCACCGTGGCATCACCGGCAAGGCGCGCATATTCGGCGGCGACATCAAAATCCTGCGTTTGCACGCGAATCACATCCTGCATCTGAGTCATATCAGCCCCCCGTCACTGGCGGAAAAATCGCCACCTCGGCACCATCGCTAATCGCATCACTTAATTGCGCCATTTCTTGATTGATTGCCACGCGAAACACTTTGCCAGTCGCCAATTCATCGTGCCAAACACCGCCGCGTGCCGCCAAAAGTGCGATTAAGTCGGCCACCGTGGCGGGCGTGCTGGGTAGCACTTCTTCAGCCACCCCAAAAACTTCTTTTAAACGAGCAAAATAAACCAAATTAATCATATTTGAACTCCTTAAACCAAGGCCGACAAGGGCAAGTAAGTCACCGTATCGCCAGCGCTAATTGTTTGCCCTGCCGCCAAATCCACCAAACCATCGCCCCATACCATCGACGTCAACACGCCCGATCCTTGTCGTGGGAATAACTCCACTTGGCCGGCCGAATTCAAACGCACTCGCAAAAACTCACGGCGATCTCCGGATTTTTTCCAATCAAATGCAGCGATCAGCGGCAAACTGACCGGATCAAGTGCTGTTACGCCTTGGCGCGCTAATAAAAATGGGCGTACCAGCATTAAAAATGTCACCATGCTCGACACTGGATTACCCGGCAAACCAATAAAATCAGCCCCACCAATTCGGCCATGGGCAAATGGTTTACCCGGCTTCATGGCGATTTTCCATAAATCCAGTGACCCTAGGTATTCAACCGCAGCCTTTACATGGTCTTCTTCACCGACTGATACTCCGCCAGACGTGATCACCACATCGTTTTGCTCGGCGGCAATCGTCAGTAATTCAATCGTCGCCGCCCTATCATCGCCGACAATGCCAAAATCAGTCACCGCGCAGCCTAAGTTTTGCAGCAAAGTATGTAGCGCATAGCGGTTAGAGTTATAAATCTGCCCCGCCGCCAGTGGCTTGCCCGGCTCAACCAGCTCGTCGCCAGTACTCAAAAGCGCCACTTTCAGTGGCGCCACCACCGGCAAAGTCGGGCAACCGATCGACGCCGCCAAACCGATTTCTGCCGCGCCCAAACGAGTTCCGGCAGTCAACACCACCGATTGCGCCGCTATATCCTCACCGGCGCGGCGAATATTCGCGCCATTTTTCAGCGGCATCGCCACCGCGACTCGACCATCGGTCACGCTGCAAACTTCTTGCATCGCCACCGCATTGGCGCCAGCCGGAATCGGTGCACCAGTAAAAATCCGCGCCGCCTCACCCACCGCGAGTGCCTGTCCAACCTCACCAGCGGCAATACGCTGGCTCAGCAAAAAATCCGCTGGTGGGGAGTTAAAGTCGGCGATATTGAGCGCATATCCGTCCATCGCGCTGTTATCAAAGCCTGGCACCGCCAGCGGCGAAATCACATCGTGCGCCAAAATTCGGCCATTGGCCGCCAATAAATCCAGATGTTCAAACTCGCTCACTCGGCGCGCAGTCGCCAATAAATTCGCTAGGGCAGTCGCAAAATCCAGCATAAAAACTCCAATCATTATTAAATTTTAAAACTGCACTTACGCTCAGCAGTAAACGCCCACCACGGCTGCGGCGCTTCGCCCGCCATAAAACGCGTCATTGAGATCAACACAGCACACAAGGATCCTGCCACGTAAGACATCACTCGTGATGCGCAATTTAAATTCAAACGCCGCGAGATTCAGTGGCAAAAAAAGCATAAATAAACTGCGCCAATGCTGGCACGTCATTCAAATCAAGATGGGGTATAGCCTGCTCAAGCTTGCTGTCTGTCGCGATGGCGACAATACTGGCATGATCTGGATACAGCAGTGGTTTGCCATTGGCCTCGCGCCAGATTTCTATTTTGGGGATTTCTTCGGATTTAAAGCCTTCTAACAAGGTCAAATCCGCTGGCGCCAACCGTGCAATTTGTTCGGCCAGCGTAGGCTCAGCCGCACCGCGCAGTTCATGCACAATCACGTAGCGAAACGGCGACACCACCATCACCTCGCCTGCGCCAGCAGAGCGAAACCGCGCGCTATCTTTACGCGGCGGCTCCAGCTCCAAATCATGATGTGAATGCTTAATCACATTCACCCGCCAACCCAATTGGGCAAGTTCCGGCAGCAATGCTTCAATCAGCGTGGTTTTACCCGAACCGGAATAACCAGTAATACCGAGGATGTGGGTCATATCGCTCACTTTTCAGTATTTAAATTTAAAATAATCGCCATGCGTTCAGAAACGACAGTTTAACCTACTCATTTCATTTGCTTCCAAGCATCGTCAGCGACTATGCGCCGCGGCACTCACTTTTCTTGCTTCGTGCTCAGTGTTCGTTTTTAACAGACCTTTAAGACCCAGACCAACTAGCGCGAAATAATCACTATGTATTGCCAGCAAAGTATTTTGGATCAATGGCTACAATCAAATACATAATAAAAATTAAATCCCGAATCCAACCTGCTATGCCAAGCAAATCACGCGACCAAGCACGTTAATGATGGCGTCATGGTTTTCCATCCCGTTTAAGCGCACCGAGTGCGGAGCGAGAAGAACGGTTTTTCGTTTGGCTTGCGACAATCGAGGGCATCGGGGACCGATGCGCGCTCGGGGCTCCTTTTCTTTCGTCTCTTTCTTTTGGAGAAGCAAAAGAAAGAGACCTGCCGCGCGGCAGCCCGCGCACCCAAACCACCGTGCCGCAGGCACATAACCCCCCGCAACCAACTCACAGCAAACACCAACCCAAGACCAGCACACTTCTCAAAACTTCAAACAAAAAAATCGGACAAGGCCTGCGCCTTATCCGACCTACATACCACCGTATATCAACACAAGCATTGGCCAGCAATGGCCACAGCCCAATACCTAGCCACCCGTTTGCGACATAAAACGGATAATCTTGCCGGGCTGCTCTTTAAATTCATGTTTTTCGGGTTTTAACTCAATCGCATGCTGCAAGGCAGCGAGGATTTCTTCATCCGTTGCGCCACCGCGCAATAAGGGCGCGAATTCAAATTTTTCTTCTTGGCCCAAACACATATACAAAGTGCCATCGACCGACAAACGCACTCGATTACACGTGGCGCAAAAATGCTGTGAAATTGGGGTGATAAAACCGACTCGGCCACTGCCATCTTGCGTTTGCCAATAACGCGCTGGCCCACCACCCAATTCGGCAACTTCTGGAATCAGATCAAACTGCGACACCAATTGCTCACGAATTGGGTTCAGATCCATATATTGCGCGTTGCGGCCGGTGTCGCCCATCGGCATGGCTTCGATTAAACGCAAAATAAAGCCGTTTTCGAGGCAAAAAGCCACCATACGCTCAATTTCATGCTCGTTTACGCCGCGCATAGCAACCATATTGAGCTTGATCGGCGCAAAGCCTGCGGCCTTGCCTGCCATAATTCCAGCCATAATCGCGTCGAAACTATCCCGACCGGTGATGGTATTAATACAGCCCTTATCCAGTGAATCCAGACTAACATTGATGCGCTTAACGCCTGCGGCTTTGAGCGCTACCGCGTGTTTACCCAGCTGAGTGGCATTAGTCGATAAAGACAGGTCTTCTACGCCAGGTAAAGCGGCCAAGCGGGCGGCCAATTGCGGCAAATTGCGGCGTAATAAAGGCTCGCCGCCAGTTAAGCGAACTCGCGATACCCCCGCTTTGGCAAAGATGCCGACTAAGCGGGTCATTTCATCAAAGTTGAGCCAGTTTTTGGGCTCTTCGTAATCGTCAAAACCTTTGGGCAAACAGTAATTACAGCGTAAATCGCAGCGATCGGTCACCGACAGCCGCAAATAACGTATGGCACGGCCAAATCGGTCTTGCAAAGCGGTCGAACTCGATAAGATGGACGTTGACATATTTTTCCTTTTGACTTCAGCAAGTTAAATGCACGTGAGTCACACGGCATATTGACTCAGTCGAGCCATGAGGGCCGTTCTGACAGTGTAGTCAAAGCAATCATTCAAAGCGCAATTTTGCTGATGTAGATAGCCTTAGTGGTGGCAGCAAAACCGCTAAGACAATTAAACACTATAAAATATTTTTTTTAATCTGCAGCTTGCATTAAGGACTACCTCTTTGGGGGTAGCCTAAGATAGAACCAAATACCCACCTGTAATAAACAGTGAATCCGTATACTAAGCCTATGATTTTAATCGACCAAATTGCTGCGCAGCGCGGTGATCGCCCCCTTTTTTCGGATCTTTCTTTCGCCCTTCAGGCGGGAGATTGCATTCATTTGCGCGGCGAAAACGGCATCGGTAAAACCAGTTTACTTAAAATGCTGGCGGGTCTTTCTCAGCCTGATCAAGGCCAGATTTTGTGGCAAGGCCAAGCGCTCACTGAGCTTGGCGACGATTACCACAGCCAGCTGCATTATTTAGGGCATAAAGATGCGCTGAAAGACTTGCTCAGTCCATACCAAAATTTACATTGGGCGGCACAAATCGCTGGTAATCCATTATCAGAGGCGGCAATTTTGCACTCTTTGGCCAAAGTAGGCTTATTACAGCAATGTGATCTACCAGTGCGCAGCTTGTCGCAAGGACAAAAAAAACGCGCTGCCTTAGCCAGATTGCTGGCCACGCCACGGCCACTGTGGCTACTTGACGAGCCTTTTGTTGCACTCGATACCGCGGCACAAAGCGAGCTGGGAGAGTGGATTAATACACATTGCCAGCAAGGTGGGCTTGTTATTTTCACTTCACACCAGAAATTACCCTGCACAATCAAGCAGGTAAGGGAATTCACCCTCACGAGGCCGCTATGAGCAGTTGGGCTTTTTTCTGTACGGTGATCCGGCGGGATTTATTTTTGGCTTGGCAACAGCGCGGTGATTTATTGGTCGGGCTGGTATTTTTTGTCTTGGTCGCGTGTTTGTTTCCATTGGCGATTGGCCCTGAAGCCAAATTATTAAGCCGCATCGGCCCCGGTGTTTTATGGGTTGCCGCCATTTTGGCCAATTTGCTCGCCTTGCCACGTTTATTTCAAGCCGATTGGCAAGACGGCACGCTAGAGCAATTACTGCTCGCCCCAGCACCAGCGAGCATGATGGTGGCCGGCAAAATCGTCGCCCATTGGTTAACCACCGGTGTGCCGCTCACCTTAATCGCGCCCTTGCTTGGCGTGCAATACGGCTTAAGTAGCGATTTATTGCTGATGCTAATGGCGACCTTATTCATCGGCACGCCAGTACTGAGCGCACTAGGCAGTATCGGCGCGGCACTCACTTTAGGGGTGCGCCAAGGCGATATGCTGCTGGCGCTATTGGTCTTGCCGCTGTATGCGCCGGTGCTGATTTTTGGTAGTGGCGCGGTAGCTGCCGTAGCCGGCGGTTTAAACGGCTATGCCGAGCTCTCTTTGCTGGCGGCCATTGCTTGCGGATCGCTGTTTTTGGCGCCTTGGCTGGCGGCGATGGCGATTAAATTGGCGGTGGAATAATGCCAAACTCAACTTTAGGACTGCAATGAAACCCCATGCCGATGGGCCGCGTTGGCTCAATATTTTTCATTTTGCTTCACCGTATCAGTTTTACCCTTTAGCGGGTCGATTGATTCCATTATTTGCAACGCTAGCGGTGCTGTTGGCCATTGCTGGCCTGTGGCTGGGGTTTGCGATTGCGCCAGCTGATGCCCAGCAAGGTGAAGGCTATCGAATTATTTTCTTGCACGTGCCGACCAGCTGGATGGCGATGCTGATTTATGTGGCAATGGCTTTTTGGTCGGTGATGCATTTGATTTTACGCACGCGGCTATCGGCCATGATGGCGCAAGCCTTGGCGCCAACCGGCGCTTTAATGGCATTTTTATCGCTATTCACCGGCGCGCTATGGGGCAAGCCAATGTGGGGAACATGGTGGGTTTGGGATGCACGGCTAACATCGATGTTGCTGCTGTTTTTCCTATATCTGGGTTTTATCGCCCTCACCCGCAGCATTGATGAGCCCGATCGCGCCGATAAAGCCGGCTCGGTATTGGCGATTGTTGGCGTGTTTAATGTGCCGGTGATTTATTTTTCGGTGAAATGGTGGAATACGCTGCATCAGGGCGCGTCGATTTCAATTGAAAAAGGCAGCACCATGGCCAGCACCATGCTCATTGGCATGCTGCTGATGTCGCTGGCGGCATGGATGTATTCAATCACCACCACGCTAAGCCGAGTGCGTAATTTGATTTTGCAGCGCGAAGCGCGCACACGCTGGGTGCAAGAATTACTCGCCATCTCTGCGAATAAAGCCTAGGAGCCGCGATGTATTGGAATAATTTAAGTGATTTTATCGCCATGGGAAACCATGGGGTATATGTATGGGGCTCATTTTTTGCATGTACTGCAGCCCTATGCCTAGAGTGGGTATTAATTAAAACCCAACGTCGCAAAATCGTGCGGCAAATACGCCGAGCAGCAACGATTCAGCAGATGAACCCAACCTCCCCCGCAGTCAGCAAGGATGCATCATGACCCCCAGACGTAAACGCGCCGCATGGATTATCGGCGCGCTCATTGCATTGAGCTTAGTGACTTTTTTTGTTGTGAATGCGTTCCGACAAAATCTGGTTTTCTTTTATTCACCGACGCAAATTATCGCCGGTGAAGCCCCAAAAAATAGCGCATTTCGCGTTGGCGGCATGGTCGCCGAAAACAGCTTGGCGCGCGCTGCCGATGGCGTAACGATGCAATTTATCATCACCGATACCGCACAAAATATCCCCGTGCAATATCGCGGTATTTTGCCGGATTTATTTAAAGAAGGTAAAGGCGTGGTCGCGCAAGGGCGCTGGGAAAATGGCACGTTTATCGCCAGCGAAGTGCTCGCCAAACATGACGAAAACTATATGCCACCCGAAGCGCAAGAAGCGGTCAATCAAGCGCATATTACGGCAGCCAACAATAAAGCCCACGCGGCCAGCCAAGCTTCGCAGCACAATAAGGAACAACAATGATTGGTGAACTCGGTAGCTTTGCGCTGATCTTGGCGCTGCTGGTGGCGATAGCCCAAGGCACACTCGGTATTTGGGGTGGTATTCATAATAATCTGCCGCTGATGCGCGTTGCGCGTCCGGCGGCGGTCTTGCAGTTGCTGCTCACCAGTATCGCCTTTGCCTTATTGGCGACGGCTTTTTTGCAAGATGATTTTTCGATTCGTTATGTGGTTCGACAATCCAATAGCTTGTTGCCGGTGTTTTACAAATTCGCCGCAGTTTGGGGTGGCCATGAAGGCTCGCTGTTATTGTGGGTATTGATGCTGGCAGGCTGGGGTGCGGCGGTCGCCGTATTTGCGAAAAACTTGCCGCTATCGGTGCAAGCCTTGGTCGGCGGCGTTTTGGGCTGGATTGGCTCGGGGCTGTATTTATTTATTTTATTCACCTCCAACCCATTTATTCGCCAATTGCCTGCGGCGGCTGATGGCGCTGATTTAAACCCGCTATTGCAAGATTTAGGGCTGATTTTCCACCCGCCATTGCTGTATATGGGTTATGTCGGTTTTTCAGTCGCGTTTGCTTTTGCCGTGGCCGCGCTGATTTCTGGGCGCTTAGACGCCAGCTGGGCGCGTTGGAGTCGACCATGGACTTTGGCCGCTTGGGTTTCGCTGACTTTGGGCATTATGCTCGGCAGCGCTTGGGCGTATTACGAGCTGGGCTGGGGCGGCTGGTGGTTTTGGGATCCGGTCGAAAACGCGTCATTTATGCCGTGGTTAGCCGGTACCGCTTTGATTCACTCTTTAGCCGTGGCCGAAAAGCGCAATGCGTTTAAGCATTGGACGGTCTTGCTGGCGATTGGCACGTTCTCTCTATCATTACTCGGTACCTTTTTAGTTCGCTCCGGTGTTTTAACCTCGGTGCATGCTTTTGCCACTGATCCAGCGCGTGGCTTGTTTATTTTGATTTTCTTATGCTTGGTGATCGGTACTTCTTTGGCGCTGTACGCTTGGCGTGCCCCGTTACTAGAAGGCGGTGGCGCATTTAGCTGGCGCTCTCGCGAAGCATTATTGCTAGCCAATAATGTGATTCTGGTAGTCGCTTGTTCAACGGTGTTTCTTGGCACGCTCTACCCCTTGCTGATTGATGCGCTAGGGCAAGGCAAACTCTCGGTTGGCCCACCGTATTTTAATAGTGTGTTTATTCCATTGATGATGCCAGCGCTCATCCTTATGGGGCTGAGCGGCACGGTGCGCTGGAAATATCAAGACGCACATACTTTATGGCTGGCGATTCAACTACCGTTGATTTTGGCCTTGGTCGGCGGCGCACTTTTGCCACTCTTGTGGGGCGAATGGCGCTGGGGCGTGGCGCTGGCGCTGGCGGTGGCGCTATGGATTGCGCTGACTGCTGCACGGGATTGGAGTTTACGTTTAATCAGCAATCATCGGCATGGTGCTTCTTGGTGGCAAGCTTTTTGCAAAGTACCGGCAGCATTCTCGGGCATGCATATCGCCCATCTGGGGATGGCGGTGTTTGTGGCTGGCGTGACGATTGTATCGAGCTATGAGCACGAAGATGATTTACGTATGGCGATGGGCGATACGCATCCGATCTCGGGCTATACCTTGCGCTTTGACGCAGTGAATTCGGCACGAGCAAGTAATTTTTCGGCCTTAGTTGGGCGATTAACGCTAAGCAAAAATGACAAGGTCGAAAGCGTTTTACTACCTGAAAAACGGCAGTATTTCTCCAGCCAAATGCCAATGACTGAAGCGGCGATTCATCACACGCCGATTAAAGATATTTATGTATCGCTTGGCGAGCCTTTGGGCAAAGACCCGTTTAAAGACGATTGGTTAATTCGCGTTCACTACAAACCGCTAGTGGGCTGGATTTGGTATGGCTGCATTTTAATGGGCTTGGGCGGCATCATTGCGCTGAGTGATCGCCGTTACCGGCAAAAAAAATGGGGTAAATCAGCATGAAACGCTACCTACCTCTAATGATTTTCTTTGGCTTAGCGGTATTGCTTGGGATTGGGCTCACGCTTAATCCGCGTGAACTGCCTTCGGTGTTAATCGGTAAACCCGCGCCGCAATTTGAATTAGATCGACTCGATACGCCAGGCCAGTTTTCGCCGAGCGAGCTCAAAGGCAAGGCGTGGCTACTGAATGTGTGGGCCTCATGGTGTAGCGCCTGCATTCAAGAGCACCCGGTGCTGAACGACATCGCCAAATCGTATGACTTCCCAATTGTTGGTTTGAATTACAAAGACCAAGATCGAGATGCCAAAGATTGGCTGGCGCTGCGCGGCAATCCGTATAAAGTTGTCATTGCCGATCGTGAAGGCCGCGTTGGCGTGGATTATGGCGTGTACGGCGTGCCAGAAACCTTTGTCATCGATAAAGCCGGTCGCATTGTGTACAAACACATTGGTCCAGTCACCCAGCAAGTGTTTAAAGACAAACTCTTGCCCGAGCTACAAAAGGCCCAACGATGAAGCACTCTTTTTATTGGCTCATGCCGCTGCTGCTAGCGTTCTCGCTCACCGTGTCGGCCAAAACCGCCTCATCCATCGCTAGCAATCCCAATGCCGAAGCGCGATTGATTGAGTTATCTGCCGAGTTGCGTTGCCTCGTTTGCCAAAACGAAAGCTTAGCCAGCTCACAAGCGCCCTTGGCGGAAGATTTACGCCGCGAAGTACGCGAGCAGATCGCACTGGGCAAAGATAATTCAGAAATCATCAGTTATCTAACTGATCGCTACGGTGACTTTGTAACCTACCGCCCACCCTTTAAAGCGCGCACTGTATTACTTTGGCTATTGCCACCCGCGCTACTAATTGTCGGCTTGATTTTATTGTGGCTGCGCCTGCGCCGCATCACGCCGCCTGCGGCAAAACCCGACGCCGATGCGATTAAAGCATTGCAACAAGAATTTGATGGGAAGAATCATGACCGCGACTAATATTGGCATTTTCACTTTACTGTGCGCGCTGCTCATTGTCCTTTGCTTACTGATGCTAGTCTGGCCTTTATTGCGTGGTCGCTCTGCGGCCGGTGATATTCGCCGTTCGCGCTATGCTTTGCATGCCACGATTTTAGAAGAACTCGATGACGATTTGCACAATGGTCGTTTAAGCCAAGATGATTTTGAGTCCGCAAAACAAGAAGCCGAAGCGCGATTAGTGGCCGAAGTGGGTCGCTCTGATGCCAGCAGCGAACAGCAAAAAACGCTGCCAGCGAACAAGATTGCACTGATTCTTGCCATCGTCTTGCCACTGGCTGCGGCTGGGCTTTATTTTCAAATCGGCACGCCTGCTGCGCTCGATCCAAGCACGCATCAAAGCCCGAATGTTGGCCCAGCCGAAGTCGATAGCATGGTCAAAAAACTCGAAGCGAGAATGGCGCTCGAGCCCAATGATACCGCCGGCTGGTTAATGCTGGCACGCAGCTATCGCGCACAAGCGCGCTATACCGAGGCCGCCCAAGCGTATGAAAAATCCTGGCCTTTACTGGAAAAAGACCCAGGTGAATTAGCCCGTTTTGCTGGCGTATTGGCCATTGAAAACAATGGTTTTACCGGACGACCCACTGAACTATTGGTGAAATCGCTCGATTTGAATGCCAGCGAGCCCGATGCACTCATGCTGGCAGGCAGCGCTGCCGTTGAGCGTGGCGATTACGCTTCGGCCATCCGCTGGTGGAAGCAATTGTTGGCTTTACTTGATCCGGGCTCAGAAGATGAAGTCTGGCTCAAAGGTGAGATTCGCACGCTCCAAGAGCGCCAAGCCTCAAGCCCCACCGCTGCGGCCCACCCCTAAAATAGTTTGAGTTCTACTTCAATGGCACAGCCGCAACGCTGTGCCATTTTTCTTGCCGACGCTCTTTAAAATCAGCACCGGTTTACTTTTGCTTTGGCGCAATTCCCATATCATCTAGCCGCAGCAAAATCTCGGTTTTTCGCTCTTTTTTGATGCTTTGCCAAGACACATCTTCTTGCGCACCAAAGAGCGCGTACAGCATATTGAGCGAAACATTCGGCACCACTTGCCGCAACTGTGCGTACACCTCAAAGGCATTGGCATCGCGTAATTGCTGCGCGGTGTGAATGCCAATTTTCGCCAACATTGCTCGACTTTTTGGACCAAGACCCTTGAGTTGATCAACCGATTCCATTGCGATTCCTCCCGCACGAATACACGACAATGCAAAATTGACTTATGTAGTAATTAAAAACTACAGCATCCTGTAAACCTTACATATTTGGATACAATATTTTTATGACACGCCAGTAAAAGTATCGCTACACTAAGCACCTCTTATTTTGCCAAGCTGGCCTGCCAGCTAAATGAATATGCGTCAGCGTTTCCCATTTTTGCCATGGCATTGGCTCATCGCCGTTGTCAGCGGCGTATTTCTCGCCCTGATTTATCCACAAACGCAATGGGATCATGCGCTGATCGCGCCGTATTTTGATCCACTTCAGCAGCGTTTTTTCCTCAAAGACCAAGCTTTTCTAAGCCAATTTATGCATCAAGGCCTAAAAAACTTGATGATTTTACCTGCGCTACTCTTGCTCGCTGCATGGCTAGCAAGCTGGAAATACCCAAAAATCCACGCCCATCGCCGCCGAATTGGCTGGATTTTATGCGGTATGGGGCTGGCTGCGCTCAGCATCTCGATTTTAAAATCTTTCAGCAATCATGCCTGTCCGTGGGATTTAAGTCTTTACGGCGGGGATGCCGCTGAAATTCCTTTGTGGGGCGCACTGCCCATCGGCGCTAAACCCGGGCAGTGCATGCCCGGCGGTCATGCATCGGGTGGTTATGCTTTGTTGGCGTTTTATTTTGGCTTACTCGATCTGAATCGGCGCTGGGCTTATGCTGGCTTAGCCGCAGGTTTAATCTTTGGCACGGCCATGGGCTGGGCGCAAATGATGCGCGGCGCACACTTTTTGTCGCACAATTTATGGACGTTGTGGACGATCTGGGTGGTTTTATTACTTTGGTACTGCGTATGGCCCCCTGTACGCAAAATGGAATTGACGCATGTTTAAATTTAAAGCTTTAACCAGCGAAAAACTCAGTTTGATTGCTGCGCTATTTTTTGTTTTTGCCTGCAATAGTGTTTTTTGGCAGCAGCTGTATACGATACAAAACCCGAGTACTGCCGCCGGTTGGCTGTTTATGCTGATTGGCGCGCTATTTTTAATCTTGGTGCTCAATCTATTTCTCAACCTGCTGGCTCTGCCCTATGTGCTTAAGCCGGTTTTAAGTGTCTTGCTCGTGATTACCCCGGTTGTGGTGTATTTCATGTCGCAATTTGGCATCATGATTAACGGCGGCATGCTGCGTAATGCCGCGCAAACCAATCTGACCGAAACCTTAGATTTACTCACCCTAAAAATGGCCTTGTATTGGCTGGTTTTAGGTGGCTTGCCACTGTATCTGCTATGGAAAACGCCGATTCAATATCGACCATTTCGCCGTGAAGCCATGGTTAAAACCAGTGTAATTGTGGGCAGTATTGTGCTGCTATTGCTGGTGAGCTTGGGCTTTTATAAAGACTTTGCTTCGGTGTTTCGCAATAACCGCGAATTGCGTTTTTTAATTACGCCAATGAATTTTATCCAAGCCAGCTCTAACTATTTAAAACACAGCGTGAATATCAAACCCATTGTCGTTGCCGCAATTGGCACCGACGCCAAATATACGCCGCTACCGCAAAGTCGCCCTAAACTCACCATTATTGTCGTTGGTGAAACCGCCAGAGCCGCTAATTTTTCACTCAATGGCTATGAGCGAGAAACCAATCCGCTGCTTAAGCAACAAGCCGGCTTGATTAACCTGCCACAAGTGAGCTCGTGCGGTACCGATACCGCTGTTTCGCTGCCGTGTATGTTCTCTAAATTTGGCAAAGACAACTACAGCGAAAAACAAGCTAAAAGCCACCAAGGGTTGCTTGATGTGGTGCAAAGAGCCGGTTATCAAGTGCTGTGGCGCGACAATCAATCAGGCTGCAAAGGCACGTGTGATCGCGTTCCCAATGAAACCACGATTGCGACCGCGGCCGCCGATCCAAAACTGTGTAAAGACGGCGAGTGCTTGGATGAAGTGCTACTTACTGGGCTGCAAGAAAAAATCGACGCTCAACAGCAAGACGCGGTCATTGTGCTGCATATGATGGGCAGTCATGGCCCAGCGTATTTCAAACGCTATCCACCGGAATTTGCAAAGTTTCAACCAACCTGCAATGACAAACAACTTAACCGTTGCAGCCGAGAACAAATTCTCAATAGCTACGACAATTCGCTGCTGTATACCGACTATGTGTTGTCGAATGTCATTGATCTATTACGCAAAAATAGCCATCGCGTTGATACAGCCATGATGTATCTGTCTGACCACGGCGAATCACTAGGCGAGAATGGCCTATACCTGCATGGCGCGCCGTATATGCTGGCACCGAGCGAGCAAACTCATGTGCCTGCCATGATGTGGCTATCGCCTGAATTTGCGCAGCAAGCCAAGATCGACTTAGGCTGCATGCAAAAGAAAGCGGGGCAAGCCTATTCGCACGACAATCTATTTCACTCGACCTTAGGCTTACTCGACATTAAAACGTCACTGTATCAAACCGAGCTCGATTGGTTCGCCTCGTGCAAAGCAAAAACCGCGCAATAAATGCGCGGCTTAGGACGAGTTAGCCTAGAGAATAACCAGCTTCAACGCCAGCAGACCTGAGGGTCTGTTGACGTTTGATCTGCAGCCGCGGCTTATGCGCTTTTCAAGATTGAGGGCGGTAGACGCCCATACAAAGCGCGGTATTTGTAGGAGCGGGCTTGCCCGCGAATGCGAGCTCAATAAGGAGAACCTTCACTGGCAAGCCAGCTCCTACGCTGCTCTTCTGTAGCAGAGACATCAACAGCTATATCGTTTGGCTCACGACAGCGACGCTGGGTGCAGAGCTCACAAAGGAGCTGGGCGAGATCAAAATCGCCTTTCTTTTCCCCTAACTCTTTGACGAGCAAAGAGCTAGGGTTTCCGCCACTGACTGCGACTGTAAACAGCCGTGCCGCAGGCACTTAAAATCATCAACACGTAATCTGAACAAAGTCATTTTTTATTAGGTATTTAATCACAGAGCATATACAGAATACTCTGTATTAATATACCTACTTAATCCCCAGCTCCACAGCCCATATCGCCGCTTCAAGGCGGGAACGAAAGCTGAGTTTTCTAAGCAAGCTTTTCACGTGCACCTTAACCGTGCCTTCGGCAATGCCCAGCTCACGACCGACTAATTTATTCGATAGTCCATGCGCCAAACATACTAAGATTTCGCGCTCGCGATCGGTCAATGATGCCAACATCGCATTACGCTCGCTGCCATCGTCTTCACGCAAAGCCAAAGCCAAGGCGCGTCCCAAGCGTTCTGGAATCGCCATTTGCCCGTCAAGTGCTTCGGCCAAACGCGCGACGATTTCTTCGGGCTCCATATCTTTTAATAAATAACCATCCGCACCCGCACGCACTGCGGCGACCAAATCGGAGGATTGATCCGATACGGTGAGCATCACAATGCGCGAATCAATATCGAGCTCCTTCATCGCGCGCAGCGTGGCAATCCCGTCCATACCTTTCATATTCAAATCTAAAATCACTAAATCTGGATTGTGTTCTTGCACCAACAGCAGTCCTTCTGCGCCGCTGGCGGCTTCGCCCACAACGACAAATCGTGGATCGAGTGCCAACAGCTGCACCACACCTTTACGAAATAGCGGGTGATCATCGATTACGATGACATTAAATTGTTCGTTCATTTTCTCGATTCTCAAGTCGGTTGCGTTGAATTAGACGCCGCAAACGGCGTAGTCGGAATAAAGCGTAGTTCTATCAGTGTGCCACAGGGCTCACGGCGTAAAAATTGTAATTCACCATTTAAATTGGTCGCGCGATCGCGCATGATGCCCAAACCATAATGCTGCTTACGCTCTGGATAGTTGGCTAAACCCACACCATCATCGGCGATTTTGACCACAATCTGTTCATTATCCCAAGCCAAACTTACCCAAGCATGCTGCGCCTCGGCATGGCGCTCGATATTGACCAAGGCTTCGCGAACAATTTGCAAAATATGTATCTCTTCATGCGCCGCCAATTCAACGCCGAGCAAACGATTATCAAGGCTAATACTGTGCTGTGCTCGATCGACAAATTCACTGACGGTTTTTTCCAACGCCTCGGTTAAACCACGCTCGTTCATTTGTAAGCGAAAGGTATTGAGTAGCTCACGCAATTGTCGATAAGCGCCATTTAAACCTTCACGCAGTTCAAACAATGCCGCATTAGCGGTATCACTGCGCTGCGCCTCAGGGAACTGATTTTGTAAACGCACCACTTGGATTTTTAAATACGACAGCGATTGCGCCAAAGAGTCATGCAACTCGCGCGCAATCACACTGCGCTCGTCATGCAGCGCCAAGCGATGCAAATCTTGTTTGCGTTTGGCATTGGCCAGCGCCGTACCGATTTGCCGCGCCACGGCTTCAAGTAACTGCTGCTGCCAATCAAGTAAAGCCTGCTGAGTTTTAAGCTGAATCGGCATAATGCCGTAATTATTAATGCCATCGGTGAGCTGAAACACTGGGGTGTTATTCGATTGTGCTGTGGCGTTCACGCCTTCAACGCAGTTGGCACAATCATTTTTATCGCAGTTTTCAGCGGCAGTGCTCGGTATTAAAGCCAAGCGGAAAGCTTGAGGTGCTTGTTCGGTTTCAGTGAGACAAATCGCCGCATGCTCCAGCTCGATTAAAGCGCCAACATCCACTAAGACCTGATCAAACGTCGCCTGATTTGGCTCTTGGTCGGACAATAACTGCTTGGTGCTATACAGCAACTCTAAGCTGCGCTGATTTTGCGATAAAGCTTGGGTTTTTTCGAGCACGCGCGCTTCCAGCACTTCGATGCCGAGCGCCAGCTCAGCCACCATATGATTCATCGCTTGGCCCAATAGCGTAATTTCACCGGCGCCGTCTTCAGGGGCTTGAACGCTTAAATCCCCTTGTTTGATTTTTTCGGCAGCTGCGGCCATGGCGACTAAAGGCCGAGTCACTCGCCGAGTGAGCCACAATAAAGTCAGCACAAATACAATCGCCATACTGCCCATCGCAATCCACTGAATCTGTCCCAACCACTGTAAACGCGCCTCGTGTTTGGCTTCTATGGCTTGCACATAGGTATCAATCAAATCCACAAAATGCACCGCTCTAGAGAGCAAATTATCATTGGTATGCGGTGCAGCCAAAATGCCTTTGACCTCAGTACGCCATGCTTTTTCTAGCTGATCATACGCATGGCGAACGGAGTCACTCGGGTCGGTCGAAAGGTTTTTGAGTAATTCGGGGCCATATAAATCGCGCTCAAACTCTTGGACGGCTTGCTGCAATGCCGGCATATTGCTCGAAACATGCGATGGCGAAGCCAAATGGGTAGCCACGATCAGATAGGTTTGCTTGCGCAGTGAACCCGCGACATTGATCGCCGTGCCTTCCCCTGTCGAATACACCACGGTAACCCAACTTAAGAATAAAGCTAAAAAAGCGGGCAAAACCATGAAAAGCAAGGCTTGTGTAATGAAGCGCAAGATTGAAGCTTGCCGAAAATAATTCATGATGCGCAAAAACCATACCTCCAAATTTCCATACTCACGATAGTGCGGTGATTCAACAGCAAAAACAATCGTCAATCCGCACAACAATTCACACAAAGCAAGCACGCTGCGCCTCGATCACATGGCTTGTCATGCCGAGTTGGCCAGCAAAACTCGAGTACACCACGCCACCCTGCTTTAGGCAACCTAGCCAAACTATCGACCTACCTCCAAAGCAATACGTTAATTTCAAAAGAAAAACCCTACCCCCTTAAGGGCATTGTCGGCTTTAGAGCCACCGAATACCCTTATTTTTATCTAATTATAGGGTTGAATGCTGCTGTGGATGTATCACGCCGCAATCTATTACGAGGCCGCCGCCCACAAACGTCGACCACGCCGGCACCGCCATGGTCAGCAGAGGATTTTTTTACTCGCTGTACACGTTGTGGCGACTGTGTCAGAGCTTGTCCCAGCCACATTATTCAACTGGGTAGCGGTGGTTTTCCGACGATCAATTTTTCACAGGGTGAATGCACATTCTGTGCCGATTGCACCACCGTGTGCCAGAGCAAGGCGCTCGATTTAGATCGTTGTACGCCTTGGCATTTACGCGCCAGCATCGATGATCGCTGCCTCGCGCAACACGGCGTTGATTGCCGAATTTGCGGCGAAAGTTGTGATGCCAAAGCCATCCACTTTGAACTGGCTATCGGCAAAGTGGCACAGCCGCGAATTCAAACCGAGCAATGTACCGGTTGCGGCGCGTGCTTTGCCCCTTGCCCCAGCCAAAGCATCCAAATAAGGGAGTGTCTTGTATGAATATTTTCAGCCTCGTGATCCGCGCCGTTCCTGGCCAACTTGACGCAGTCAAAGCCGCAGTCGTTCAAGTGCCCGGCGTTGAGATTCACGTCGAGCATGAAGGCAAGCTGATTATCACCGTTGAAGACGTACCCGGTGTGCGCTGCACAGAAATGCTGACCCGAATTCAAAACATCCCCAACGTCGCCTCAGCCACGTTGGCCTATGAATATTGCGACGAAGAAAACGCGCCGCCAAAAACATTAAAACAGGAGCAATGAGCATGAGTTTAGACCGCCGTGACTTTATTAAAATATCCGCTGTTACTGCTGCCGCCGCCAGCGCGGGTATTCCGTTAGCACAAGCCGCCCCCGCCAAAACCCTGCCGGCAATGGCAGGTGATGGTAAAGACGCGATTCGTTGGGACAAAGCACCTTGTCGTTTCTGTGGTACTGGCTGTGCCGTCTTGGTCGGCACGCAAAATGGCCGCGTGGTGGCCACACAGGGCGACCCTGATGCCGAAGTCAATCGCGGTTTAAACTGCATCAAAGGCTATTTCCTTTCTAAAATCATGTACGGCTCAGATCGCTTAACTCAGCCGCTATTGCGTAAAAAGAACGGCAAATACGATAAAAACGGTGAATTCACGCCAGTGAGCTGGAATGAAGCGTTCGACATCATGGAATTGAAATGGAAAGACGCGCTCAAGACTAGCGGCCCAGAATCGATTGCGATGTTTGGCTCAGGCCAGTGGACCGTTTGGGAAGGCTATGCGGCAGCCAAGCTCATGAAAGGTGGTTTCCGTAGTAATAATCTGGACCCTAATGCACGCCATTGTATGGCTTCGGCAGTGACTGGCTTTATGCGTACCTTTGGTATGGATGAGCCGATGGGCTGTTATGACGATATCGAAGTCGCCGACGCATTTGTGTTGTGGGGCTCGAATATGGCCGAAATGCATCCCATTTTATGGAGCCGCATTACCGACCGCCGTTTATCCAACCCGAAAGTTAAAGTATCAGTGCTTTCAACTTACGAGCATCGCTCGTTTGAATTGGCCGACAGTGGTTATGGCATGGTCTTCACGCCACAAACCGATTTGGCGATGATGAACTTCATCTGTCATCACATCATCTCTACTGGTCGAGTGAATCAAAAATTCGTTAAAGACCATTGCAAATTTAAGCTCGGCACGACCGATATTGGCTACGGTTTACGCCCGAACAATCCATTAGAAAGCAAAGCCACCGCCAACGGTTACCCAGGTGCCGACGGTAAGCCTAAGGGCAATCCAAACGATATGAGTGATTATTCGTTTGAGCAGTTTGCTAAATTTGTTGCTGACTATCCGGTGGATAAAGTCAGTAAATTATGTGGCATCCCGCAAGACCGCTTGATTGCTTTGGCTGAACTCTATGCCGATCCAAAAATCAAAGTGACTTCGTTCTGGACCATGGGCTTTAACCAGCACACCCGTGGTACTTGGGCGAACAATATGATTTACAACATTCACTTGCTCACCGGCAAAATCGCCGAGCCCGGCAATAGCCCATTCTCATTGACTGGCCAGCCTTCAGCCTGTGGTACCGCGCGTGAAGTCGGTACGTTTGCGCATCGTTTGCCAGCCGATATGGTGGTGACCAACCCAGAACATCGCAAAACCGCCGAAAAAATCTGGAAGCTGCCCGATGGCACGATTCCGGGCAAGATCGGTTTGCACGCCGTAGCCATGGCGCGCGCGATTAAAGACGGCAAAGTCAAAGTCTACTGGCAGCTTTGCAATAACAATATGCAAGCTGGCCCAAATATTAACGAAGAACTCTACCCAGGCTGGCGTCGTCCAGACACCTTTATCGTGGTGTCTGATCCGTATCCAACTGCGTCAACTTTGGCGGCCGATTTGATCTTGCCAACCGCAATGTGGGTGGAAAAAGAAGGTGCATTTGGTAATGCCGAGCGCCGCACGCAATTCTGGCGTCAACAAGTCAATGCCCCGGGCGAAGCACAATCTGATTTGTGGCAGCTGATGCAATTTGCCAAACGCTTCAAAGTGGAAGAAGTTTGGCCAGCCGATTTGATCGCCAAACAAAGCAGCGTAAAAGGCAAAACCTTATACGACATCTTGTTTATGAATGGTCAGGTCAATCAATTTAAAAACACTGATTTGCAAAAAGGCTTTGAAAACTTTGAAGCCAAGTTGGCGGGTTTTTACGTGCAAAAAGGCTTGTTTGAAGAATACGCCCAGTTTGGTCGCGGCCACGCGCATGATCTAGGCCCATTCGATCTTTACCATAAAGCACGCGGTCTACGCTGGCCGGTGGTGAACGGTAAAGAAACCAAATGGCGCTACCGTGAAGGCTATGACGTTTATGTGAAAAAAGGTGAAGGCGTACGCTTTTACGGTAACAAAGACGGCCGCGCCAACATCATCGCGCTACCGTATCATCCGCCAGCAGAAATGCCGGATGCCAACTTTGATATGTGGCTATGTACCGGTCGTGTGCTAGAGCATTGGCATACCGGCACGATGACGCGCCGCGTTCCTGAGCTGCATAAAGCAGTACCCGAAGCGATGGTGTTTATGAATCCGAATGATGCCAAAAAACGCGGTTTGCAGCGCGGTATGGTGGTCAAAGTGGCTTCACGTCGCGGCGAAATCAAAGCGCGCCTCGAAACGCGCGGTCGTAATAAACCACCAGTGGGTTTGATCTTCATTCCATTCTTTGACGAAGGCCGTTTGGTCAACAAGCTGACTTTGGATGCAACGTGTCCAATTTCTAAAGAAACCGACTACAAAAAATGTGCGGTTAAAGTCGTTAAAGCCTAATGGGAGATGGGTATTGCCTTCTAAACATTGCTAGCAATGATTTGGATGGCAATACCTTTATAAAATGAAAGCAACACCAAATCGACGACAGTTTATAAAAAATAGTGCAGCCGCCTGTGGTGGCGCCCTAGTGCTGTCTAGCGGCTTGGGGGTTTTGGCCAGTCAACAAGCGAAAGCACTGCCGGTACAAGCATTACGTCCGCCCGGAGCTTTGCCCGAAACGCAGTTTCAAAGTGCTTGCGTGCGTTGCGGTTTATGCGTTCGCGATTGTCCTTACGACACCTTGAAACTCGCCAGCTTAGGGCAAGGCATAGGCTGGGGAACGCCGTATTTTGCTGCACGCAATATTCCTTGCGAAATGTGTGAGGATATTCCCTGCGTCAAAGTGTGCCCAACTGGCGCTTTAGATCACCAGCTCACCGAAATTAACGACGCGCGAATGGGCTTGGCCGTGCTGCACGACCAAGAAACGTGCCTAAATTTTCTCGGTCTGCGCTGCGACGTCTGCTATCGCGTTTGTCCGGTGATTGACCAAGCCATAACCTTAGAAACCATTCATAACCCACGCTCAGACCGACATGCGATGTTGATCCCAACAGTGCATTCCGATTTTTGCACCGGCTGCGGCAAGTGCGAGCAATCGTGTGTGCTACCCAAAGCAGCGATCAGCGTTTTGCCGCGCTCGTTGGCGCAAGGGCAATCGGGCGAACATTACCGTAAAGGTTGGGAAGAAAAAGCCAACGCCGGCGGTGAATCATTAATCGGGCCACAAATTGCCTTACCGCCCAATCTGCCAGAGAAGGAGTCGCCATGAGGTCATTTTGGCAACGCAATCGCTGGCTGATTTTACGGCGTAGCAGCCAACTCTTGATTTTGGCGCTGTTTTTAATCGGCCCGCTGCTCGGTATTTGGTGGGTTAAAGGCACGTTGGCGTCGAGTTTTAGCTTTGACTTTTTACCGCTGACTGACCCGATGATTTTGCTGCAAACGTGGCTAGCTGGGCATACGCCTGAAAGGCAAGCCGTGATCGGTGCCGCGCTGGTACTGGGTGCGTATTTGATTGTCGGTGGCCGAGTGTTTTGTAGCTGGGTTTGTCCAGTGAATTTAATCACCGATTTTGCCCGCTGGTGTCGTAGCCGATTGGGTTTAAAAGCCGGGCAGCAAGTGGCCAGAAATACCCGTTATTGGCTATTGGCTGGCGTCTTACTGCTGTCGTTCATCACGCAAACAGTCGCTTGGGAATGGGTGAATCCGGTGACAGGGCTGCAGCGCGGCATGCTGTTTGGCATGGGTTTAGCGTGGGCGATGGCGTTGGCCATTTTTGTCTACGACACTTTTTTGGTCAGCCGTGGTTGGTGTGGGCATTGGTGTCCGGTGGGCGCTTTTTATGCACTGGTCGGTAAAACCGCGCTCATTCGCATTACCGCCCCCAAACGTCATGCCTGTGATGACTGCATGCAGTGCTTTTATGTTTGCCCCGAACCACAAGTGATTCGTAGTGCGCTCAAAGGCCAAGGCAGCCCGGTGATTGTGGCAGGCGAATGCACCAATTGCGCGCGCTGCATCGATGTTTGTGATCAAGACGTTTTCAAAATTAGCCATCGCTTTAATCAACATACTGATTTACCACTTTAAGGGAGAAATACAATGAAAAAACTAGCCTGTATTTTAGGAATGCTATTGGCCTTTGGCCTTGGCGCCATCGGCGTGCAAGCGGATGAACTCAAATCACTGCGCGGTACCGAAGCCGTGAGTGGCGACGTTGCCCCTGAGCATTACCGTTGGGAGCGCGATAGCCGTCCACTGCCACGCCAGTTTGTACAGCAACCGCCGTTAATTCCGCATTCCATCAAGGGTTATAACGTCACCACTGAATACAATAAATGCCTCGATTGCCATAGCTGGGATCGCACCGCTGAAACTGGCGCCACCAAGGTATCGATTACCCATTTCAAAACCCGTGGCGGCACTGAGCTAACCAATATTTCTCCACGCCGTTATTTCTGCCAGCAATGCCACGTACCGCAAACCGATGCCAAACCACTGGTTGGTAGCTCGTTTAAACCTGCCAATGGCTTAGTGAAATAATTCGCCCACAAAGGAAGATGCATCATGAGCGAAAGCAAACCTAGCCTTAAAGCACGACTGTGCGAGCGACTCAAAAAACTACGGACGATTAAAATCGGTATCGTTGGCATTGTGATTGCCTTTGTCGTAGGGATTATGTTTTGGGGCGGTTTTAACACCGCGCTGGAAATGACCAACACTGAAAAATTCTGCCTGTCTTGTCATGAGATGGCCGACAATGTGTATCCGGAATATCAAGATACGATTCACTACACCAACCGCTCCGGCGTGCGGGCCACTTGTCCAGATTGCCATGTGCCGCATGAGTGGGGCCCAAAAATGATTCGTAAGATTGAAGCGTCGAAAGAAGTCTGGGGCATGTTGACGGGGACGATTGATACCCGTGAAAAATTCCTCGCAAAACGCGAACAATTAGCGCAAAACGAATGGAAGCGAATGAAAGCCAATGATTCGCAAGCCTGCCGTAATTGCCATAATTACGAGTATTTTGACTATATGGAGCAAAACTCACGTTCAGCCACCGCCCACCAAAAAGGCTTTGCTGAAGGCGCAACGTGTATTGACTGCCATAAAGGGATTGCCCATCAATTACCTGCGGTACACCAAAATGTACGTGCTGGCGAAGCAGGTGTGACCGCCGAAGTGATGCATCCAACGCGCAATAAAGCCAGCGCTGCCAGTGCGGTGGACGATGATGATTTTGCTGGGATTGAATAAAATTTAAGCAATACAAAACGGGGCTCGATTGAGCCCCGTTTTTTTATCCAGCCAATAATTAGGCTTGCAGTTGCGCCAATAATTGCTGCGCCACCAGTTCCGACGACGCTGGATTTTGCCCGGTAATCAAATTACCGGCACACACGGCATACGGCTGCCAATCTTCGCCTTTAGAATACACGCCGCCTTTGGCAACGAGCTCATCCTGTAATAAAAACGGCACCACGTCGGTTAAACCAACCGCAGCTTCTTCTGAATCACTAAAGCCAGTCACCGCTTTACCCGCCACCAAAGGTTGGCCATCGGGCGCTTTTACATGCCGCAACGCTGCTGGCGCATGACACACTAAGGCAACGGGTTTGCCCGCCGCATACATGGTTTCTAGTAAGGCAATCGATTGTGCATCTTCGGCTAAATCCCACATTGGGCCATGGCCGCCGGGATAAAATACCGCATCGTAATCGCTGGCTTTTACTTCAGCTAATTTAAGCGTTTTGGCCAAAGCCGCTTGAGCGGCGGCATCTTGTTTAAACCGCGTCGTGGCTGCAGTTTGAAAATCCGCCGCATCACTTTTAGGATCTAGCGGTGGCTGGCCACCGAGTGGTGACGCCAGCACCAGCTCAGCGCCAGCATCGAGTAGCAAATAATACGGTGCGGCAAATTCCTCAAGCCAAAAACCGGTTTTTTGACCGGTGTCGCCCAGTTGATCGTGCGAAGTCAGTACCATTAAAATTTTCATTGCTGCTCTCCAAACCGTCTCACGCTGGCGAATGCCAGTCGTGTTTCACCCTGTTGATCTTAGACCCTTGCCAGCCCGCTATCAGCGCGTAATACTGGCGCTGCTTTTATCTTTGGAACTCGCCGTGTTTGCTGCTGCCTTTGCTGCCTTAATTGAATCGAACCCCCAGACTAAAATCGCCAAACTGAGCGATATTCATCTCGAACAACGCGATCCGCTCGACCCCACGCCGATTATTGCCGTTGCCAGTCCCGGCCGCCCGACTCACCCTGAGTTGGTCGCACCCAAAGATTTACCTCGCCGCCGCAATTTGGCTGAAGCTGAAAACCGCGCAGCCCTGTTGCATGCTTTTGCGCATATTGAATTTAACGCCATTAATCTAGCGCTGGATGCACTGTATCGGTTTCGCCAGATGCCCGCGCAATATTATGCCGACTGGCTCAAAATTGCCGTTGAAGAAGCGTATCACTTCAATCTGCTTTGCGAGCATCTACAAACACTCGGCTTTGCTTATGGCGATTTTCCAGCACATAACAGCTTATGGGAAATGGCGGTCAAAACCGACGCCGACGTGATGGCCAGAATGGCCTTGGTGCCGCGAATTTTAGAAGCGCGCGGGCTTGATGCCGTGCCGCCGATTCGACAAAAACTCGCCAATATCGGCGATCAGCGCGCGTGTGAAATTCTGGATATTATTCTGGCCGATGAAATCGGCCATGTGCGCATTGGCAACCATTGGTATCACTGGTGTTGCCAAGAGCGCCAACTCGAACCCATTGCCACTTTTGTCGCGCTGCTACGGGATTATGAAGCGCCGGTATTTCGCGGCACCCTCAACCACATCGCCCGCCAAGCGGCCGGATTTACTACTGAGGAAATGGCTTTAATTGAGTCGTTAAAAGAATAGGTAAATAACCAATCAAACCCAACAATCGGCTTGGTTCAAATTACGGATTGATGTTTTTTAAGTGCCTGCGGCACATTTATTTACAGTCGCAGTCCGCGACGGGGACCCTCTTTAGCTACGCAGAAACTTCGTTTTCTTTGACTCGCCAAAGAAAGAGGGGGAAAGAAAGGCGCCCCGAGCGCGCACAGCTCCGCTGTACCCTCGATCGATCGTGAGCCAAACGGTAAAGCTGTTTGTCTCCCTCCTCACTCGGTGCGCTTGGACGGGGTTTTAAGCCCCAGACCAACGAGCGCGGCACAGCATTAACCCAAGCTACGAATTTTAAACATGACGTATTGTCTTATAAGCATTTGAATAAAAAGCATACAAAGCAATACCCAGTAAAACTTTGCCTATTTTTTACCTTTAACTACCTCACATTCCACAAGAATCCATCGTAACACTTGCCAATCGCTAAACTCACACCTATAGTGTGCTACATACCTAACACACAAGCACAGAACATGGCCGACTGGAATAATCAATCGCCTATCTATTTGCAGCTGGCCGAATGCCTAAGCCAAGCCTTGCTCGATGGACGACCCCAAGAAGGGCAAGCGATGCCTTCGGTGCGGCTATTGGCTGCCGAATATGGCCTTAACCCTCTCACGGTGAATCGTGCCTTGCAAGCGATGGTGGATGCCGGTTTGCTCGAAAGCCGCCGTGGCTTGGGAATGTTTGTTTTACCGCAAGCGAGCGAGCGATTGCGCGCTGCTGATCGTGCGCGGTTTTTAAGCCAAGAATGGCCGCTACTGCGCGCCAAATTGCAACGTTTAGGCATTAGCGCCAGCGATTTAGACTGGCATGCCAAGGAGTCCGCATGAACGACTTAGTCAAAGTCAGTGATTTAAGCATTCGCTACGGCAACAAAACCGCGGTCAAGCAGATCTCGTTTGCTTTACCTGCTGGGCAAATTGTCGGTTTATTGGGCAGTAATGGCGCCGGGAAAACCTCGCTGATGCAGGCGATGATGGGCTTGATACCTTATCAAGGCCACATTGAAATCTTAGGCTTTAATCCGCAAACTCAGCGCGAGGCGATGCTAGAACACGTTTGCTACATCCCTGATGTGGCGATTTTGCCGCCGTGGATTGTCGTGGCCGATTTACTCAAATTGATGTGTGGCCTGCATCCAAGATTTAAGCTCGAACTAGCGCAGCAAAAGCTGGCGCAAACGATTATTCCGCTAAACGCCAAGGTCAAACAACTGTCGCGCGGCATGATTGTGCAACTGCATTTGGCCATCATTAGCGCCATTGACGCCCAGCTGATGATTTTGGACGAGCCAACGCTAGGGCTAGATATTCCAGCCCGCAAAGCGTTTTACGATATGTTGATCAACGATTGGTGCTCTGACACGCGCACGGTGCTGATTGCCACGCATCAAGTCGATGAAATCGAAAATCTACTCTCGAATGTGATGATGATTAATCATGGGCAATTGGTACTCAACGACAGCATTAGCGATCTGGATGAGCGCTTTATCGGCGTGCGCTATGGGCTAGACGCCGCCGCACAAATCGAAGCGGCCGCACCGCTGCATCGTTTTCGGCAAATGGGCGGTGAATGCGCAATTTTTGCTGGCAATGCGCCCGCCAATATTGATCAACTCGGGCAAACCTTCCGCGTTGAACTTGCCGATTTATTTGTCGCCTTAGCACAACCGAGCATGGAGAAACCACATGCAACAATTTAAAACTCTAATGCTGCGCGAATGGATGCAGCAACGCCGATCTTGGCTGCTGCTAGGCTTGTGGACGCCTGTCATTGCATGGGCGCTGCTGTATATCGTGCTGATATATCAAGGCATGCCGCAGTTTAATAGCGCAACAATTTCGGATGCGGCCAAAGTTGCGAGCTTTGGCATTTCAACTCAATCGAGCATGGTGCTGTATATCGCGCTGATTGGTGTCTTGCTGACGATTCCGGGTCTACCGTACCGTGATAAAGATGATAAATCGTTGTCATTTTGGCGCTCTTTGCCAATCAATGAAGCCAATGCGGTGATTGTGCCGGTGTTGATGAATGCGCTGCTACTGCCTTTATTGGCCATCGTGCTCGCAATCGGTCTGAATTTATTGCTCTCTACGCCACTGTGGCTACCTCACTGGACAGCACTCATGGGAGCGAACCTGTTGCTGGCATTGATTGGTTTTAGCCTGCAGGCCCTACTAACCTTGCTGTGGTTTTTACCATTAGTCCTATTGTTGGCATTAGGTAATAGCACGGTTCGCCGCTGGGGGATTGTGATTGTCTTAATTGGCGCATTTATGGCGCAGTCCCTACTCGGCAGCCTGAGCAATTACGCGCCCGCCAGCCGTTTTGTGGATATCTATTTTTCGGGTTTGTTTGGTGTGATGGATCAAATCGATTTAGGCCGCCTTTTGAGTGCGAGTAGCAATCTATCCGCTCAAGTTGGCAATCTGCTGCGCTTTGCCATTAACCTACCTTTTGTTATGACGCTGATAATCAGTGGACTATGCCTCACCGCGCTGATCTGGCGGCGCAAAGCCGGTCAAACCGCATAAATCTTTGGGGGGAAAGCATCATGATTAAATTGAAGCCGCTAAAAAAATGGTTATTTCCAGCGTGCGTGCTGGGCGTATTGGTTTTAGGTACAGTCACTGTTGGGTATTCAAAACCTAACCCACATTTTGTGATTAATGATAATGGCTCTGCAGCATTTGAATTTGCACTGCAAAGCAAAGGTGCGATTCAACCTAGCGGTAAAGTGGTGCAGGTTTTGCTCAGTAAGCAAGGGGCGAAATTAATTAATCATAGCCCTGTGAATGTGCGGCAATTTTCTTCGCCGAAAGCAAGTGTTGAGTTAGATGAGGCGCTGCTTGCCGAGTTAGATCAGGACTTATTGGCGCAAGGCATTATCCAGCTACGCACCGAGCAAAATATCAGCCCCAATATGCCAGCGATTGTTTTTAATAGCGCCCTGGTGGCTGATCAAAGCGTTTATCAAAGCGCTTTGGTCGAAGTAGAGAATTACGGCTCAGGCATCACTAGAATCCAATCACCTAATTTGAAGCAGATCAGTGTTTCTAATCGTGGCACAGGCCAGGTCGAAATATTGACCAACACAGTTCAATCGGCCGTAGTCACTAACTACGGTGTTGGCGATGTCTACATGCCGAATGTGGGAAACATTGAAATCGATAGTCGTGGGACCGGCAACGTCTACGTTGAAAATGCCGAAACGGCGACGATTCAGTTGTATGGCATTGGCACAGTTTCATTTGCCAACGAGCCAAAAATCAATTCAACCATCAAAGGGATGGGGAAAATCAAAACCAATACCCCGCATCCTTATCAATAAGGGTCAGCCACTGTAATACACATGCAGTGGCCCCTTAGCGATATTGGTGTTGAATAAAAGCAATATGCCGCTAGCTGGCAGCAACACATCATCGGAAAAAACCCAATAACAAAAGGTATCTCCACCTAGCGCATTACAATCAATGACTAGGTAGAGATACCCTTAGATTAACGAATGTTTTTCACTGCGGCCAGCCCTTGCTGGCGCAATTGCTGAACTTGCGCTTCTACCTCGCTGGTGCTCAATTGTTGATCTTGGCGGTGGTAAACCCAATCGATGTCTTCTTGGTATTCACGCAGCTCATTACTCTGAATCAGCCCGCTGCCGTTAAACCACAATTGAAACGACAAATACATCGGATGGTCTGGCTGCGCTTTACCACGGTAGCTTTGCACTAAACGGCCATCGATATAAAACCGAATTTCGTCGTTGTGTACATTCATCACCAGCGTATGCCAGCCGGCAAAGCTTTGTTGGGTAGCGACGGCGACGTGATTTTCCGGATCATACGCAGCAATGGCGTAGGTGCCGCTCCACATCGTTGGAGCAGGAATTCCCCAGCCACCATTAGGTAGGTATTCAAAATCGATTTCGCTATACGGCTCAGCACCTTCGATATAGCGCGTGATACCAAAGAAGGTTTGCACGACAGAATCACCATCGGGCCCTTGCACTGGCGCGTCGGTAAAATACATTCGCGCCGCCCAAGTGCCATTTTGATAACGCGCTTCGGTCGTCATTAGCTCGACTTGCGAGCTTTGCCCGCCATTGGCTCGGTTGCCTACGACTTGGTCGGCGCTGATATTGCTACTGGCTTTTAAGCGCATCAGCGTATTGCCAGGCAGCGCAGCATCGCTCAAGAACGAGATATTGTTTGGACTCCATTGCCCATTACTCAATCCCGGGCCGCCATCCCAGCTGCGTAATAGCCAGCCATTATTCGCCAGTTGCGTGGTATTGCTATAGCTAAAGTCATCAAACAATAAGCCCTCTGTAGCAACCGGCGTGGACTGATTACAAGTGCCTAAATCCAGCCAGCCGCCCCAAGTGTCTTGGCTTTGCGGCGCACGATCGACCCACCATTTGGCAGTAAAATTACGTCCTTGATAACTGATATTGGCGCCAGCGGTATACACCTTGCCGCTCTCCCAAGGCGTGCTGCAAACCCCATTCGGTGCGGGGCTTGGGCTTGGGCTTGGGCTTGGGCTTGGGCTTGGGCTTGGGCTTGGGCTTGGGCTTGGCAGGGTACTGCCGTTGGCCCCCAAGTCAAGCCAAAGCGTCGCTGAAACCGCCGGATTCCAACCCGCCCCGACATAGGCCGTATGCGCAGTAATGGCCTGATAAGTATGGTTTTGATAACTTACCCGCTGGCCCAGCGAGTAGGTTTTTCCTTCTTGCCAGACTGGATCTGCAGCATATGCAACACTTGCCACGCCAAAAATCGTAGCGGCCAAGATGGCCCTGTTAAACTCATTCATCCTGTCTCCATCCTGTTCATTTTTATAATAATGAATCAAAGTCATTGCTCACCCTAAAGCCGCAGTGAGCCAGCCACACTAAACGATGAGGAAGAATGACGAAATAGCAGAATGACACTTGCATTTTGTCCGAATCGAACATGTCGATGATCTATCAAGAGTTATTTGAGATTGGCCCAGAAACGCAGCAAATGAGCGTTGGCGTACGTGCGTTTCATCACCCGCAGCTGACCAGTCTTGCCGAGCATCATATTCACTTTATGGGCGTGTCCGAGGCGCGTGGGCAGTTTCATATTGAGCGAATGGGCGCGCCATTTCATATCTTATTGATTGGCGTGGAAGGACAAGGCGACATTATTGATGGCGAGCGCAGACTGACTTTAGGGCCCAATCAACTCGCGGTATTACCGGCGTATGGCCATCGTGGTTTTCAGCGGCGCAGTGAACATTGGCGCTTTGCATGGTTTTTGCTCGATGACGTGCCGTATTGGAATAAACTCGCGGGCAGCGATGCGAGCGTTGTTTCGGTGCAATACGCACATAATCTATTTTATGCCCTACATACATTATGCTTTGAAGCGCGAATCAAACAGCAATCTCAAGCCGGCAGTGCGCTGCAATTGGTGATGACTTTATTACAGCGCATGCTCAACGGCGCGGTGCAAAGCGTGGCATTGCCGGATCGATTACAGCAATTATTTTCCGGCATTGCTTATGCGCCAGCTCAGAGCTGGCGGGTTGATGTCCTAGCGCAGCAATATGGCGTGAGCGCCGCGCACTTTCAAAGACTGTGCCTCAAATATTTGGGCGCTACGCCGCAGCAATTGATTATTCAGCAACGCATGCAAAGAGCACATCAATTGCTATCGAGTGGCAATCATAGCGTCAGCGACGTCGCGATTATGGTGGGCTATGAAGAAATCGCCAGTTTTTCGCGGCGCTTTCGCAGTCACTTTGGTTTACCACCGGGCGAAATAAGCCGCGCGCAACATCGCAAATGTGCCGACACCCACCCCAGCGTAACGCCAAGCTGACAAGCTGTAGCTATCTAGCTGATGATTCACGGTATAAATACCACCACCCTTTGGCGTTTTTACGCAGAGAATCAATTACTTAAACGATAAAATTAGCAATTGATTATATTGATAATGTGTAATGCCTAGCTTATTTTCCAAATTACTAAATCTTGAATCGCCTTCTGCAGCAAATACCGCAGCGATGAACGCCCATTCACCCAACAATCACCATATTGAAGTGCAAGAGCTGGATGTCGAAAGCTATATCAGTGAGCTATGCCAATTAATCGCCAAAAATAAATTCGACCCTGATTTGCGTAAAGATTATGAAGCGCAATTGGCGCAAATTGCGCGGCATACGCCGGTGCGTGCACGCACCCAATAAACCGCAATGACGCGATACTGCAGATAAAACTGATTATTTACTGTCGATTTACGACAGAACTCGTTATGCTACAGAGCTGATCATTGTTGGATTTAGCCAATGAATTTACTCAGTAGCACGCTGCTGATTGCCTTATTGATTGCGATTAGCGCCTTTTTATCGATTTCAGAAATTTCGCTCGCCGCCAGCCGTAAGCTCAAACTAGAGCAAATGCGCGATGAAGGCGATGCCCGCGCCGGTCTGGTTTTGGGCCTACAGTCGCAACCTGGGCACTTTTTTACTGCCGTGCAAATTGGCGTTAATGTCGTCGCTATTTTGGCCGGTGTGCTCGGTGAAAGCGTCTACGCCCAAGCCTTTACCCAATTTTTTAGCCAATACATTCATCCGGCGCAGGCGCAAAGTGTCGGTTCGATTGGTTCATTTCTGATTGTCACCACCGCATTTATTTTAATTGCCGACCTCATCCCCAAACGAATTGGCATGGCGGCGTCTGAAGCCGTTGCGGTGCGGATTGTGCGGCCAATTTTATTCTGTGTTTCTTGCTTACGGCCTTTGGTTTGGTTTTTTAATGGCTTAGCCAACTGGGTGATTGAGCGCCTTGGCTTACCTGCCGCACGTTTAAATGACATTACCACCGAAGATATTTTGGCTTTAGCCAATGCCGGCGCTTTGGCTGGGGTGGTCGCCAAACAAGAGCATCAACTGATTGAAAACGTTTTTGAGCTCGAAGAGCGTACCGCACCATCGAGCATGACCGCGCGTGAAAACATTATCTGGATTGATCGCTTGGAAAGCGATGAGCTGATCAAAAATAAAATCTTGGCGCATCCACACGCCAAGTTTCCGGTATGTATGGGCAATATTGATCAAGTGATTGGTTATGTCGATTCGCAAGATATTTTAAGTAATGTGTTACGCGGTGAAAGCATTTCATTGCGCGGCGATGGGCTATTGCGCAATGCGCTGATTTTACCCGAATCGCTGACGCTAGCTGAAATCATGGCGCACTTTAAAGCGGCGCGCGAAGACTTTGCCGTCATCATCAATGAATATGCTTTAGTCGTTGGTCTGATTACGATGAATGACATTACCGGCATGCTGATGGGCGATCAATACATCGCCCCTGACGAAGAGCAAATCGTCCAGCGCGATGAAAACTCGTGGTTGGTTGATGGTATTACCGCGATTGGTGATTTAGAGCGCGTCTTACAAATCGACGCTTTTCCCGATGATGACCAATACGAAACCATTGCCGGTTTTATGATGTATATCTTACGCAAAGTGCCCAAGCGCACCGATTGCGTGATTCATGCTGGGTTTAAATTTGAAGTGGTCGATATCGATCATTATAAAATTGACCAATTGCTCGTCACCCGCGTGCAAAACGAGAATTCAAGCTCATCCGTTTAACTCGGCCAGCAGCGCTGATTATCCTCAGCGCTGCTGCGCGTCTACATTCCAAATCCAGCTTACTGTGGCTAAATTTACTTAAAATATTATTTTCATGTAATTTACATGACAAATAAACGAACAGTAATATACCATTTACGTAACAATATATTGAGCTGCTGTGACAGTGTGTATCACAGGCAGGCTGCGGCTTATGGCTTCAAAAAAGGATAAAGAATGAATTTTCTGATTGTTCCCGGTTTGAATGGTTCTAATGAAGCACATTGGCAAAGTCGCTGGGAAAAAACCAATAGCAACTTCAGTCGCGTTGAGCAAGCCAACTGGGATTGTCCGCAACATGATGCTTGGCTGGCTAATTTAGACGCGGCAGTACAACGCTCAGGGCCAGACACGATCTTAATCGCTCATAGTTTAGGTTGTTTACTCGTTGCCAATTGGGCGGCACAAACCACTAAATCAATCCGTGGTGCTTTGCTGGTCGCGCCGCCCGATCCAGATAGCCCCCATTTCCCAACGGCAGCGATCGGTTTTGATGCGCTTTCAAAAGCGCCACTGCCCTTTCCTAGCATGGTCGTCACCAGCAGTAATGATCCTTATGCTTCACTCGAATTTGCCATCCACACGGCAACGGCTTGGGGCAGTAGCTGGAAAAACCTCGGCGCTTACGGCCATATCAATGTGGAGAGTGGTTTTGGTGATTGGCCCGCAGGACTCGCTTTACTCAATCAATTACTCAGCCAATGCCAACAACTGGAATTAAGCGCTAATTTGGCTTAGGGTCAGCGCTGGTTTGATGGGCAAAAATAAAGCGAGCGCCATTGGCACTCGCTTTATTCATTTGTGCTGCATTAAACCAATTAGAATTTCAAACCAACACCAGCGTACAAGCCGTCCGCTACAGTACGGGTGTAGCGATCATGAAACTCGGCTTGGCTAAAACGGTAACCAAAATCAATTGCGATGGGCTTGCTGATATTAAAGCGAACACCAACAGAAGAATCAACATAGCTAGTCAAGCTGCCTGAAGATGCAAAGCTTGGTGCCCAATAGGCGCTGCCGTAAATTGAGAATTGCTGAGTCAATGGGATGGTCAAATCGCCACCAAATGACAGCGCATATTCTGTATCGCTGTAATTAAAGTCGAGCAAATTGGCCTTAGCACCCACCGTCAAGGTATTGTCACCGAGTGGAATATTCTTACCCAAGCCGATATTGGCAATCGTATTTTCGTGATCGTAGTTGTATAACAAATCAGCCGAAAGCTTGAGTTGATTGATGTTATTACTGTAATGCGCACCGACGTATTCATGACCAATTGAAGATGAAAAATCGCTTGCATGTGCGCCAACAGAAAGTGCTAAAGCACAGGCAGTGATATAAAAACGCATGAAAATAGTATCCGACAGATAAATTGGCCGCAAAGCTTACAGTTTTTATGCGCGTCGCCGCTATGTACAAATGTACAGATCGGCACATTTGGCTGAATTTAGCGTTAAAACCACGGTAAACGCTGGCAATAATGATCCAATAACAAAGCGGCAAACAGCCACGCTAAATAATAAATCGAATAGCGAAACAGCGCTTTGGCCAATGCATCACTGGGCTGACGATACAATTGCCACGCTCGGCGCAAAAACCCGGCATTGAGCCAAATCGCGGCCAGAGCATACACGCCAGCAGAAAATCCCAAAGCCAATGGCAATAAAGTCGTTGCCGCCAAAATCCATGAATACAACCAAATGGCTAATTGCGTAAAAGCGCGGCCATGCGTCACCGGCAACATGGGCAAGCCAACACGGCGATAATCATCTAGTCGATATAAAGCTAAGGCCCAAAAATGCGGTGGTGTCCAAGCATAAATAATCAAAAACAACACTGCCGCCTCGGGCGGAACTGAATTAGTCATTGCTGCCCAACCGAGCACTGGCGGCATCGCGCCCGCAGCGCCACCAATGACAATATTCTGCGGCGTTAGTGGCTTTAACCAATGGGTATACACCACTGAATAAGCAAAAAAGGTAGCTAGCGTTAAATACATAGTGAGTGTATTTACAAACAAGCCCAATATCACTAAACCCAAGCAGGTGCAAAACAGCGCATAGGCAGCCGCCCATTGCCAAGATAAATGCCCTTGCGGCAATGGCCGCAAATGCGTTCTCACCATTAAGGCATCGCGCTGGCGTTCCAAAATACAGTTAGCGGCAGCAGCGCCAGTTGCCACCAAAGCAATGCCAACACAAGCGGCAAACAATGCTGACCATTGCATACTGCTGGGCATGGCCAAGAGCATCCCAATCAAGGCGCAAAAAACAATCAGCGCCACCACACGCGGCTTACCCAAACGCAATAAATCACTGCCGCGATGCGATACAACGATGGCCAAGCTATTCATATCGAGCTCCTGACCCACGCCGCTTCAAGGCGCGCAGTCGCAGTGTATTGAGCCGCCGGCACGCGCGCGGCGATAAAAACCAAGATCGCTAACAACAACGCAGCGCCGCCGTTATGCGCCACAGCCAAAGGCAATGGCAATGAAAACAGCACATTGCTAATCCCAAGACTCACTTGCAGCAATAATGCCGCCGCCAACGGCAACGCAAAACGACTTGAGCGCTGATGTAATAAATAAATTAAGCGCCCAATCACCAGCAGCACCAGCATGGCGCCAAGGCGATGCAAACTTTGGATTGCGGCGAGATGCACCAAGCTTAAAGATGCGCCATCGGCCGTTTGCCCCAATACGCGATCAGGGCGAAATGCATCCCATACGCTGCTATGCCCAGCGAGCTCGTTTTGGCAAAACACCGAAGTTGAACACGCCAAGCCAGCATAATTAGTCGAGACCCAACCGCCCAAAATAATCTGTCCAGTGAGCAGTAAAAGCGCCAGATAACAAGCCGATCGCACCTCAGCAAAAACCGCCGGCAGCGGGGTGGCGATACGGCCTGCCATCGCGACCAATAAAGCCAGCAAACTCATACCCCCCAATAAATGCGCCGTGACTACCGCTGGCATGAGTTTTAAAGTTACCGTCCACATGCCAAGCAGCGCTTGAAAAACGATCAGCAATACCGGCAAAACAATCAACCATCTTGGCAAACGATCTGGCCGCTGCCGCCACAATACCATCGCCAAAACCAACACCAGCACGCCTAAACCGGCGGCCACATAACGGTGCAGCATTTCTTTACTGCCTTTGCCTGAATGCACTTCACCGCCAAAGGTTTGCTCGGCTTGGGTAATTTCGTGCGGCTCATCGGGTGCGGTGAGTTGCCCGTAGCAACCGGGCCAATCAGGACAGCCTAATCCGGCATCGCTTAAGCGCACATACGCTCCCAGCATCAGTAAGGCGAACGTCCAGATAATGGTCAATAGCAATAGCGCTCGAATCATCATTCACCTCAAGTAAAGTCGATAGACCAAAGTTTTCTTGCCTCGTTGTCTCGTCTGGTCGTACTCAAGTACTGCCGGCAGCTGCAACGCCTTGTCGTTAAACTTTTGTACTGAGACTTAAACCACGATTGTTTTTTAAAATCGTCGCAATCTCTTGAATGGTTTTTTGCCGCCCAGCGACGTCTTGCAACAACGTTGGCGGATAAAAAATCACCGCATTGCCATGCGGATCGATCAGATATAAACCCGAGGCAAAATGCGTCGGCAATGGCATAGCACACGCCGCAACACTGCGAATCCGCCCACGCTCGCGGCCTTGGGCAATTTGCAATTGCTGAGCGCTCTTCATCAATTGAGTGGCCAAATCGCTGCAGCCAGCAGCGTCATGCGCCACCAAGCGCCATTGCTGATCGGCAGCTACCACCGGTTGCGCCAATAACTGCCCGTAGCTTTCGCCGCCTTTAACGTCACCGCTAACCCAAAACCATTGCGCCAATAACACTGGTGAGATACATAGCGCCAGTATCGATATCAAAACAAATCTGGATCTAGCCTTTGCTGACATACCCCCTCCTTGCGGCCAAATAAAACTGCCACCATAAATACGCCCCCAAAGCACTCATCAGCCACCAACTAAGGGCATACGCCAAATGCCGCGCCACCCCCATCGGTCTATCCACCGTTAAAGGATAAATACCTGCAGGCGCGTCTAGTGCAACACCATAAGCCATTGGCATGGGTAAATGCGCCCAAGCGGCAAAACGGCCAAGATCTAAATTTTGAAATACCCGCCCCTGAATCGGCGTCGCGCCCAGCTCAATAAAACGCGGCCATGGCTGAATCGTGACCCGTGGCGCTTCTGTCGCCGCTGGTGGCAGCATCAGCTCGCCTGGCGACCACCAACCGCGGTTGACCATCACAATCGAGCCGTCTTTTAAGCGAAAAGGCGTAATCAGGTGATAACCCAACTTACCATCCAGCATGCGTTGATCCAGCATGATTTCAGCGTGGTTAAGCCACTCGCCATCGAGCAATAAAACCCGCCATGCTGGCGGACTTCCTTGCGACCAAGTGAGTTCGGGTAAGCGTTGTTGGGTGGAGATTTGTTCGATTAAGCTTTGTTTTTGATTAGCCCGCCACAGCTGCCAAGCGCCTAAAACGAAAGTTAAACAAACTAAACCGGCCAGAAAAATCAAAGCGGCATACTGCCGTTTGCGCAAAATCTGTTGATTTGGCTTAAGCTGATGAGCTGGAGGATTGGGAATGAAAATCGTACTCATAGGACTGCTCCTAACCATCATGGCACTACTTGCTCTGGCTTTAACTCAGCTAATCCGTGGTGGATCACAACGCTTATTGACCTTACTCGCATGGCGAGTTGCTTTATCGATTGGTTTATTTTTATTCTTGATGCTCAGTCGCTTTATGGGATGGATTTAATCCAAGATTGAAGCAATTTAATCTGGCCCAGCGTGCTGAGCAGCTCAGGCGAGACCAAACCACCGACTTAGAGCCAATACACCAGAATAAACAACAATAACCACACCACATCGACAAAATGCCAATACCAAATCGCCGCCTCAAAACCAAAATGAGCTTGCGGTGTAAAGTGCCCTTTTTGTACGCGAAACCACATCACCGCCAAAATAATCGTTCCTACCAACACATGCATGCCATGAAAACCGGTCAGCATATAAAACGTCGCGCCATAAGCACCTGAAGCCAAAGTTAAATGTAGCTCATTCCATGCATGACGATACTCATACGCCTGCAAACACAAAAACAGCGAACCGAGCAAAACGGTAATGCCTAAGCCCAGACTGAGTTGCTGCCGTTTGTTTTGCATTAATCCCCAATGCGCCCACGTTAACGTCAGGCCCGACGTCAATAAAATCGCGGTATTAAGCGCCGGTAAACCCATTGCACCCATCGTGTGATAAGCATCTGTGGTTGGCCCAGTTGCCATCGGCCAATTGGCTGTAAACTCTGGCCACAGCATGCTTTGCGTATCGCTAAAAAAGCCCAGTTCAGGCACTGAAATTACCCGGGTATAAAATAAAGCGCCAAAAAAAGCGGCAAAAAACATCACTTCAGAAAAAATAAACCAGCTCATTCCCCAACGAAATGAATAATCCACCTGCTGACCATATTGCTGTGCCGTTGACTCTTTCACCACGTCGCCAAACCAGCCAAAGAGCATCCAAATTAAAATCGCCGCGCCCAGCAATAAGCTCCAAGTGCCCAGCGAAATTTGATTCAGACTCAGTGCCGCCCCCAAGCCCATAAAAAACAAGGCCACCGCTCCAACCACGGGCCAGCGCGAAGGGGGCGGCACGAAATAATGTGCATCGTGAACGCCGTTTTCTACATTCATGCTCCACCTCTCACTAAATACCTTGCCAAAGCCAACAAGAGCGCCGCCAGCAATAGCGCGCACATCACCGCAGCGGCGATTAAATAAGGCAATTTAAGCGGCGCTCGCTCGGCGTTTTTGCGACTTCTTACACCAAAAAATCCCGCCAGCACCGCCAATATCGTCGCCCATAAGGTCTTCATGGCGGGGCTATTTTTTGCAAACTATATGACAAAGTCGCAGCCCCCATTTCGGCGGGCAATTGATCGGCGACTAATAACACCACCGTCACTTCACGGCGCTCTTTGGCCGCTATTTGCAATTGATCAAAACAAAAGCATTCTAATTTTTGTAATAAGCCAGCCGCTCGAACCGGGGCAAAGCTCGGTACTGCACGCACCTGTAACACTTGATCTGATTGGTTTTGCAGTACAAAGCGCGCTTTAACAACTCCGCCGGCTTTGGCCATCACCACCGGATCTAAAGCTTGCATCGTCATCGGTAAATCAGCTGCCACATTGCTATCAAACTCTAAGCGCAAAGCCGCGCCCGGCAGAGTAATGTCCGCCTGCGCACGATCCAAGCCGATGGCTTTACAAAATGCGCTATACAGCGGCGACAAGGCGTAGCCAAACCCAAACATCAACACCGCCACCGCCATTAAGCGTAGTGCCAAACGCTGATTTTTTTGCGTTAAATCCATCGTTGATCCTTGCTGATGCGAGGTTAAACAGTGAAATAAACCTGTCTGAGCATCACGGCGATAAAAAACAACGCCGCCAGCAAGACCAGTTTTAGAGCCGTTTTATGATTGCGTGTCATTCATCGTTCTCCAAACCTTGCGCACGTAAACCGCGCTGCACAGTCGCCAAATCCGGCGGCGTTTCCCAAGTATGATGTGGCGCAGGCGAAGGCACTTCCCACTCCAAGGTATTACCGCCCTCCCATGGCCGACTCGGCGCGGGACCAACACCGCCGCGAATGGTGTGAATCACATTGAATAAAAAGAACACCTGACCAAGACCAAAACACATCGCGCCGATGCTGGCGATGGCATTAAAGTCAGTAAATTGCAGCGCGTAATCGGGAATCCGCCGTGGCATGCCAGCGAGCCCCAAAAAGTGCATCGGGAAAAACGTCACGTTAAACCACAGCATCGACCACCAAAAATGAAACTTGCCGCGCCCCTCGTGGTACATAAAGCCAGTCCATTTTGGTAACCAGTAGTATGTGGCTGCAAACAAGCTAAATAGCGCCCCAGCGACCAATACATAGTGAAAATGCGCGACGACATAATAAGTGTCTTGCATTTGCGTATCGACAGGCGCAATCGACAAAATCAATCCCGAAAAGCCACCCACGGTGAATAAGCAAACAAAACCAATCGCAAACAGCATTGGCGTTTCAAACGTCATACTGCCTTGCCACATCGTCGCAATCCAGTTAAAGACCTTCACCCCTGTTGGCACCGCAATCAGCATGGTTAAAAACATAAAAAACAACTGCGCTGTCGCGGGCATGCCGACGGCAAACATATGATGCCCCCAAACCATAAACGACAAAATGGCAATCGAGCAGGTGGCATAGACCATTGAAACGTAACCAAACAAAGGCTTTCGCGCGAATACAGGGATGATTTGGCTGACAATCCCAAACGCCGGCAGCGCCATGATGTACACCTCGGGATGGCCGAAAAACCAAAAAATATGCTGAAACAGCACCGGATCACCACCGCCTGCGGCTTTAAAAAAATGCGTGCCAAAATGCCGATCCGTCAGCAACATCGTGACCGCGCCAGCCAACACCGGAGCGACTGCAATTAATAAATACGCAGTCACTAAGGACGTCCAAGCAAACAAAGGCATTTTCAATAGCGGCATCCCCGGCGCGCGCATATTCAATACCGTCGTAATAATATTAATCGAGCCCATAATCGACGATAAACCGAGCAAATGAATGCTAAAAATCGCCAAATCCATACCCATGCCACTTTGAATCGATAGTGGCGGGTATAAAGTCCAGCCGCCGCCGGCTGCGCCACCGGGTACCAATAAAGAAATCAGCAATAAAGCGGCTGCGGGAGGTAATAGCCAAAAACTCCAGTTATTCATCCGCGCAAATGCCATATCCGGCGCGCCAAGCATTAAAGGCAGCATCCAATTGGCCAAACCGGTAAATGCCGGCATGATCGCACCAAAAACCATGATAATGCCGTGTAATGTGGTCAATTGATTAAAAAACTCAGGCTGCCAATACTGCAATCCCGGCTGAAATAACTCCGCCCGAATACACAAAGCCATAATGCCACCGACAAAAAACATCGCTAAAGCAAAAAACAAATACAGCGTGCCGATGTCTTTATGATTGGTGGCATACAACCAGCGCCGCCAGCCGTGATCCATCGCGTCGTGCCCATGATTTAAGTGCTCTGTCGCTATCATCATTTACCCTTTGCTCGCGCCGCACGAATTTCTGCTGGCATCACCAGATCAGCCTGATTACCCCAAGCCGTACGCTCGTAACTAATTGCCGCAGCCAGCTCGACATCCGACAAGGTGCCCCAACTTGGCATCGCATTTTTACCGTTGAGCACAATACGGATATGTTCAGCTTTTGCACCGTTGGCGATTTTAGACCCGGCTAAAGCAGGGAATGCGCCGCCACCGGCACCATCGACCTTATGGCATGCAGCGCAATTGGCTTCATAAGCTTGCTTGCCACGTTGCAATAATTCATCGCGGGTCCAGACCTTATTCGGATCATCGCGCGCAGCTTTGGCTCTGGCTTGCTGCTGCGCCAACCACAAATCAAAATCTGCCTGTGACACCACATTGACCACAATCGGCATAAAACCGTGATCTTTACCGCACAGCTCAACGCACTGCCCACGATACGTACCGATCTTGTCGGCTTTAAACCAAGTGTCGCGAATAAAGCCAGGAATCGCATCTTGTTTGACGCCAAAAGCAGGTACGCCCCAGCTATGAATCACATCATTGCTAGTAGTTAAAATCCGAATTTTTTTACCCACCGGCACCACCAAGGGCTGATCGACCTCAAGCAGATACTGTGGATTTTTTGCCTCGCCTTGACTCTGGTAATTCTCGATTTGCCCGCGAGGCGTCGCCAATCGACTTTTAAACCCGAAACCATGATCCAAATAGTCGTAAGCCCAGTACCACTGATGACCAGTTGCCTTAATCGTAAAATCAGCATCGTGGGTGTTTTTTTGCGCCAAAATAACGCTGGCAGCAGGCCAAGCCATGCCCAATAAAATGAGCGCTGGAATCAGCGTCCATAAAATTTCAACGAGGGTATTTTCATGAAACGGTTTGGCCACATGGCCGAGTGATTTTCTATGCCGCAAAATGGCATAAAACATAAAGCCAAAAACCAAGACAAAAATCAGCAGAATCAGCAGCATCAACCAACTGTGTAAGGATTCGATTTGTTGCGCAATGCCCGTTACAGGTGGCTGAAATGTCCAGAACTCACCACTTGCCTTGGCATTTGCTGTCAACAGCACTGCCATTACTCCAGATAAACGCCAAAGCATTGATTTTTCCTCCCAACTCACGCTTTCACACTAGCCGAGTTTTACTCAGGCGCAAGTCAGCAAAAGCAAATAAAAATGCGGCATTGCAGCAAAATCCGCCTATCTGAAAGCAAAGCTAATCACATGAAAACTGGCTATGAAAAAATAGCTGTTTTTTTACACTGCGTCTTGGGAGTGCCTCACCATGGACTTACATTTAAATGAACTGGATCAGCATTTCACGCTACCTGTAACGCGAAAAGTCGGCTTTCTTCGCCCTTTAGCGTGGATCAAAATGGGCTGGCAAGATCTCCTTAAACACCCAGCGCCCAGCCTGCTGTACGGGCTGATTATTTCAGTCACCGGTGCTTTATTACTACTGTTTACGCTGCAAGATGTACACCTCTATACCACCGCAATTACTGGCTTTTTACTGCTGGCACCGCTGGGCGCTGCTGGTATTTATGAACTCACCAGTGAGCGAGATGAAGGCCGTGAAACATCCTTTATCCAGTCGATTCATGACCTGTATAAAAATGGCGGTCAGTTGGCGTTTTTAGGCGTGATTTTGGCTTTTATCGCCATCTCTTGGGAGCGAACTTCGGCGGTCTTGTTTGCCCTAATGTACTCAGGACAAATCATCGAAAAACAATCCATTTGGCAGGCTTTAAGCGGTGAATTTCTACCCTTTACACTGGCATGGCTTGCCGGTGGTTTTGTATTAGCCTGCTTTGTATTTGCACTCACCGCAGTCTCAATTCCACTGCTGGCTGATCGAGAATTAGATAGCGTAACAGCGATGATGACTAGCTTGCGTGCAGTGGCCGAAAACATCCCGGCAATGGTCTTATGGGCTGCCATCATCGTGGCATTGACCGCATTGGGATTTGCCACATTTTTAATTGGCTTAATCGTCATATTTCCCTTGCTGGGACACGCAACTTGGTATGCTTACAAAGAACTGATTGAGTAAAATTACACCAATACTGCATCTTGACGTAAATTAAAAACACTGAAGCAGTGCGGGATAATCCTGATGTGGAGTTCACTACTTAGCTATTAGCATGGGCCGTAAGATTGATATCAATCTACGGCTCATTTTCTTTTAAGCGGAGTAATACTCAATGCATCTCGAAGTACGCAAACTGATGTTAGCCACCACGCTGGCCCTGATGGCTGGCACCAGCATGGCAGCGAATAAAACGCTGATTTATTGCTCCGAAGCCAGCCCATCCGGTTTTGACCCAACCCGCCAAGTGACTGGTGGCGATTTTGACGCGTCAGCCGAAACGATCTTTAACCGCCTTACCGAATTCGAGCGTGGTTCGACACAAATTCGTCCAGGTTTGGCCGAAAAATGGGATGTTTCGCCCGACAATTTGACTTACACGTTCACACTGAGAAAAGGCGTTAAATTCCACACCACGCCGTACTTCAAACCAAGTCGTGATTTTAATGCCGATGACGTGATCTTTACCGTGCAACGAATGATTGATAAAAATCATCCATTCAATAAAGCCGCGCCGGCTGATTTTCCTTATGTTTCTGACATGAGTCTGGATACCAATATTGCCGCAGTCGAAAAACTCGACGCCAATACCGTCCGCATTAAACTCAAAACAGTCGACGCCGCTTTCTTGCAAAATTTGGCCATGTCATTTGCCTCGATTCACTCCGCTGAATACGCCGATCAATTACTCAAATCTGGCAAAGCCAATCAAATCAATACCCAGCCAATTGGTACTGGCCCTTTTGTATTTCGCAGCTATCAAAAAGACGCCAATATCCGTTTTGATGGCAACAGCCAATATTGGCGCAAAGGCGACGTTCAGCTAGATAAATTGATTTTTGCGATTACCACTGACGCGTCGGTTCGTTATCAAAAATTGCAAAAAAATGAATGCCAAGTGATGGCTTATCCTCGCCCAGCAGATATCAAAGCGATTCAAGCCAATCCAAAACTCAACTTGCTACAGCAAGCTGGTTTTAACTTAGGTTGGCTCAGCTACAACGTACAGAAAAAGCCTTTTGATAAGCTGGAAGTGCGCCAAGCACTCGATATGGCGATCAATAAACCCGCCATTTTAGCCGCGGTGTATCAAGGTGCTGGCCAGCCAGCGACCAATCCAATGGCACCAACACAATGGTCTTACAACAAAAAGCTCAAAGACGCGCCATTTGATCCAGCCAAAGCCAAAGCCATGCTCGCCAAAGCCGGCGTTGCCGAAGGCACTGAAATCACCTTGTGGGCGATGCCAGTACAACGCGCCTATAACCCGAATGCCAAATTAATGGCCGAGATGATTCAATCTGATTGGGCAAAAATCGGCATTAAAGCCAAGATTGTCAGCTACGAATGGGGCGAATACATCAAGCGCGCTAAAGCCGGCGAGCATGATTCATTGATGATTGGTTGGACTGGTGATAATGGTGATCCAGACAACTGGCTTGGCGTGAACTTAGGCTGCGAAGCCGTCGGCGGCAATAATTATTCACGATGGTGCAATAAAGAGTTTGATACTTTAGTGGTCAAAGCACGCACGCTGAGCAATCAAGCCGAGCGCACTAAGCTGTACGAAAAAGCCCAAGAAGTATTCAAGCGCGAATTACCATTTACCCCCATCGCCCACTCGACGGTGTATCAACCACTGAGCAAATCAGTACAAGGCTTCAAAGTCAGCCCATTTGGCCTGAATTCCTTTTATGGCGTGACCGTCAAATAATCTGCAATGCGCCCAGCCTAAATGATTTTAGGCTGGGCTTTCTCCGTCCTATCGTCTAACCGCCCGTGCCTTTTCTCACGGGGAGAATGCCCATGTTCAGCTTTATCATTAAGCGTATTTCAGTCGCAATTCCCACCTTTTTGGGCGTCACGCTACTGGCTTTCGCCCTCATTCATATGATCCCCGGTGATCCAGTATTACTGCTGGTTGGCGAGCGCCGACTGGACCCTGAATTTTATCGCGCCGCCATGCAGCGCCTAGGCCTTGATCAGCCACTCTATGTGCAATATTGGGAGTATTTGCGCCAATTGCTGCAAGGTAATTTGGGCGAATCGATCGTGACGCACGAGCCGGTGATGAGCGAATTTCTTAAATTATTCCCCGCGACTGTCGAGCTGTCGATGGCGGCGATGCTGTTTGCCGTGGTGTGTGGCCTCGCTGCCGGCATGCTGGCGGCAACCAAACGCGGCACCGTGATTGATCACACCGTGATGGGTGCGGCACTCACTGGCTATTCAATGCCGATTTTTTGGTGGGGGCTGATTCTGATTATGGTGTTCTCAGTTCACCTTGACTGGACGCCGGTTTCTGGCCGCATTGCCTTGGAATACGACATCCCAGCAGTCACTGGCTTTATGCTGATAGACACCTTGCTCTCCGGTGAAGAAGGCGCATTTAAATCCGCAGTCATGCATTTGATTTTGCCAGCCATTGTTTTAGGCACCATTCCAATGGCAGTGATTGCGCGCATGACGCGCTCATCGATGCTCGAAGTATTGCGCGAAGACTATATCCGCACCGCGCGCGCCAAAGGGCTGAGCCGCACGCGGATTATTATTGTGCATGCACTGCGTAATGCCTTAATTCCCGTCGTCACCGTGATTGGTCTGCAAGTGGGCACCTTGCTCGCCGGCGCCGTGCTCACCGAGACGATTTTCTCTTGGCCGGGCATTGGTAAATGGCTAATTGACTCGATTTCTCGCCGTGATTATCCGGTCGTTCAAGGCGGTATTTTGCTCATCGCCACGCTGATTATTTTTGTTAACTTGCTGGTCGACATCCTCTATGGGGTGATCAATCCACGTATTCGCCATTCGAGATAAGCTTTTATGACTACCCCGACCATTGTTGTTGAAGCCCCGTTTTCTCACCCCTCGCCATGGACTGAGTTTTGGCAATCGTTTCGCGCCAACCGTGGCGCGCTGATTGCGTTAATTTATTTTGTTAGCTTGGTTTTAGTGGCGGTATTTGCCCCTATCCTTGCGCCACACAGCCCTATCGAGCAATACCGTGATGCATTTTTAACGCCACCGGCTTGGCTAGAAGGCGGCTCGTGGCAATTTATTCTGGGCACTGATGAAGTCGGCCGCGATATTTTATCGCGCCTGATGTATGGCGCACGCCTCTCGCTCACCATTGGCTTGGTATCGGTCTTGCTGTCGTTAATTCCCGGTGTGATTTTGGGGCTGATTGCCGCGTTTTATCCGGGCAAAATTGGCGACGCCATTATGCGTTTCATGGATGTCATGCTGGCCTTGCCTTCATTGCTGCTGGCCGTCGCAATTGTTGCGGTACTCGGGCCTGGCCTCACCAATACCATGCTGGCGATTGCCGTGGTGTCGTTGCCATCGTATGTGCGCTTAGCGCGCGCTTCAGCGATGACCGAGCTACACAAAGACTATGTGATTGCCAGCCGCTTAGCTGGCGCAGGCCAATTGCGTTTGATGTTTAACACCGTGTTGCCTAACTGTATGGCACCGTTAATTGTGCAAGCGACGCTGGGGTTTTCGGCGGCGATTTTAGATGCTGCGGCGCTCGGCTTTTTGGGTTTAGGTGCACAACCACCGCTACCTGAATGGGGCACGATGCTCGCCTCGGCGCGTGATTACATCGAAAGCGCTTGGTGGGTGGTCACTATGCCCGGACTTGCGATCTTGATCACCGTGATTGCCTTAAATTTGATGGGCGACGGTCTGCGCGATGCGCTCGATCCTAAATTAAAAAAATTAGCGTAAGGCAAGGTATGAGTTTATTAGACATTCGCAAGCTCAACGTGACCTTTGGCCACGGCAGCAATCCATTTCGGGCGGTATCTGGGCTCGATCTGAGCATCAATAGCGGTGAAATTTTAGGTATCGTCGGCGAATCGGGCTCAGGCAAATCAGTCACCATGCTGGCGATGATGGGCCTGATTGACGCGCCCGGCATTGTCACCGCCGACACTTTAAGTTTTGCCGGTCAAGATTTAATTGGCATGAAACCGGCGCAAAAAAGGCAAATCATTGGCCGCGATATTGCAATGATTTTTCAAGACGCGCTCACCAGCCTCAACCCCGCGTATACCGTGGGCGACCAATTAATAGAAACGCTCAAGCAACATACCCCACTACGCGGGGCGGCACTCAAAGCGCGTGCTTTAGAATTACTTGAGCAAGTTGAAATCCCCGACGCCAAATCGCGCCTCAATGCCTATCCGCATCAACTATCAGGCGGAATGAGCCAGCGCGTGATGATTGCGATGGCGATTGCCTGTAAGCCCAAATTGCTGATTGCCGACGAGCCCACCACCGCGCTCGACGTAACGGTGCAAGCGCAGATTATGGAATTATTGGTTAATCTGCAAAAACAAAACGATATGGCGCTGATTTTAATCACCCACGATCTGGCGGTGGTCGCTGAAATCGCGCAAGAAATGGTCGTTATGTACGCCGGTGAAGTCGTCGAAACCAGCGCCACCGACACGCTATTTGCCACGCCACGTCATCCGTATACGCAAGCGCTGCTCAGCTCGATTCCAGAGCACAGCAAAGGTGCGCGCCGCTTAAATACCCTCGCTGGTGTGGTACCGGGACAATACGATAGGCCGGCAGGTTGCTTACTCAGCCCGCGCTGCCTATATGCCAGCGCACAATGTGCATCGCAGCACCCACCCCTAATACCTATGGCAGGTACTAGTGTGCGCTGCTTTACTCCATTAGATTCCAACGGTATACCTAGTCATGAGTAAAAATAATATAAGCCCTATTCTGCGCGCTCAACACCTATCGCGGCACTATCAAGTTGGCGGTGGACTCTGGAAAAGCGCCGCCACCGTCAAAGCACTCAATGACGTTTCATTTGAACTGTTTGCCGGCAAAACGCTGGCCGTAGTGGGCGAATCGGGCTGTGGTAAATCCACGCTGGCGCGCCAGCTCACCTTAATTGAAAGTCCTAGCGCCGGTCATTTAATTATCGACGGCATTGATATCGCCAGCGCCGATGCCAGCCAACTCAAAACACTGCGCCCTAAAGTGCAAATGGTGTTTCAAAATCCATTTGCCAGCTTAAACCCGCGCAAAACCATTGGCGACATGCTCAGCGAGCCTTTATTACTCAATACCGAGCTCACTACCAGCGAGCGCAAAGCCCGCGTGCACGACATGCTCAAAACGGTTGGCCTGCGCCCAGAGCACTATCATCGCTATCCGCATATGTTTTCGGGTGGCCAGCGCCAACGCGTCGCCATTGCCCGCGCCATGATGCTGCAACCGGCGATTTTGGTCGCCGACGAGCCAACCTCGGCGCTCGACGTTTCCATCCAAGCGCAAATTCTGAATCTATTTATGGATTTGCAAGAACAACTGGGCACTGCCTATGTGTTTGTCAGCCACAATCTGGCCGTGGTTGAACACGTCGCCGACGATGTGATGGTGATGTACTTTGGTAGCACCGTTGAATACGGTCCAAAAACCAGTATTTTTGCGCAACCCTTGCACCCGTACACCCGAGCCTTAATGTCGGCAACGCCGGCGATTCGCGCCGAAAATCGACGAGAAAAAGTTAAATTAATCGGCGAGCTGCCATCGCCAATTAATCCGCCATCGGGCTGCACCTTCCATACGCGTTGCCCCTACGCCAATGCCCACTGCCAAACCGCCGTCCCAGAGTTACGCCCCTTTGCCGGCAGAATGGTCGCCTGCCACCGTATAGAAGAAATCTAAGCCCCACCCGCCGCGCAACTCGCGGCGGCTCCGGCGCATTCCGCGCCTCGCACCCTGCACTCCCCACTCCCCACTCCCCACTCCCCACTCCCCACTCCCCACTCCCCACTCCCCACTCCCCACTCCCCACTCCCCACTCCCCACTCCCCACTCCCCACTCCCCACTCCCGGCAGTATTCACATTTTTAATTCATCCGACTGCACTTGCTGTCTTGAATGGCAAGGTGCAGAATGTGTTTTGTTTAGCCAAAAACTCAAACAACTAAACACCATTACAAAGGGATGTAATCATGGCAATGCTGGCTTTTTACGACGCTGATTTTCCTTTTTCGGGGGTGAGGCCTAGCCACATGCCGCAGCATGCTGTGATGCATTGCGCTGATACGCTGAGCGACGCCTTAAATCGCGCAACGATGCCGGCGGTTTTTGTGCATTTACACGGCCGCTATTTCCCGCAAGCAGCATGGCCTGCCTTACTCGACTTTTTGGCGCGTGGTGGCAATATGCTCACTTTAGGCCAAGCCGTATTTAGTGAACCAGTCGACGCCAATGGCCAGCACCAGCCACAAGCGGCGCTATTTCGCCAGCTCGATATTCATGAAATCCAAAGCGTAGAAGCGTCGCACAGCACCCACCTTGCTGCCGGCGCCAACTTCCCTTGGTTGAGCGACAAGCTCGCGCAATTCAATCTGAACCTCACTGCCAGCACCGACAGCTTGGTGCTGATGCCAACCAAAACCAAAGATCAGCCACTCGATTCGGGTTCAGCCGGGCCAATGGATGCACGAATTTATCCTTTGCTGATGGCGATGGAAGGACAGCAGCACATCGCCAGCCCGATTGTGATGATTGAGCGCTTGCGCGGTGCAATGGCTGGGTCGCGACAAATATTTGCCAATATCACGCCAGATGAAACGTTCTGGCAGCAAGGCGGTATGGCCTTGCTCGAACAACTCGCCGAGCACGCTAGCCACGGCGTGACCGAATGCTGGCTCAAACCCGACTTTGCTTGCTATGAACCGGGCGAGCACGCAACGATCACCTTGCAAGCCGAGGCGATCGGTGCTGCCATCGGGCAAAACTGGACCGCGACCATCACAACGAGGTATCGCGATGCAGTCATTGATCAACAAAAGCTGCAGCTCAATACCCAGCAATCCGGCCTGCAAAGCTTGCGCTTTGCCTTACCGACAACGATTGAAGCAGGGCTGTATACGCTGTACGCCGAACTCAAAAGCGAACAAGGCGAAGTGATTGATTTGCAACAAGGTTTTTGGGGACGCGATGCCGAGTTACTCGCACGCGGTACGCGAATGCGCGCTGGCCGCGATTATTTTATTCGCGACGACAAAACCACGCCGATTGTCGGCATGACGTATATGGCGAGCGACGTACATCGCAAATTCCTGCATCTACCGAATGTCGCAGTCTGGCAGCAAGACATGGCGACGCTGGCGATTATGGGCGTCAATTATTTGCGCACCGGCATTTGGACTGCGTGGCGGCAATTGATGTTTGTCGATGGCCACGCCAATGAAGCGCTACTGCGCGCGATTGATGCGTTTATTTTGACCGCCGCCAGCCATGACTTGGAAAGCTGCTTTACCTTTTTTGCTTTTACCCCCGAGGCGTGGGAAGGCCGCAATCCCTACCTCGATCCACGCAGCCGCAGCGCGCAAAAACGCTTTATCCGCAGCATCATCAGCCGCCACACGCAAACCACGCGCGTGCATTGGGATCTCATCAATGAACCATCGATGTTTGATCCACAGCGGATTTTTGTCGGCCCGCGCAGCTTGGGTGATGAATTTGAAACGCGCGCCTTTATCCAGCATTTGCAGGCAATCAACTCCGATATTGCTCATTGGCAACGTGCATGGGATTTAAGCCCAGCACAGCTGGCCGATTGGTCGGCAGTTCGGCCACCGCAGCCGGAAGACATCGGCTTTAACACCACCGAAATCGCCGTTAAACAGCATGGGCAGTGGCTGGATTACGCGCTATTTACGCAGGCGGTGCACCGCGAATGGGCGGCAGATTTAGCAGCGAGCATTAAGACCCTGATTCCAGACGTGATGGTGTGCGTCGGCCAAGACGAAGCGCTGGGCCAGCAGCGCCCCTCGCCGTTTTTCTTTGCCGATGCCGTCGATTACACCAGCGTGCACAGTTGGTGGCTCAACGACGCGCTGGGCTGGGATAGCCTGTTTAGCAAAACGCCCAACACGCCGAACTTAATCCAAGAAACCGGCATCATGCACGTGGCCCGCGCCAACGGCCGCTCGCGCCGCAATGAGACCGAGCTGATGCAGCTATTAGAGCGTAAATACGCCTATGCCTTTGCCTACGGCAACGCCGGTGCGGTGCAATGGATCTGGAATTGCAATTACCATATGGACAATATCAACGAGTCGCATATCGGTGCATGCCGTGCCGATGGCTCGCAAAAACCCGAGGCCAGCATTACCGCAGCATTTGGGCAGTTCATCAAAAAAACTGGGGTATTGCTAGAAAACCGAAAACTAGCAGAGATTGCCGTCGTATACCCATTTAGCAATGACTATAGCAATCGCCGCTCAACACTCGCAGCCACGCAAGCAATGGTGCGCAATCTGGCGTTTGAATTTGGCGTGAATCTACGCGCGGTGGGCGAGCATGATTTAAGTAGCCTATTTGCTGCGCCGCCTCAGTTGCTATTACTGCCTTGCCCGCAAAACTTGGATGCCGCGTGCTGGCAGCAAATCGAGCAATTACTCGCTGAGCACGCGATTACCGTGCTGCTCACGGGGCCGGCGACGCTGGATTGTTATTTCAATCCTTGCCAGCGCGCGCCGTTTAGCAACGCTAGTACGCGCAACTTAAGCCGCGAAGAAACGCTACAGATTGGCGAGCAAACCTATCGCGCCAGCTACATCGGCGAAGCCATTGCGCAACTCGATACCGGTTGCGATGCCGCCGGTCAGGCGGAGCAAATCGAACACTTCTCACTCGGCCAAGGGCAAATCATTTGGTGCCCGCTACCGCTAGAACTCAATGCCAATCCCGAGACTTTAAGCGCGCTATATCAATACGCGATGCGCGCCGCCAACATTCAGCCTACTTGGCGCTGGATTGGAAACGAGAAAGCGCCAGCGGGTATTTTCATGCAACAACAGCAGTTTGCCGCACATACACTGTGGATTGCGGTCAACGAAAGCAGTCGCGCGCACGCGCTGCATTGGCAAGCGGACGCTCACACCTACCGCACCGACCTCGCCGCTGGCCGCGCACTGCTGTGGCTGACCGATCAACACGGCGTCGTCATCGACAGCCTATGGCAACACCCAGTGGAGAAACTATGAACTCGCCCGCAGAGCAGTTTAATCAGAGCAATCCGGCAGCAGCGCGGCCAAGCACGCGGCGCTTTTCATCCGCGGCTGTCGAGGCCAAAATAGCAGCGATTAGCGAGCAAATCAGCGATCCACAATTGCGTGCGTTATTTAGCAATTGCTATCCCAATACACTCGATACCACGGTGTTTCACCAAGAAAACGTCAACGGCAAACCCGATACCTTTGTCATTACCGGCGATATTCATGCGCTATGGCTGCGCGATAGTTGTGCGCAAGTTTGGCCTTACTTGCCACTCGCCCAACAAGACCCGACTTTGGCACGAATGATTGCGGGTCTGATTCACCGCCAAACGCAATGCATTTTGCTCGACCCTTACGCCAACGCGTTTAACGATGGCCCTGGGGACAGCGAATGGCAAAACGATCACACCACCATGCGTCCCGAAATTCATGAGCGTAAATGGGAACTCGATTCGCTGTGTTACGCCATTCGCCTCACGCATGGCTATTGGCAAACGACGCAAGACGCCAGTGTTTTCGACGCTGATTGGCTGGCGGCAATGGAATTAACCGTCGCCACGATGCAAGAGCAGCAGCGCAAAACCGATGCTGGCCCTTATCGCTTTACGCGCCAAACGCATTGGCAGTCAGATACCTTGCCGTGTAATGGCATGGGCAATCCGCTAAAACCCATTGGGCTGATTGCATCGATGTTTCGTCCTTCGGACGACGCGTGTATTTTGCCGTTTTTGGTGCCGAGCAATCATTTTGCCGTCGTTAGCCTGCGCCAGTTAGCCAGCTTGCTGGACATACATTATCCACAAGTGAGTTTGGCAAAAACGTGTCGTCAGCTGGCCGATGAAGTAGAAACTGCACTACTGGCCTACGCCCGCGTGCAGCATCCCAAATACGGCACGATCTGGGCGTATGAAGTCGATGGTTTTGGCAATGCGCTGATGATGGATGACGCCAATGTGCCCAGCCTCTTATCGCTACCGTATCTGGGTGTATGCAGCGTTGATGATCCGCTTTACCTTAATACCCGTCGCTTTATTTTATCAAGTGATAATCCTTGGTATTTCAGCAGCAGCGATGAGCAGCTCAGTGGCGTTGGCAGCCCGCATACCCTCGCACCACGAATTTGGCCTATGAGCCTGATTATGCAAGCACTGACCAGCAACGATGCCGATGAAATTGCGCGCTGCCTGACGATGCTCAAACTCAGCGATGGCGGCTCTTCGTTGATGCACGAATCCTTCTTGCCCGACGATCCCAGCGACTTCACGCGCAGCTGGTTTGCTTGGGCCAATACCCTCTTTGGCGAGCTGATTTTGCGCGTAGCGCAAGACTTCCCGGCATTGCTGCAATCTCACACCGCGCGAGTTGCAAAATGAGTATCAGCCTCAGAGAACTCGCCCAAGCCGCAGGGGTGTCGGTTGGCACCGCCTCGCGGGCGCTCAAACACCAAGCCGGTGTTTCCGAGCAACAACGCCAGCATGTGCAACAGCTCGCGGCAGAACTCGGCTACGACATCTCGCGTTTACAGCGCCAGCCGATTCGCCACATTTTGTTTTTACTGCACGCGCAGCACACCACCGCCAGCGCCAGCCCGTTTTATGCCGAAGTCGAACGCGGCGCACGTCTGGCATGTTTAGACAAGGGTATTGAGCTGCAGCCATTTAGTGTCAATGCCAATAGCTCAATACGTCGGCAATTACTGCAGCAAGAAGCCGATGCGATTGTCTGCGTAGGTTTTATCGAGCCTGAAATTCTGGCCGTGGTGCAAGCGCTAGGCAAACCCACTACCTTGATCGACGCCTGTGCGCCGCAATTGGCCAGCGTGAACCCAGACAACCAAGCTGGAACGCGCTTAATGACCGAGCAATTCATTGCGCAAGGTCGGCAACGGATTGCTTTTTTATCCGGCTCGCTGGCGCATCATTCAATCCGCCTGCGTGAGCGCGGCTATCGCCAAGCCTTATTTAACGCTGGTCGCCTTGCCGATCCTGCCTTAGAAGCACTGATTGCGCCCGGCCTCGATTTAGCCAGTGGTACGCGATTAGCACTCGATGAATTACTCAACTTAGCGCAGCCGCCCGACGCGATTATTGCGTTTAACGACGCCTGCGCGCTCATCGTTCAAGCCGCTTGCCTTGAGCGCGGCATGACACTGCCAGACGATCTTTGGATTGGCGGCTTTGACGATATTACTGCCGCCAAAGCTGCGCAACTCACTACCATCGCCGTCGATAAAGCCGCACTCGGCGCAGCCGGCATCGAGCAACTCTTAGCGCTTACCGAGCATCAAGCGATTGCCGACACACTGCAACCCGTAACACTTATTTTGCGCGCCAGCAGCGGCGCAATCAGTACCCAGTGAACACCGTAGCCGTTATAAAACGCGGCGCAGCAACAAAGCCGAAGCACTTGGGCCTTGTTACTTCAACAGGAGTCAGCCAATGAAATTGCCGAACTTTCAACACCGCGACACTTTACTGGCGCATATTGCCCAAACAATGCACTTTTATCACCCACGCGCCATCGATGCCAGCGGTGGCTTTTATCATTTCTTTCTCGATGACGGCACAATTTACGACGCGCACACGCGGCATTTGGTCAGCAGCACGCGCTTTGTTTTCAACTATGCCATGGCCTATCGGCAGTTTGGCAACGCCGAATACCTCAGCGCCACTCGGCATGGCTTAGCCTTTTTGCGCGACGTGCATCGCGACCCGGTCAGCGGCGGCTATGCCTGGCAATTGCAATGGCAGCAAGGGCAAAAAACGCTGGATGACGACACCAACCATTGCTACGGTTTGGCTTTTGTTTTGCTCGCTTACGCCCACGGCGTAATGGCCGGAATTGATGAAGCACGCGCTTGGTTAGAAGAAACGTGGCAGTTAATGGAACAACGTTTCTGGGATAGCGAATATGGTCTTTATGCTGACGAAGCCAGCGCGGATTGGGCGCTAAAACCCTACCGTGGCCAAAACGCCAATATGCATGCTTGCGAAGCGCTGCTCGCTGCATTTGAAGCGACGGGGGACTCCAAGTTTCTGGATCGCGCCGAGCTGCTCGCCAGCCATATCACGCAAAGACAAGCGGCACTCGCTAATGGCCTCATCTGGGAGCATTACCACGCCGATTGGACTATTGATTGGGATTACAACCGCGACGACAAAAGCAATATTTTCCGTCCTTGGGGTTTTCAACCCGGCCATCTGACTGAATGGGCCAAATTGCTGCTGATTTTAGATCGCCACCGCCCACTACCGTGGCTCAAACCACGCGCCGAGCAGCTATTTAATACCGCGATGGAACGCGCTTGGGATCACGAACACGGCGGTCTGTATTATGGTTTTGGGCCAGAAAACGAAATTTGCGATAGCGATAAATATTTTTGGGTACAAGCCGAAAGCATCGCCACCGCCGCACTCTTGGCGACACGTACCGGCAATCCTAATTATTGGGATGACTACCAACGCTTGTGGGCTTACGCATGGCAGCATTTCGTTGATCATCAATACGGCGGCTGGTGGCGAATTTTGCGGGCGGATAATCAAAAATACAGCAATGAAAAAAGCCCCGCCGGCAAAGTCGACTACCACACCATGGGCGCGTGTTATGAAGTGCTCAATGTATTAGCGCCATAGTGGGGCAAGGCGCCGCAATGGCAAGTTAACCACACTGCAATCCTGTGCCAACGAGAGGGAACAGCATGACTTTTCCACAATTTATTTCCGCCGGTGAAGCGCTCACCGACATGATTCGCAGTAGCGATGGGCTCTGGCAAGAAAAAGTCGGCGGCGCGACGTGGAATGTCGCGCGTGTAATGAGTCAGCTCGGCATCCGTAGCGCCTTTGCGGGTGCAGTCAGCCAAGATTGCTTTGGCGATGCACTGATTGCGGCCAGCCGTGCAGCCGATTTAGATTTGCGCTTTATGCAGCAACTGCCGTTTTCGCCGCTATTGGCCATGGTGCATCAAACGCAGCCACCAGCGTATTTTTTTGTTGGCGACAATAGCGCCGATCTGCATTTTGACCCAGCGCGCCTACCTGAAGGTTGGCTCAGCGATAGCGTGTGGCTACATTTTGGCGGCATTAGTCTGGCTCGCCCACAGCTAGCCAAAAAGCTATTACAAATTGCGCGTGCGGCAAAACAAGCTGGCGCCAAAATCAGCTTTGATCCCAACTTTAGAGTGCTGATGGATGAGGCGTACGACCCCACCTTGCAAGCAATGGCGCAATTGGCCGATGTGATTAAAGTTTCTGACGAAGATTTACGCGGCCTATTTCGTACCGATGACGAAGCCAATGCACTAGCTACTTTGCGCCACTGGCAGCCCGAAGCAATGGTGCTCTACACCCGCGGCGCAGCAGGAGCTAGCCTTTATCACCAAGACGCACATTGGCAACAAACCCCGCCGCAACTGCAAGTCGTCGATACCGTCGGCGCGGGTGACGCCAGTATGGGCGGCTTAATCTGGAGTTTATTGCAATATCCCACAGCCAATGGCGACACGCATTTACGCCACGCCGTCGCCGCAGGCAGTTTGGCATGCACCCAAGCCGGAGCCAATCCACCCGAGGCCAGCGCTTTAATACAATTAGCCCAACAAATTTAAATAATGCCTCGTGCATAATTTTATTATGCACGATTTATAAAACATTCTTAATTAATTCATTATGCAAAATTAATTTAAAAAACCCAATACTAAAAAGTCAACAAAACTCAAGCAATTCAACAATAAATGCGAATTTTAAAAAATCGCATCGACATTTGCTGCGCAAAAAAAACAAAAACAAAGTGTGAAAATTACACAGCAATTCAACTTAACAAATAAAAATAATTAGCGCATTATTTTCTCAGAACAAAAATCATTCATCAATTTACCCAGGATGTCGATATCATGAAAATAAAAACCAGTACCCTATTATGCGCCAGTGTATTTTTATCTACGGCATTAAGCGCCAATGCCAGCGTTGAAGTTGAGTTTTGGTCGCATGCCTTAGGTGGAACGTATGATGCTTATCATAAACAAATTGTTGATCAATTTAATCAATCACAAAAAGAAATTATCTTAGTTCATAAAGATATGAACTGGGGCGGTATGAAACCTGCAATTGTAGCGTCAGTCGCTGAAGGTAAAGTACCTGGTCTAGCGATGGTGCCAACCGAATGGATGAATGAAATGTCATCTAAATTATTAATGCCGGTGACGAAAGAAATTGCACCATTTAAATCGCAATACACCGATGCGGCATTACAAAATGCCACCGCCCATGGCCAGATTTATGGATTTCCATCGTATCAAGTGACTGCGGTTATGGTTTACAACAAAGATATGTTGGCCAAATCCGGGGTAAAACCGGTATTTAATACCATGGATGATGTATTTGCTGCCGCCAAAAAAATTAAAGATCACACCGGCAAACCCGGCTGGGCACCTAAATTACAAGATGGTTTTCAAACTTGGTTTTTATTTCAAGGCCTGCCTTTAGTTAAAGACAATAAAGCCGTATTTAATAGCCCAGCACACGCCGCATTAGTACAAAAATTTGCCGATGCGTATAAAGCCGGCATTATTGTTAAAGACGTTGATCTCACCTTTGATAAACAAATCGCTGCATTTGCCAACAATAGCATTGGCATGTTTGCCGAAGGTGGCCATGCAGTTAAAAAAATTAACGAAGCCAATCCACGCGCATACGCCGCAGCGGGTGTGACCAGCTTTCCGCTGAACGACGCAAAAACCGCTGCATTTGGCGGCTGGAGCACGATGTATGTCGTACCCAAAGGGCAAAAAAACATGGCAGCCGTTGCTAAAGCGGCGCAATACCTGACGAGTGACGAAGTGCAAATGGCATTTGCAAAATCATCCAACACCTTTGCCTCGACCAAAAAAGCCAATGCCCAGCTCGCTAACGACCCATCGATGAATGATCCAAAAGATCTCGGCAAAGTGGCGTTTAAAATGGGAACGCAAGTGATCGATAAGTCACGGCATTTTATGATTCGTGATGTACCCGATGAAGCCATTATGCATAAATTGATGAACGATAAAATCGACGCCGCAATTCAAGGCCGAATTCCAGTGCAAAAAGCCCTCGATGAAGCCGTCGCGGCTTGGAATAAACGTTTAGCCAAAAAATAAAAATCACGCCAACAGGAGCGAGCTTATGCTGCGAAATTGGCCTAAGCTCGCGAACCGACTTTTGTTCAGCGCACTGCAAGCTCGCGCCTAAGTCATTGTGAATTAATCTATTTTTATAACGTTAATCGACCTACTCGATAAAAAAGCATTGACGTAACGATATATCCAATATATAGTTCGGCCTCTCTGTCGCGGGATGGAGCAGTTGGCAGCTCGTCGGGCTCATAACCCGAAGGTCACAGGTTCGAGTCCTGTTCCCGCAACCAGACGGACTTCGCAAGCCAAGTCGAAGTTTGTAGAGCAACAAAACAGTCGCGGGATGGAGCAGTTGGCAGCTCGTCGGGCTCATAACCCGAAGGTCGTAGGTTCGAGTCCTACTCCCGCAACCAAATATCTAAGCCACTGATTCATGCTTAATGGGTTGGTGGTTTTTTAGTTTCTGCTCGTCGTATTTTGCAGCAGAAACCCAGTACAGACGCGGGATGGAGCAGTTGGCAGCTCGTTGGGCTCATAACCCAAAGGTCGTAGGTTCGAGTCCTACTCCCGCAACCAAAACGAAAAAACCTAGCTTTTTGAGCTAGGTTTTTTTGCGTTCTGACTATCGATAAAGTCGATGTATTGCTAGCTACTGCTTATTAAACAAGAAGTATCGGCATATACCTCAAGCTCGCGGATCAACTTCAATGAGTCATTGCCTCTGCCAATAGCTCGCGTGTGCAAGCTCATATTGCACACGCCTTTTCTTTATTCACCACAAAAATCACGCTCGAATTCAACTTTGTTCGCTTTAGATCGAACCAGCAAAACTCAAACGTGAACTCGCAACTTAGTAGCCGTAGCAAGTTTTCAGTGCGGCAAAATTATAAAACTTACTCGTTGGGCTGATTTTGGCGCTGTCACATGCCGCTTTAAAGTCAGTTTCTTTTTCGTTGTACAGCATTTTAACCAATACCCTTCCTTCGGCATTTTTGTAAACATCCCATTGCATATTGGCAGCCATCGGTGAGATGGCTTCACCACGCCATGGATTGCTTGCATAGCTAAAGGTTTGTGCCAAAGGCACTTGCTGTACCGCATTTTTTAAGCCGATTCGAGTCGCCAATGGAATGATGATTTCAGCGTGGGCAAAGCGGATTTTTGCCGCATTACTTGAACGATTACTTACCACGTCATCGACTTCTTTAAACACATCATCGACTAAAATTTGCGCCATTTTGTGGGTGACATCGCCTTTTTCGGTGATGCTTGGGCCTTTGTCATAAAAGTCCGATGCGTCATTTAAGGCCGCAAAATACCGCGCCTGCGCTGCAGGTAGATACGGAATAAAATCAACCCCGGCTTCGGCTCTCATTGCTGGCGCAATCACATACAACTCATACATCAGGCTACCGGCATCTGCGAGCGATGCAATTTTAGTTTTACCATCGCCCGTTAAGGTTGAGGTCAACTTGCCATCATCACTCACATAACTAAAGGTGCCGGTATTGGCAAAGCTGTGACTACCTGCATCAATTTTGTCGACAAATGCTTTCGTAAATAAACGCTCTAAGATCGCACGACCAGCCGCTTTAGCCTCCAATGTGCCGAACAAAGCCTTTTGTTTCGCCAGCAAATCACCGTCGTCTTTATATGCTTGATACGCTTGGCTGTCCAAATAAGTGCGGTACAAAGGATTTTTTACATCGCTCACTAAGTCAGTGGTTTTTTGTAATTTATGGAAATACAACAAAAAGCGATTGGTGCCGGCAGTTTGAGGAACCGCAACAGCATTATCCGGATAAGGCCCAGGCGCCGCAGGTTTGTCGATCAAGCCAGCCAAAGCGGCATTTTGCTGCGCTAATGCTTGCACAAAGTAATTGCCACTATCGACGGCACGATCGACGCCAGAAGTAACAAAAATAATTTTGCGCGGCGAGCTGCTGGCCGTTTTGGCGACTTGCTGCCAAAAGTCGGGTTGACGTTGCAACATTCGCACGGCCAGTTGCTGATGCTCCTCAATCCCGACTTGGGTTTCATTGCCATAGCCGGGCTTACTAATGCCAGCAACGTTGTGACCCAATAAGAAATTAGCCTTCATGATTTTCAGCACATCCGCGCCAAGTTTTTCACCCAAAGGCGTTAAAGCGCCCTCTTCTTTGGCCTTGCTCCACATATTGTAAACGGCCAAATCGTATTTCAAGCTCGATAGTCCACGCGAGCCATGGCGGGCAATCAACTGCGTATTCACCACATTAAAACCCGCTGGTGCAGCTTCATAACTTGAGCGGTCTTGTTGTGGGCGATACGGTGTTTTGGTTTGATAGTAACGATCAGTTTGCGTACTTTCGGCGAGTAGTTTTTTAAGATCGCTATCGGCACTCTTGCCAGCTATTGCCGCTTGAATCCGTCGAATGCCATCATCAGATGCCGCCTTCAGCGCCGCCTTATTGCCTGCATCGGTTTCAAGATTAAAGTCCGCAAGTAGCTTATTGGCTGGCACGGCCAAAGCATTGGCGACTTTCTTCACTGCATCATCAAAACTTAAACCCTGATTTTCCATCTCACTGACCACCGACGTCGTGTGCAGGCTAATCGTGGTCGGCCATTCTTTTGGCGCACGCAAAATCAGCGCTTGAGTCAGCGCAGTTTCGGTTTTGGTATCAGGATCATATCTTTTGGCATCGAGCCCGATTTCAGCCACTAGCGGCGCACGGCTACCGCTGAGCTTAAATTGGCCATTGCTGTCTGTTCGGGTACTGACTTCATTGTTATCGCACTGGCCATTATTATTTTCGTCAAAACAAACCTTCGCATTGCGAAAATAACTACCGAGCACCACGCCCGTACTCACCACAGGCGCATCTGTTGGTTTGGGTGTTGGCGCTAGCGATGGCGCAGGACTACTCCCCACACCCCCGCCACTGTTGCCACCATCAGCGCCACCACCACATGCAGCCAGTGCGCCACTCACGAGTACCGCCAGCGAGGCACGCTTAAATTGAACCATAGAGACAAAAAACAATCGAGACATAGCCGCAGATTCTGTAAGAAGAAAAGCTGGCTACAGTAGCGTCCCCCTATGACAGTCGTATTACCTGCCTATTCGCTCAACAACATTGGCTACAGTAAGCAACACTGGCTTACTTCACCGCCACATTCGCCCATGACTGTCGGCCAAATGGATTGACAACGTAGCCACTCACTTTATCGGTGGTGATCACCGACGTTAGTGGATGCGCGAGTGGGATCCACAGTGCTTGTTGGCGGATGATTTTTTGCGCGGCTTGATAATGCTGAGTGCGCTCGGCCAGTTTGGCGGTGGTTTTGCCTGATCGGATCAAGCCATCGAGTTGCGGCTGGCAAAAGCGGGCAAAATTAAGCCCAGATTCCACCGAAGCACACGCGAACTGTGGGGTTAAAAAATTATCCGGATCGCCATTATCGCCAGTCCAGCCCATAAACAGCAGGTCATGCTCGCCCGCTTTGGCGCGCTTAATGAGTTCGGCCCATTCTATGGTTTTAATTTCGGCCCGCACGCCGATTTTGGCCAAATCCGCCTGCAGCATTTCGGCGCCCATGCGCGGATTAGGGTTCAAAGTGCTGCCGCTAGGGCGCACCCAAATTGTCGTTTCAAAGCCCTTGGGCAAACCCGCCTTGGTCAAAAGTGCTTTGGCTTTGCTTAGATTTTGTGCTTCATGATTGCCAGACAAATAGCTCCACGTTGCAGGCGGAAAAGGCCCTTGCGCTGCGCTGGCCGTGCCTTCAAACACCGCCGCCAGATAGGCTTTTTGATCAAATGCCAATTGCAGCGCTTGGCGAACTTCTACTTTATCCAATGGTTTGTGCTGGGTATTGATCGCAACAAACGCTGTCGCAAACATGGGCGTACTCAAGACCTTGAGCTTTTTATCGTTACGCGCGGCAATGATGTCTTGCGGCTTCACGCCCAGCGCAACTTGGCATTCACCCGCTTTAACTTTTTGTACTCGCACCACCGGATCGGCGGTGATGGCGTAAATCAGTTTGTCTGACTTGGGCTTGCCGGCAAAATAATTAGGATGCGCGTCGTAACGAATCACTGCGTCTTTTTGAAAACTTTTCAGCGCAAAAGGCCCGGTGCCAATCGGTTTAGTATTTAACTGCCCCTGTTGATTGGCCGCCAGCAATTGATCGGCGTATTGCGCCGAATAAATCGACGTAAATCCCATACTGAGCAGCGGCAAAAAAGTCGCATCGGCTTGTTTAAGCTGAATCACTACTGTGTCATCGGCGGTTTTTTTAATACTCGCAATCAATTTAGCCAAGCCAAAAGATTGCGCGTGCGGATAGCCGTTGGGGGCGCTGGCATACCACGGATGATTTGGGTCGAGCATGCGCTGAAAACTAAACAACACATCATCGGCGTTTAAAGCGCGGCTGGGCTGAAAGTAATCGGTTTTTTGAAAGGCGACGTTTTTGCGTAATTTAAACGTGTATTGCAACTGATCGTCACTCACCTGCCACGATTGCGCCAAGCTCGGAACCAGCTTGCCTGTCGCAGCATCGTATTCGAGCAAGCGATTAAAAATCGGATCGGCTGCCGCATTGGTATTGGTGAGCGAATTGTATTGCACCACATCAAAGCCATCAGGGCTGGCCTCAGTGCATACGGTAAGCGGCTTAGCGCTCACAGCACCCGCGACCAGTATTGCCACCAATGCAGCGATTTGATTTAGCTTCATTCATATACTCCAATAAATTAACCAGAATGACGCTATAGCGCCCAAGAAAAAAACGTCAACAGCCCTTAGCTACTTAGCTTGATCTTTTGCCTTAAAAAGAACATTCAAATACGCCAGCACCTTGCTGCTGACCACGCTTTAAACCTTTCACGATGTTTTCTAACTCAATAGATTATTAACGTGCAGGCCAAAAAATAGCGAATTATTTTTAATTCGCTGTGTTAACACCAATCGCTGAGCCGCAACCCAGCGATTTGATCATTGCCAACAGCATCAGCGCCAGCTTTCGCTCGCACCAATGCTGCGACGTTTAGAGTGATTTTTCAAAATACGCCAGCAGCAGATGCAAAGAATGCGCTGATGATTGCAGCTGGGTGGCGCAAGTTTTAGTCCTTTGAATACCTTGATGATTTTCCTCGGTCAAGACACTCACCGCCTCCATACTTTGCGCAACATCAGTCGTCGCCTTCACTTGCTGCGCCAGCATATTGGCCACTTCACCCGCAGCAATCACAATCAAAGCACTCGATTGCCGCAGGCTATCTAAGCTTGCAACTGTTTGATCAATTTGCTGATTGGCCTGTTCACTACTAAGTGAAACAGTGTTGATTTGCTCTTGCGTTGCCAACACTTGCGCGCGCAAGGCCAAAATCGCTTGCGAAATATCACTGATATTACTGCCGGTACTCTCGGCGAGTTTTCTCACCTCATCAGCCACCACCGAAAAACCACGGCCATGCTCGCCAGCGCGAGCCGCCTCGATGCTCGCGTTCAGCGCCAATAAATTGGTGCGATCAGCGATTTGATTAATCACCGCAGTAATCGATTCAATTTGCTGCGCCACTGCATTGAGCTCACCAATGGCGGTGCACGACATCCTTACTTGCTCGCTCACCGCGTCATTGGCTAATTTCGATTGCGTCATTTTTTGCGCGCCAACGCTCACTTGCTGGCAAGCCTCATTGGCGCTCTGCTCAGAGCGCTGCGTGGTTTCAGAAATATCCTCAACCGACACCGACAGCTCCTCTAAAGCGGCAGCAATCCGAGTAATTTCTTCTGCTGTTTTCCCCGAGCGTAACTCCACCTGCTGCGCTTCTAACTTGGCCGTCTGCGCCGCTTGCGCCACTTCACGCCCTGTCATCACCACATCGGCGAGCAAAGCCCGCAAATTAATCCGCATTGATTCAAGCCGCATCAATACGCTTTTCATTTCCCTAAAGCCACTTGGCGTTAAGGAATGACTAAACTGCCCTTCAGCAAACAAAGCCAATGCCGACGCCGCCTGCTGTAAGCCCTGAGCGGCTTGCCGCGTTAACCACCACACCCCGCCAGCAATCCACAGCATCAACGCCACAGCCCACAGCCAAGCACTTGGCACCATCCAGCACAGACTGATCAAGAGCAATAAAATCGGTAAGCAAAACATCAATCCCAACTGCGCCAACGAAAAACCCGGCCGCGCCAAACTCACCGGCAACGTTGCCTGCCGCTGATTTACGGCTTGGTATAGAGCCTGCGCGGCGCGTTTTTCAGCTTCGCTTGGCATTGATCGCACCGACATATAGCCGATCTTGATCCCGTTTTCATACAAGCAAGTAACGTAGGCGTGCACCCAATAAAAATCACCCGACTTAGTTCGATTTTTAACCATGCCCTGCCAAGGCTGATCGGCCTTAAGCGAGCGCCACATATCAAAAAACGCCGCCTCAGGCATAAAAGGATGACGCACCATATTGTGCGATTGGCCGATTAATTCGCTCTCAGTAAACCCGCTAATTTCAATAAAACTGCGGTTTGCATAGCTAATCACGCCCTTTAAATCTGTTTTGGTCACTAACGGTCGATCTTTACTCACCAACACTTCATGTTCTGTTATCGGAAAATTTGTTTTCACCACAGCTCCAGATCTTATTTTTATTTGATATAAACCAAACCCGGCTGGATTTTGCCATAGCGAAATACCATCAACACGCGGGTTATCCCCCATTAAAAAACACCGCGCACCCGCGTGTGCTCGGTGTTTGCACATCAACCCTGAAACGAAAGTGAAAGCAAATAAAACATAGGTATATATTACAAAGACATACAAATAAGCAGTTAGATAAATATACCCAACGATATATAAGCAAGCGCCGCAAAAATGCTGACAAAAAAATGTAACAATTTTGAAATAAAATACCGACTGTTGTATTTCAGAAACGGCAAAAACCTCGCATGCCAAGCTAATTTGAACGAACCAACAAAAGCACCGCGCAAAAAAAATCACCGCTAAGCCATCTTTTGTATGATGGTTTAGCGGTGATTGGATTGATTTCGCGCCTAGCGCGTTAAATTAAAACCTTAAACGCGATACGCGATGGCTTCTACTTCGACCAAGACATTTTTTGGCAAGGTTTTTACTGCAACGCAAGAGCGCGCTGGAACGCCAGCACCAAAGTACTCGGTGTAGATCACGTTAAACGCGGCAAAATCGGCCATATCGGCCAAAAAGCACGTGGTTTTCAACACATTGTCGAGCGAGCTATTGCCTTGCTGCAACACCGCTTTCAGGTTTTCCAACGCTTGGCGCGCTTGCACCGATACATCACCGGCAATCACTTCACCCGTTGCTGGTACTAATGGAATTTGGCCCGAAGTAAAAATCAGGTTTCCAAACGCAGTCGCTTGTGAATACGGACCAATAGCTGCTGGTGCGGCGTCGGTAAAAATAATTTCCTTCATCTTCATTCCTTTAAAATATTAAAACTGAAATCAAACTCAGTACGAGCCAACATTCACTCGCTCAATCCTACTCTGGCATTATTTTGCTTGTTTATGCAGCATAATTTGCAAAATCTGTACGTCAGTTTGTATCATGCCCTGACAGGCCAATTGCCCTAAATTATTGATCGATTGATCAATATCATGCGCCACAATCCCTTCATTGCCCGTTACGCCCACGCCATCCATCGCCATTAAGACTGATTTATACAGCGATTGCGCCGACGTCGAGACCTTCATCGCGCAGCTATTAGATGCGCCATCGCATACCATGCCGGACAAATCGCCAATCATGCTCGAGATCGCCATGCTCACGGTTTTAAAGTTGCCTGTCAGCAGCCATGCCACACCCGCGGCTGCGCCCATCGATGCCGTCGTCACCGCGCACAATGCCGATAGTTTCGGTAGTTTGCTGTGGATGTAAATCGCCATTAAATGCGACAACATCAATGCGCGAGTTAATTGCTCTTTACTGGCCTGTATATGCTCAGCCACCACCACCACCGGCATCGTCGCGGCAATACCCTGATTACCCGAGCCAGAATTACTCATCGCTGGCAACGTTGCACCCCCCATTCGGGCGTCTGACGCAGCGGTGGTGCGAATCAAAATATTACTTAACAAGCCTTCCGACATCAGGCCCGTTGCGATTTGCCGCTGCAATGTCGCGCCAATGTGTAAACCAAACGTACCCTTCATGCCTTCTTGCGACAAAGCATCATTGAGCACACCAGCAGCGTCGATAAAATCAATCATCTCTAAGGGTGCCAGCGTGGCAAAATCATAAACATCTTGCGCCATCGCACTGGCAATATCGTAAGCAGCGGCAGCCGTTGCCGCACCCACATCAGCCAATTCAAAAATAACTCGGCCATTGTGCTCAATATAAACAACCCGCGTATGGCTATCGGCAATACGCACTTTGGCCCATTCGTCACCGTGAAACACACACGCTTCCGAATACAAAATATGCGGCACATTGGCAATCGATAATTCAACGCGCTGCTCGGCAATCATCGCCTTACCCGCATCGACTTGCGCCTGTGTTAAACCTTTGAGTACTTCCAATTTGCCATCTGGATTACCCGCCAATGCCCCCACCGCCGCGGCAATTTTTAAGCCAACGGTACCCGTACCCGGTACTGTCACCCCCATGCCGTTTTTCATTAAATTGGCCGACACCTTGGCCTCAATGCGCTCAGGGGTTTTGGCTAAATGCTGCGCAGCAATCGCCGAGGCTAATGCCAAAGAAATTGGCTCAGTACAGCCCAAGGCAGGCGCTACTTCGTGCTGAACTGCTTTAATAAATTCTGGCCATAGGGCGTGTGAAGAAGACATATTCATGCGTTTTAAGACCTTTTAATGTCAAATATCTAAGCATGCTGCTGCGCTGGTGGCGTGCCGCACTGGATTTAATGGGTATTGGTTTTTAGGTAGCGATACAGTGTGGGCTCGGAAATCTCCAAAATCGCCGCCGTTTTGGCAACAAAGCCACGTATTGAAAACAAGCCTCGTTGCTCTAAATCTTTAACGACTTGGGATTTCTCATCGGCCGACATGCGCGATGGCGTGATCGGGTATTGCTCTAGCACACTGTGTAAAATTTCTTGCCCAACATCGTCGACCGAAGCCGACAACAATTCTTGATGCTGCTCGGCCATATCCGCTGGGAGCAGCCGATTGACCGACTCTTGCAACTCAAGCAAGCGCTTGTCATCGGTATTCACGCAGAGCATGGCTGCGGCTTGACCATTCTCACCTTTAATAATCAAGGTGGAAGAGCGCAGCAAAACACCACCTCGCGTCTTACTGCGGTAATTGAGTTTGTAACTCACATCGCTCGCCTGCATACATTCTTGCAGCATGCGCAGCGCCAGATCCGTCGCCGGTGCGCCAACAGTACGACCCGATAAATGGCCATGGCTAATCGCCGCAAGCGACGCATTCACATCGGATAAATCATGCACGACGACTTCAGAATCTTCACCCAAAACGGCGGCAATAAAGTCGACCAATAATTGGGCATCTATTTGTATTTTCATCACGTCGTGCACAATAAAATTTATCTCATCGAAAGTATATCAATCTTAATGATAAAAAATCAATCACAACTTGACGGTAAATATTGTTACTTTTTCGTGCTTTTTCTTCACAAAATACTGATAAATCCTGCATCTAGATTGATTTCCTGCCCGAGTCTGCCCATCGCCTACCAAACTGAGCAACATACTCAAACCATGAGAAAAATAAATAATTATTCTCACGAAATTATATCTATCGACTTCCGCCAGCCAGTGCGGCCACTCGCAACGCAGGCGAATCGACATCACTCGCTCGGCTCGCCTATCAAAAGAGCAAAAAAAACCCGCGTGGTTTAACGCGGGTTTGAGCGAGCCATTTCACAATTAAAAATCGGTGTGAATCCAATTTATTCGCTTTTAAACAAAGCATCACTGCGCAGCAATCGCAAACCATTGGCCACCACCAATAAACTCGCGCCCACGTCGGCAAAAACCGCCATCCACATACTGCCGTAGCCGAGCAAAGTTAAGATTAAAAACAGCAATTTAATCCCTAGCGCCAAGGCGATGTTTTGTTGCAAAATGCGGTGTGTTTGCTGCGATAAGCGGATAAAACGCGGCAATTTACGTAAATCATCGTCCATTAACGCTACATCAGCGGTTTCAATCGCTGTGCCGCTTCCAGCCGCGCCCATCGCAAAACCAATATCAGCGCGCGCCAAAGCGGGCGCGTCATTAATTCCATCCCCGACCATGCCGATCTTTTGCTTAGCGCTCAGCTCGGATTGTTGCGCCACAATCAGCTCTAATTTATCCGTCGGCAATAAATCACCTCGGGCTTCATCAATGCCCACTTGCGCGGCAATACTGCGCGCGGTGTGGGCATTGTCTCCCGTGAGCATAATGGTTTTGACGCCCAGCGCATGCAGCTCGGCAATCGCTTGGCGGCTACTGTCTTTGACCGTATCGGCAACGGCAAACAAGGCCAAAACGCCGTGTTCACTGGCCAATAAAATCACGCTTTTACCTTGCGCCTCGAGTGGCAACAATTGCGCTTCCAGCTCGGCCGAGCACCAGCCTTGTTGGTGGATCAAACGATGATTACCTAAATAATACGTCTGCCCGGCCATTTGCCCCTTAACGCCCAAGCCAAGCAAAGCGGTAAAATCACTCACCGCCAACAGCTGCACATCTTGGCCAGCCAGCGCCAAAGCCCGCGATACCGGATGATCTGAGCGCTGCGCCAAACTCACTGCCAACTGTTCAACCGCAATCCCTTGCGCGGCGCTGGCTATTTGCTGCGCCTCAGTTTGCAAATCAATAAAATCGGTTTGCACTGGCTTGCCATACGTCAGCGTGCCGGTTTTATCTAGCGCAATACACGCCAGCTTGCGGCCTTCTTCTAAATACACCCCACCCTTAATCAAAATACCGTGCCGCGCTGCCGCCGCCAAACCACTGACAATCGTCACCGGCGTTGAAATCACCAAAGCGCATGGGCAAGCAATCACCAATAACACCAAGGCTTTGTAAATCCAAGCCAGCCAATCCCCAGCAAAAAATAATGGCGGCAGTATCGCCACCAAGAGCGCAATGGCAAAGACGATAGGGGTATATACCCTAGCAAATTGATCAATAAAGCGTTGAATCGGCGCGCGCGTTCCTTGCGCAGCTTCCACCGCATGAATAATCCGCGCCAAAGTGCTATTACTGGCCAGCGCGGTGACGGTAAATTCAAAAGAACCGGCCTCATTAATACTGCCGGCAAACACCGAATCACCCACGCCCTTATCCACCGCCAAACTCTCACCAGTAATCGGCGCTTGATTAATCGTCGATTGCCCAGCGCAAATTTGCCCATCCACCGCGATTTGCTCGCCCGGTTTAACCCGAACGCGCTGACCAATTAGCAGCGATTGGGCAGGGACATCCAACCACCGACCATCGTCTTGCAGCACAGTAGCTTTATCCGGCGCCAGTCGTAGCAATCCTTGAATGGCATTGCGCGCCCGATCAAGCGATTTGGCCTCGATCAATTCGGCCACGGTAAACAGCACCATCACCATCGCCGCCTCAGGCCATTGGCCAATGACCATCGCGCCCGTTACGGCAATACTCATCAAAGCATTGATATTTAAATTGCCATTGCGTAGCGCAATCCAGCCTTTTTTATACGTCGTTAAGCCGCAAGCCAAAACCGCGAGCAGCGCAAGGCCCGCGACCAATAGCATTGGCCCATCGAGCCAATGCGTTACTTCGGCGGCCAATGCTGCAAGCCCCGCTAGCGCCAAAGGCCACCATGGTTTTGCCGGTGCATCAGTCGCCATTGCCTCACCCAGCTCGGGCGCAAAGCCCAAGCTGCGAATCGCCGCCAAGATCGCCTCTAGCGCCGCGGGCTGATGCTGCACCGTCAGCACCCGCTGCATTAAGTTAAACTCCAAACCCGAAACGTCCGGCATCGCGCCGAGTTTTTGCCGCAATAAAGCTTCTTCGGTCGGGCAATCCATTTGCATAATCCGAATTGGCGTTTGCGCCCAACCATCGGCACTTAACTCCGCCGCAGCCAAAGTGGTCAATGCCTCACCCGCGCTGTGCACCGCACAACACGCCGCATGGGCCGCCGATGAATGCGGTGCATGCGCGGAAGAATGTTGACGATATTGCGACATAAGGCAGCTCCAACGATTAAACTTAAACGCATTACACACCCTGAAGTTACTATAGAGTCAACCGCTAAAATTATCGATGTGCAGTATTTCAAAAATTGATTCGGTAGATCGTGAAAATGTGATCGTAGAGCGTGCGAATCGCAGGGTTTATGCACGCCGCCCCATTGCAACTGATTCACCTAAACGCCTATGACCGGTGGAACGCGCTGCGCTTGTTCCACCCTACCTATACTGGTTCAAAGGAGTCAAAAAATGAAAATCGGCGAACTAGCCAAGCTGGCGCAATGCTCGGTTGAAACTATTCGGTTTTATGAAAAAGAAGGGCTACTGCCCACGACGGAGCGAACGCAGGGTAATTTTCGGGTCTATGGCTCCGCGCATATTGAGCGCCTGCGTTTTATCCGCAATTGCCGCGCCCTCGATATGAGCCACGAAGAAATCCACACCTTGCTGCGCTTGGCCGATCAAGGTGGCGATGGTTGTAGCGCGATTAATGATGTGTTTGACGAGCACATCGCCCACGTAGACACCCGCATCAAAGAACTCGAACAGCTCAAACAACAACTCGCCGAGCTACGCCAAAACTGCCAAAGCAATCACAACCCTTGCGGTATTTTGCAAGGATTAGCCGAAATGGAAACCCCCAGCAAACCCGACAAAAAACGCACGCATCTTGGGTGACATTTAAGGATTTGATTTAAAACTATCGTGTGACGTACAAATCCTCAGGGTTTGCGTACACCGCACCATCGCAACCGCGTGCGCCAAGGCGCACCCTACACAATCACGCACACCCACAAACCGCATATCGTAGGGTGTGCAAATCCACAAGATTTGCGCACGCCGCACCATCGCAACCGCGCCAAGGCGCACCCTACACAATCACGCATACACAAACCGCATTATCGTAGGGTGTGCAAATCCGCAGGGTTTGCGCACGCTGATGCGTCGTAAGTTCATAGCGACCACAAAACCTACATCTTCCTACCATCGCGAAAAACTCGCGATCAAAACAGCAAATATCAAATTCTCCGCTCGCCCATAAAGGTCAACAATTAAAATTGTTACTATTCAAATGCGAAAAAGCAAAAAATCCTCATTCGCCTGATTCACGTCACATTCTGTGCGACAAAATGAAATTACCCATGAAGTAAACATCAAGCAGTGTTAAAATTTGATGACAATTTTTAACATTCAAATTTGATTGGATTGTGCGCCCAAGCATTCGTAGTTAAAAACACCGATTTCTCATTGATGCATCGACCACGCGGGGTAGATAGTCCCCGATATCGTCGCAAAAAAATAATCGTCTGTTGCCAATTACTTCAACTGATTTAAATTTTATTTCATTTAGAAATTTATATTTAAAGATGTGGTCCAAGACTTATTAGATCAAAAAAGCAATTAATCTCAATGACAAAACGCGTTGCCATCCTCGGTTATTCTCACAGACTGCCTAATTCAACCGGTAATAGCTACTGGGATAATCTTCTGAATGAAGAAGATCTAATTACCGAAGTCGAGGCTGGCCGCTGGTCTAAAGAAGCATTTCTCCACGCCAATAAAAACCACGCTGGCACCAGCTACACCTTTAAAGCCGGTTCAATTGGCGATATTTCTGGTTTTGACGCGGGCTTTTTTGGTATTGCCCCGCGCGAAGCGGCGCAAATGGACCCGCAACAACGCATTTTGCTTGAGCTCAGTTGGGAAGCCTTAGAAAACGCAGGCATCAAGCCATCAACGATTCGTGGCAGCCAGTGCGGCGTATATATTGGCATTGCCAGCGCAGATTATTCCTATCGTTTAGCCGACGATTTAGCCGCGATTGATTCAGCCGTTGCCACCGGTAACACCGCCAGCATTGCCGCCAACCGACTCTCCTACGCGCTGGATTTACGTGGCCCGAGCATGGCGATTGATACCGCCTGTTCGTCCTCAATGGTGGCTTTTCATCAAGCCTGCCAATCGATTATTTCTGGTGAAAACACCCAAGCCTTAGCGGGCGGCATCAGCCTGCATTTGCACCCTTATGGCTTTATTATTTTCTCCAAAGCCTCAATGCTGTCCAAAAAAGGCCATTGCAATGTCTTTGATGAAGCAGGCGATGGCTATGTGCGCTCAGAAGGCGGCGGGATTTTTGTCTTAAAAGATTATGATTTAGCCCTTGCCGATGGCGATCCGATTATTGCCGTGGTCGCGCATTCGGGCGTCAATACCGACGGCAAAAAAAATGGCCTCACCGTACCTAGCTGCACCGCGCAAGCCGAGCTACTTAAGCAAACCTACGCCAAAGCCGGCATCGCGGCCAGCGAGATTGATTATCTTGAAGCACACGGCACCGGCACTGCAGTCGGCGATCCAATCGAAACCCGCGCCATTGGCCTCGCACTTGGCCAACACCGCAGCAGCGAATCGCCATTACTCATTGGCTCGGTCAAAAGTAATCTTGGCCATTTAGAAGCCGCCTCGGGCGTAGCGGGTTTAGTCAAAGCCTTGCATTGCATCCAATACCGCTTGGTGCCAGCAACGATTGGCATTAAAAAACTCAATCCAAAAATTAAATTTACTGAGCTCAACCTTAAAGTCGTCACCCAAGCGCAGCCATTAAAAGCCACTGGCCGCTTAGTGATTGGCGTGAATTCCTTTGGTTTTGGTGGCGCCAATGCCCATGTGATTTTAGAAAGCGCACCACCAGCTACTGCCAGCGCGTCAGCAACGCCAGCGCAAGCATTGCCAATTATTTTAAGCGCTCGCGCTGCCGCCGCCTTGCCTGCTGCTGCGAGCGATCTAAATGACTACCTCGCCAAAACGCCCGATTACAACGTTTATGATCTGGCTTACCAGCTGGCATTGCGCCGCGAGCAACACCCGCATCAAGTGATGGCGTTTTGCCAAACGCCAAGCGAAGTCAGTGCATTTTTAAGTCAAGTGATTGAGCAATCTGAGCAAGTTCTTGGCGGAAAAAGCATCGCCAAAGCCCAAGGGCCGGTGTTTGTTTTCTCGGGCAATGGCTCGCAATGGGCCAGCATGGGCCGATCTTTACTCGCCAGCAACGCCGTATTTCAACAAGCGATTGCCGAAGTTGACGCGCATTTTATGCCGCTCAGCGGCTATGGATTACAAGACGAAATCGCCGGGCGCAATGGTCAAGATAGCGACAATCGCTATGCACAAACCGAGATCGCCCAACCGGCACTGTTTGCGATTCAAGTAGGCCTAGTGCAAATGCTGCGCAGCCAAGGCATTACGCCAAGCGCCGTAACTGGGCATAGCGTGGGTGAAGTGGCTGCCGCGTGGGCCGCTGGCGCGCTAACGCTCAAAGACGCCACCGCAGTGATTTATCATCGCAGCCGTATGCAAGGCCAAACCAAAGGCAGCGGACAAATGACCGCCGTCGCCATGAGCGAAAGCGAAATGCATGCGCTATTAGCCGAATGCGGCCTCAACATTGCCATTGCTGGCATTAATAGCACACGGGGTATTACGCTGGCTGGCGAAGTAAATGCATTAACTCAAATCGAAGCACAACTCGCTCTGCGTAATATCCGCTTTAAACGCCTTGATTTGGATTACGCATTTCACAGCGCAAAAATGGATCCAATTGAAGACGATTTAATTGCCGCACTAAGCCACATTAAACCGCAATTAAATAGCATTGCATTTTATTCCACTGTAACCGGTGAATTACTCAGCGGCGAACAACTCAATGCCCAATATTGGTGGCATAACATCCGCCAACCGGTGCAATTTGAAAATGCCATTAATGCGATTAATCAAACTGGTGCAAATGTCTTTTTAGAAGTCGGCCCACATAGCGTATTGCGCTCGTATATTTTAGAAACGCTAAAAAATAATGCTTGCGAAGGTTTGGTCGTTGGCACATTAAGCAAAACCGAACACGGCGAAAATAAAGTCTTTAGCGCCATGGCCAGCATCATCGCCAGTGGCTGTGACATCGACTGGGCGACGCAATTTCCAACGCCCGGGCAATTTATGCAATTACCCAATTACCCGTGGCAACGCGAACGCTTATGGATCAATACCAGCACCGAATCCATCGGCCAACTGAGCCGCGATATGCTGCACCCCTTGCTGGGCTACGCGCTCAAGCAACACACTAGCAGCTGGGAAAACCAACTCGACACCATCAAAAACACCGTACTGGCCGATCATATCGTTGGCGACGCGGTGGTTTTCCCTGGCACTGGCTATGTGGAGCTGGCGCTGGCAGCGGCCAACCAGCACACCCAAAGTGCACTGATTGAAATTGAAGAATTAGAAATCCTCGCGCCGCTGATTTTAGCCGAATCCCCGGCCAAGCTCGTTCGCACCGTGATTAGCGGGCAACAAATCCACATCAGTGCGCGGGACTATTGTGGTGAAGACGTCTGGACCAGCCATGCCAAAGCGCGCATTAAGCCCGAACCTAATGCGCTGTTACTCGCGCAAAGCCACATTCAAATTCCGCAGCGCGGCGTCGATTTTAATTGCGCCAGCCATCAAGCGCTGACTCAAGCGGCGGGGCTGGATTACGGCGCGGCGTTTTTGTGTGTTGAGCACGGCTGGATCGATGGCAATCAAGTGATTGCCAAGCTGCAATACCCAAGCGAGCTGCAAGTCGAGCTGGCCGATTATCACTTGCACCCAGCGCTGCTCGACTGCACATTCCAGCTGATTATTCAGCTATTGCAAGACGAAATGGCGGCGCTATCAGGCGTGGCATTTGTGCCGACCAAAATTGGCCGCATTGCTTTTGCCAGCAACGCCAATCCACCGGCTTTTGCCCAGCTCACCTTAATTCAACGTGCGCCGCATTCTTTAACCGCAGATTTCATTATTTGCGACGCGGCGGGTGATGTGATTGTTGCGATTAAAGAAGCGCGCTTTCGCAGCGTTCGGCTGCGGAAAACCCAACACGATGCACTGCATCTGCTGCACTATCGTGGCCAAGCCGCGCCTTTACCGGCACAGCAATTACCACAACTACCAGTGAGCGCACTGGCGGCTAGCTTGCAGCAACACGTTGCCAGCTTAAGCGAGCAAGCCGAGTTTAATCGCTATTTAAACGAAGTTGAGCCACTGCTCGACAGCCTTGCTAGCCATAGCAATATTGAGCTACTGGGCGAACTTGATACCACCAACAACTCAGAGCGCTATCTCAACTGCTTGGCGATTGCCGCCAAAGATCAGCTGATCGAGCGCCATGGCGAGCAATGGCAACGCAGCGCCAATTGCGACGACGGCATTAGCGCCAATGCCATTTGGCAAGTCTTGGTCAGCGAATACAGCGCGTATTTCCACAGCATTCATGCGATTGGTTTGGCCAAAATTCGCCATCAAGCCGATTTTGATCCGAGCGCAGCGCAGCCGCAACTGGCCGCCAGCGATTATCCAGCCCTGTGGCGCGCCGCTTTAGGTGGTCAGCGCCAACAAGCGCTAGCCAAACAGATCGCCGATTTACTCGCCGAGCACGCCGCAAAGCTCGATATTGGCCAACGCCTGAGTATTTTAGAAGTTGCCGCAGGCGCACCGATTTTTGCCCAAGAAGCCGCCAGCCAACTCGATTTAGCCCACTGCGACTATGGGTTTGCCACGCCATCGGATGACACTTTGGCCGAGCTCGCGCAATGGCGGCAGCAGCTGCCAGATTTACGCATCGAGAAAATCCCAGCCATCGATCAAATCGAGCGCACCGTGCCACTCGGCGTTGATCTAGCGATAGTGAGTCTGGATTTTAGTGATGTCAGCAGCGCCAAAGCCGCTATCGCTTACGCCAGCGCGCAATTGGCTCCGCAAGGCAAGCTCTTGCTGATCGGTCGTCATCGTTCGCAATGGCTGGATTTTGTTTGCGCCGATCTCGCTCAGCCACTGGAAAACCCAAGCGAATACTGGGCAAACCACCTCAGCCAGCAAGGGTATTGCTGTGCAGACGTCATTGAAGTTGCGCCTGATCGCTATACCGACTTGTTCTTCCAAATCGCCAGCATCGATCAAGCTGCGCCGATTGCAGTAGCTGCTAGCGCAAAAACGCCTTGCCTCGTGCTCATCGAGCCAACGCAAATCGACGATGCCGCGCATAAACTATGGCTAACTGAACTGCAACAACAACTGAGCGTGCAAGGCATTGATGCCGAGCTGCATCAGGCCAACAGCGATCAACCGCTCAATGCCGTTGTCAGCCAATTATTTAGCGCGCAACGCGGGCATATTATTGTTCACCCAGGGTATAGCCCTGCGAGCGACAGCTTAAGCGTGCTGGCGCAACAAACCCAACGCTGCGGGCAATTGGCGCAATTACTCAACGCCGTCGAGCAAAGCCAATGCGCTGCCGACTGCTGGATTATCACTCAAGGTGCCACCGATCTAACCCCAACAGCACCGGCGTTAGATCGCGCCGACAGTGCGCTGTGGGGTTTTGCCCGCACCTTGCTTAATGAAGCCAGCGATGCTGCGTTTCACTTAATCGACTTTGCCAGCAATAACCCGGCGATTCAGACCGCCGCATTGGCGCGAGAAATCACCGCGCACAGTCCCGAGCAAGAAGTCATTATCGACGCCAATGGCGCGCGCTTTGTGCCGCGCCTACAGTTAGTGCCAGCAGCGCATAGCGAAAAAACCGCCGCCAGCGACGGCGAAATCATCCAGCTTGGTTTTGAATTCCCCGGCCAATTACGCAATCTACGCTGGGCCACCACCACGCCTGCCCCGCTGGCTGCCGATCAAATCGACATCGACGTGGTGGCGACTGGGCTTAACTTTCGCGATGTGATGTATGCGCTGGGTTTACTCTCGGATGAAGCGGTCGAAAACGGTTTTGCTGGCCCGACCCTAGGGCTTGAATTTGCTGGCGTGGTGCGCCAAGTGGGCGCCGACGTGGTGGGTTATCAAGTTGGTGATGAAGTCGTCGGTTTTGGACCATCGAGCTTTGCCAATCGGGTGCGCACCCAGAGCAGCGCCATTGCTAAAATCCCCGCTGGCATTTCATTTGCTGCCGCAGCGACGATTCCTAGCGTGTTTTTCACCGTGTATTACGCGCTGCAGCATCTGGCGCGCTTAGAGCCGGGCGAAAAAATCTTAATTCATGGTGCTGCCGGTGGCGTGGGCATTGCCGCGATTCAATTGGCCAAGCACTTAGGCGCAGAAATTTACGCCACAGCCGGTTCGGACGAAAAACGCGCCTTCTTGCAGCAAATGGGTGTGCAGCATATTTATGATTCGCGCTCGCTGAGCTACGCCGATGAAATCTTGCGCGACACCGCTGATTTAGGCGTGGATGTGGTGCTCAATTCGCTGGCCGGTGAAGCGATTAATCGCAATTTCTCGGTACTCAAACCGTTTGGCCGCTTCTTGGAATTAGGCAAACGCGACTTTTACGAAAACAGCAAAATCGGCCTGCGGCCATTCCGTAATAACATCAGTTATTTCGGTATTGATGCCGACCAAATGATGCAAGTGCGTCCAGCGCTCACCCAGCGTTTGTTTACTGAAGTGATGGCGCTGTTTGGCGAGGGTGTATTGTCGCCATTGCCGTATCAAGTGTTTGACGCCGAGCAGATTGTCGACGCCTTCCGCCATATGCAGCAGGCCAAACAAATCGGCAAAATTGTCGTCACTTATTCGCACGGCCTGATGGCGCAGCATGCCGCGCCGCAGCCAGCCGCATTGCAACTCTCGGCAGAGGGCAGCTATTTAGTCACTGGCGGTTTAGCCGGATTTGGCCTTAAAACCGCGCAATGGTTAGCGGATAAAGGCGCTAAAAACCTGGTGTTAATAAGCCGCAGCGGCCCAAGCGCACCCGAAGCGCAAGCGGCGATTGCCGCGCTGCGTTTGCGCGGTGTGAAGGTGTTGCCACTGGCTTGCGACGTGACCCAATTGGCAGAACTGGCCCAAGTATTTGCCCACTTTGGCCAAACCATGCCGCCGCTCAAAGGCATTGTGCATGCTGCGGTAGTGATTGATGACGCGCTGATTCGCAATACCGAGCCGGCGCAAATCAATAAAGTGCTCGCTCCCAAAATGCTGGGCGCAGATTATTTGCATCAACTGAGCGCGCCGCTCGATTTAGATTTCTTTGTGCTGTATTCATCGGCAACGACGATTTTTGGTAATCCGGGCCAAGCGAGCTATGTCGCCGCCAATCATTATATGGAAGCGCTAGCGCAGCAACGCCGCGCCCAAGGCCTACCCGCCACCAGCGTTTGCTGGGGTGCGATTGACGACGTGGGCTTTTTGGCGCGTAACGAAAAAATCAAAGATGCGCTACAAAACCGCATGGGCGGCAAGGCGCTGAGCTCCGATCAAGCACTCAATTATTTAGAGCAAATGCTGATCGAGCAAAGCTCGGGCTTGAGCGTATTAGAGCTAGATTGGCCTGCTTTGGCGCGCTTTTTACCGAGCGCCAAAACGCCAAAATTTAGCGCCATCGCCCGCCGCATGCAAACATCCGAACAAAATGACGAATCAGGCGATATTCAAAGCCTGATCGATACGCTCAGCGATACTGAGCTGCACGCCACTTTTGTTAGCATGCTCAAGCAAGAAGTCGCGCAGATTTTGCGCGTGAATGCCGACAAAATCGACGCTAGCGGCTCTTTATACGACATCGGTTTAGATTCGCTGATGGGCGTTGAACTCGTCGTTGCGCTAGAAGAGCGTTTTGGTACTCGCCTGCCGGTGATGGCATTAAGCGAAAGCCCAACGATTAACAAACTCGCCGATCGCTTGATTTTGCAGCTCAAACACCACGATGCCGCCAACGACGACGCCACGCTGGCGCAAGTGCAGCATTTGTCGGCCGTACACGGCGCAAGTAGCGAAACCGATTCACACGCTTTAGCCAGCCAAATCAGCCAGCAAAGCACTACGCGGATTATTCAATGAGTATCACCAGCAAATTGAAAGACCAGCTGATTCAGCAAGCGCTAGAGCGCAAGCTTAAAAACGCCGAAGCGCCCATCGCTCGCCCCGCTGCGCGCGACGATATCCCCGAAGCGTTTTATCGTTTTCATCTGCATCCGGGCTATTTGCAGCTGCGTATCATCAATGAAGGCGCCAAAAAAATGGGCATTGCCAGCCCATTTTTTAAGCAACACGACGGCATCGCTGGCGCGGTCAGCCAAATCGACGGCCAGCCGTTTATCAACTTTGCCAGCTACAACTACCTCGATTTAAATCAGCACCCCGCAGTGCACCAAGCAGCCAAAGACGCGATTGATCAATATGGCGTTTCGGTCTCGGCCAGCCGCGTGGTCTCTGGCGAGCGGCCTATTCACCGTGAGCTGGAGCGCGCCATTGCCGATGCCTATGGCGTCGATGATGCAGTGACTTTTGTTAGTGGCCACGCCACCAATGTCAGCACCATCGGCCATTTATTTGGCCCTAAAGACTTGGTGCTGCATGACGAACTAATTCACAACAGCGCCTTGCAAGGCATTTTGCTGTCGGGCGCCAAACGCCTACCGTTTGCCCACAATAATTACGCCGCGCTGGACGAAATTCTCAGCACACAGCGCCGCCAATTTGAGCGCGTCTTGATTGTGGTTGAAGGCATTTACAGCATGGACGGGGATTTTCCCGATCTGCCTAAACTCATCGAAATCAAAAATCGTCACCGCGCCTTGCTGATGGTCGATGAAGCGCATTCATTTGGCGTAATGGGGCCAACCGGCATGGGCATCCGCGAGCATTTTGGCATTGCCGGGCAAGACGTTGATATCTGGATGGGCACACTGAGCAAAACGCTATCGGCGTGCGGCGGCTATATCGCAGGCGAAGCAGCGTTGATCGAGCATTTAAAGTTTTTGGCACCCGGATTTTTATACAGCGTGGGCATGCCAGCGCCTGTTGCCGCTGCGGCCTTGGCGGCGCTCAACTGCATGCAGCAAGAAAACCAACGCGTGCAAACGCTACAAGCACGCGGCCAATACTTTTTGACGCAAGCCAAACAACGCGGCATCGACACCGGCCACAGCGCAGGCTTGGCGATTATCCCTGCGATTGTTGGCAGCTCACTCAAAGCCGCGCGTTTATCAGCAGCGCTATTTGCGCAAGGGATGAATGTGCAGCCGATTCTTTACCCCGCCGTGCCAGAAAAAGCCGCGCGACTGCGATTTTTTATTAGCTGCGAGCACAGCGAGCAACAAATCGACGCCACGCTCGACGCACTGCAAGCAGCATTACGCACTTAAATGGCCAAGTATTCGCTGATTTTTCGGCAGCTGATCACCGAACTATTGGCGGCCAAAGCGCCCGCCATCGAACAAAAAATCCCGGTCGAGCGCCACCTGATCGAGGATATTTTGCGCGAAGGTCGGCGCAAAAATAATATCCACCTAGTGAGCGAATTTTGCAGCGACACCGCGCAGCAATACCGCAAAGAGCACGGCATCTCACTCACCAGCTGGATTGCCAAAGGCTTGGCGTGCGCAATTCATGAAGATTTGGCGATTCAGTCGAGTTTGCGTGGCAAAAGCACGCGGGTGATTTTTCAAGATGTTGATATCGCCGTGATGATAGAACGGCAACTCGCCGACCAATCCTACCAGCCCCTGCATTACATCATTCGCAACGCGGGCAGCAAAAGTCTAGCGCAAATCCAAGCCGAATTAAGCCAAGCCAAAACCGGCGAAATCGGCAACGGCGGGCCACTCACCGCCTTAGAATTGGCGTTTTTTAAGCTGCCTAGCTGGCTTAGAAAACCAGTGTGGTGGTGGCTGCGCTATGACCCCTATTCGCGCAAGCAAATGCTCGGCACTGTGGGTATTACCTCAAACGGCATGTTTGCCAAAGGCGCAGCGGTGATACTCCCCATATCGCCACTGAGCCTCAGTTTGTCCATCGGCGGCGCCAGCCAGCGCATCGTCGCCAGCGGCGAGCAATTTAAAACCAGCGAATATATACAGCTCAACCTCACCGCCGACCACGACGTCACCGACGGCGCCCCCCTCATGCGCTTCGCCACCCGCCTCACCACGATCCTAGAACAAGGTCACTCGGAACTGCGGTAATTCAAACCAAGCTTTAGCGACCAAAAGCCTGTAACACCTCACCAGCCAATTGATGCGCGGCGATGGTGTGATTCGATTTGGCCGCATCCGCGTGAGCAATCCATGGTGCGCAAATGCGCACCCTACGTGATGCTGATTCGTAACGCTTGTAGGGTGCGCCTTGGCGCACGCGGTGGCGATGGGAGTGCGTTTTGTCTGGGGTTTGCCAAATAAAATAATCTGTGTTGCCGCTGGGCGCGCCGTGGGTGGCGTAGACCTTGGGGAGGATGGGCACATGGTCGCCGTACCAACACAAGGTGGCAGGTCTGGCTAAGGCCATGAGTTGCTCGCGTAGCTGCGCCAACATCCGATTGGCGTTGACTTGGTGGCGCAAATAAATCGTTAATTCTTCGCCGTCTTGTGGCGCTGCGCCGTGAAACACCTGCTCGGCGTCACCCTCTGCCAATTGCTCTAAATGCAATGGGCCGTGGTTTTCCATGGTGATGACAAAAATAAACGTCGGCTGCGTGGCTTGCGCCAGCACCTCACCCATTTTGGTCGCCACTTGCAAATCATCCACATACGGCATGCCTGCGGGCGGTGGCGCAAAAGCGCTGATGTCGATAAATTCATCAAAACCCAATTGCGGATACAAGGCATCGCGGTGGTAAAAACTAGCCGCATACGGGTGAATGCACACGGTGCGATAACCCTGCTGGCGCAACTGCGCCGCCAATGACGCCGAATACTGACGGGCAAAACGGCGGTAAGGATTAAATTGATGCACGCCCAATTGCTGCGGCGATAAGCCCGACAAAAAAGCAAATTCGCTACGCACGGTATTTGCGCCCCAAGCCGGTACTTCCAGCTGGCCATACTGCAAAGACTCGGCGCAAAACCGATCATATTCGCTCAAAATATCCGGGCGAATTTGCGGATAATAGCGCCGAAAATCAACAAAAGACTCGCTTTGCACCACCAATAAATGCGGCAAAACACCATGATTTGGCTGCGGCATCGGCCACGCTGGCGGCGTTAACTCGGGCTGGTGTTGCTCGGCCCAATAGTACGCAAATAAAGTCGCAAAAAAGCCAAACTGTTGCTGATCCCGCGTTGGGCAAAACTGCATCGGCGGCACGGCGCGGCGCAATAACTGCACCGCCAGCCAAACCGCCAACACCAAGCCCGCCCACGCCGACCAATACACCGCGTAGCTGACTGAATTGAGTACCGAATCTTCTAGCGCCACGCCCAAATACAGCAGCGCAAAAAACAGCGCGGTACAAACCAGCGCCTTCGCCACGCCAAAAAAAGGCAGATACAAGCGTGGATGGCGAATCGCATCGGCGATGTATTCAAAATCTTGCACAATAAATGGCTCGCGCAAGCTGTGAAACTTACTATTGCTAATCAATACCAGCAGCAACAACAAGCCCGTTGCCAACACCGCCGCAAACGCTGGGCGCTGAAACAAAGCCAGCTCAAAACAAAACAATCCCGTCCAAGCGCACACCAACAAAGCATTCATCGCCCAAGGTCGCCGCCAAATTGCCTGTGGCCGAGGCTGGGCCAAACGCTCAATCAGCACCGTCGCAAGCAGCCCCAACGCCACCGGCCAAGCGCACGCCAACGCCAACAACTGCAACCCTGCAAACAATCCATCAAACACGATAACCGATCCAACCTAAAACTCGCTGCGACAACGCCGCCGGCAATACCGCCAACCACCAACTGCCCCAATTAAGCGGAAAAGGAAAACTAATCCGCGCCCGATTGCGCTGCAAACCGCGCTGAATATACGCCGCCGCGCGCTCGGGCGACCATAGCCAAGGCTTAGGCCCGGGCATGGCCTCGCACATTGGCGAAGTTACATAGCCCGGCATAATTACATTCACCGCAATGCCCTCATCAGCCAATAAAGCGCGTAAACCCTCGCCATACGCCTTAATCGCCGCCTTACTGGCGCTATAACTTGGCGTCATCGGCAAGCCAAAATACGCCGCCAACGAGCTGACCAAAGCAATCTGCCCCGATCCGCGCTGGCGCATCGCCGGTAAAAAAGCATTCACCAAGGCCAAGGTGGCCAATACATTCACCTCAAACAAGCGCTGCATATCGGCCCACAACTCGCCCTCGGCGGTATCGGATACATTAATATTGACCCCGGCATTAGCAATCAATAAATCCGGCACGTCGTCCACCAAGCAGCGCGCCGCCCACGCTTGCAAAGCGTCAATATCGCGGCAATCGAGCACCACCGGCAGCACACTCGCGCCTTGCTCGCGGCAAGCTTGCGCCACCGCCTCCAAGCGATCTGCACGCTGGCCGAGCAAAATCAAACGCACCCCGCTCGCGGCATACGCCAGCGCCAAAGCGCCACCAATCGCGCCCGTAGCGCCGGTAATTAAAATGGATTGAGCAGACATAAAAGCTTTGTTTAGATGATGGTGTTAAGTGCCTAGGCGGTTTAGCGTCGCAGTTCACTGCAGCGCTAAACATCAAAAAGCCAACGCAGAGGCGCAGAGCAAAAAATCAGCACAGGTTTAAAGCGTTTAAGTTCTAACTCGGCCTTTCTCTGCGTCTTTACGTCTCTGCGTCAAAAGGTTTTCCTTCACAGTATTAAGAGGATATTTCTCAATTAATTGCGCCAAAGCCGAGCGCTCGGCGCTCAGTTGCGCGGTGCTGGCAGCCATAGCCAGCTGGATGCTTTCATTACAATAAAATCCGCCATTCACTTGCGAGGCCTGCATGATGGTGGCGCGAAAGCGCGCAAATAATTCGGTCGATGGCGCAATGCCATTAGCCCAAAAATCATCCAGCGCCCCCTGAAAAGTCAGCCCAGCCACATTGTAAATTGGATTACTTAGCGTAATGGTTGGGCAGCCCAATTCAATCGCCAAACTACCCGCCGTGCTATTAACAGTGACCATGCCGCTGGCGCGCTCAATTAAATAATTAATCACCCCGCCCTCTAAATACACAATGCGCTGGGCGACATCAAATTGCGCGGCGGCTTGCGCCACAAAATCAGCGTAATTTTCTAAACCATAATCTAAAGGATGATTTTTAATCACCAACAAACTATCGCTAGGCGCATGGCGGGCAAACGATTGCATCACATGCAAAATAAACTGCTGCATATGCTCAAATTGCGAATGCTGGCGAATTTGCGCATCGCTATTGAGCTGCAAAGGCATTAAATAAAACGGCGTAGTCGAATGCAATAACTGCGCTATTTTGGCCGATTCGGTTTTTTTATTTATTTTGGCCAATAAATTACGCCGCAAAAATCCGGCATATTCAATCGGCGCAATCACCGGTGCATGCGTTTGATAGCCCGGATACAAAATTGGATTCCAGCAACCGGCCAAATGATAAGCCACATCGTGTACCGATCTAACTTTGAATTTGGTTCTAAACATTTGATATTCAAATGAATGCTGCGCCAATAAATCTTGCCCCACTTGCCAATACCAATCGGCATCACGCGGCAACATAGAATTAGCATTCACCCCACCGCGCTCTAAGGTAATCCAATGCGGGCGAAAATAGCCTTCTTCAAAAGCATGCACCTCAATGCCAAGCTGCTTGGCCAAAGCAATCGCCGGCAAATGCACTGGCCGGCAATCCCCAAACACCACAATATCGCTAATCGAAAATTGCTGATATTTGTGCGCCAAATAGTCGCCCAAATCATTCACATCACCGCGATAATGCCAAGCAGGCATGCGCCAATACAAATCATCACCGGCATTAAAATTAAGCTTATAAACCGTATGCCCAGCCGCACGCAAATGCAGCGCCAAATCTCTAAAAAATGGCGAACAAATACCCTGCAATAAAAGAAATACTTTTGTATTCATTAGATCCCAAAACAAGCCAACACATACAGTTTACGTAGGGTGGAATAAGCAAAGCGCATTCCACCAAAACCAACGCACACCCATGCCCTCACCGAGCAACGCCGCCCAATCGGTGAACGGCGGGGTGAATGCGAGCGAACAAAGAATGCGGGGGGAACGGTGCGGGTAGTGATGCGGTTGGTGGTGCGCTTAGTGGTGGAATGCGCTTCGCTTATTCCACCCTACTCCTAATTCCACCCTACACCTCAATCCTCAATCCTCAATCCTCAATCCCCAATCCCCAATCCCCAATCCCCAATCCCCAATCCCCAATCCCTAAATCCCCAATCCCCAATCCCCAATCCCCAATCCCCAATCCCTAAATCCCCCTACTCATCGGCCAAGGCCATGGCGCGGCGGATGATGTCGGGGGCGATTTCTCGTGGCTCGCCGCCGTGGCCGGATTCGTGCTCATACACCAACGATTCAATCGGCCCGGCGCGATCGCGCGCCAAGCTGGCGTCCAACTTAAAATGCGCGCAAAGCGGCACAAAATACTGCTTAAAATGAAAAACATCCTGCGTGTTTTGCACATACAAACACCGCATATCGGGGCTGGATTCAATCGCCACAATCGCATTAAATTGCGGATCGCCCTGCGCCAAAACGCTGGGATTATTTTTATTCGGAAAGCATTTTTCAACAAAATTGGTAAACAAACGCGCAGGCTGAATTTGCCACAAATGCGTTTGCGTATTAATCGCCACGGCGGTGGCGTTTTTTAATCGCGCCGCCAATTGCATCGCCGCAAACCCACCCGCCGACGAGCCATAACTAATCACCTGCTTTGAGCTCAAACCCAATGATTGCGCCACATGCTGGGTAATCTGCGTTAAACCATTCAGGCCATCAATCGATTCCGTGCCCAAATACCACGCCGTTTGCGGCCCGGCGGGCAAATAATGGCAAGGATCAGAAATATACAAAACGCTACCGGGGAATAAATGCGTAAACGTCAGCCGATCAAACTTGGGAATCGGGTGCCGATTGGGCGTGCGCAAGCCCGACAGCACCACAAACAAATGCTCGCCTTTTTGCGGCGCAAACATGCAATCGAAGCGCAAACCATCCATCGCCACACTAAATCGACCATGCGGAATAATCGCTTGGCTAAACTGCGCAAAACTAGCGAAATGACACTGCTCTGGCTCTAATAAAAACAACAACTCGCGGCGCAGCTTTTGTTTTTGATTCCTCAGCGCCGTCGTTTCTACCTGCCGCATCAAAGCCCACAATTGCTTGGACTTATGATAAATCGGCATCGCATTACGCAGTATTGACCTGCACTGCTCAAACCAGCGCCGCCCGTAGGCTATACCCCTGACTTTTAGATTCAAAATTGCGCCAACCCCATCAATTGCCGCCGAATCTTATGCCACCAGCGCGGCCTAGCCGCTGGCGTATCACGCCACGCCATTAATTCATTCAGCACCTGCTCGGGCGACGTATATTGCCCAGTAATCCGGCTGATATAGCTCGGATACAAAATCAACGCCGCCGCCACCAGCTCATCCAAATTGCGCCGAGTAGTGCGCCGTGGGCACTGCATCTTGTCGTCCGTAAGCCCCCAACCGGCATAAAACGGCATACCCCACACCACCACCGGCACCTGCCGCAGCAAAGCCTCAAAACCGGTGAGCGAGGTAATCACATGCACCTCATCCACCTGCGCAAATAAATCGGTAACCGCAATATGCTCCACCACCTCGTCGCACCATTGCTCGGCCGCATGCTCATCCAAACCTTGCGCGCGCAAGCCCGCCAACACATCGGGATGCGGCTTATACACCACATACGCATCGGGATTAGCCGCGCGCACCGCCTGCAACAAACCCATATTGCTGCACACCTCGCCCGCGCCAAACCGAATCGACGCATCACCCTCAACCTGCCCTGCTACCAACAGCACCCGCTGTTGCGCTGCCGCAGTGGGACGATGCCACACCCCCGAGCCCACGTTGTATTTAGTCAGCCCCGCCCCCACAATCTGCTCGCGTAAACGCCGCGCCCGCAATTGCAAAGACTCATCCATTAGCTGATGCTGCAAAATATGCTCTAAATCAGACGGCTGAGTCGCATCAAAATAAATCCCACGGCGGTCAAACACCCAAGACAGCGGGCGAATCAAATCCGCCCCCAAACCCACCGAGCGCACAAAACCATCCTCAACTCGAATCATCGGATTGGGCAACTGAGCTTGATGCTCTAACGCTGTCGCCGCAGACTGGGGCGCAAATAAATGCGCATGCTTATTACCCCAAACCAACACCGGCCGCAAAGCCTCATGCTCGCTCGAAGGCGCCGCAATAAAATCCACCGCTGCGCCCTGAGTAAAGGAGCGCATAATCGGCTGCTTCCATTTAGAAAACCCAAACGCATACACCGCTTGCGGCAAACGAGCGCGCATTTGCCGCTGCAAAGCCAAATGCGCAAGCACCGTTTCAACCTCACAGCGCTGCTGTGTTTCTGGATTGATATACCGCGGATACGCCACCAAAGCGGCATGAACCAACTGCAATAAACTCACATCACAACGCCGATCTGGCCTAGGTATATGATCGTGAGTAAGCCCCCACCCTGCATAAAAAGGCATACCAAAGCAAAACACCGGCACGCCCCACAGCAAGGCATCAAAACCCATTTGCGAAGTCACCACATACACCGACTGCGCCAGCGGCAATACATCGGCCGGATGCACATCATCCCCCAGCAATACAATCCGAGGATTAACCCGCAAAACAACCAAATCAAAATGGCCCACCTTGCGCCCAGCCAAAACCTCGGGATGCACCTTAATCACCACCGGCAAATCGCTATCGGCCAAAGCCGCCGCCAACATCGCATCAAAACTAGCTGCGCTAGCGCCGCCATACACAATGGCCGCATCGCCAAAAGTTTGGTCCACCACCAATACAAATTGCGCTGGCAAATCAGGCAATGGCGCCGTTTGATGATTGTATTTAGAAACCTTGCCCGCCCGCCAAGCCGCAATCAGCGCGGTAGTACGCTGCAACTGCGCCTCATCTAATGCATTCGGGATCAACTGCTCTAGCCGGGATGACGAGCGCGCATCGTAATAAATGCCCACCTCATCAACCACAATCGACAAAGGCCGCTCGCCCTTACCCATACCCACCGAGCGCAAAAAGCCATCTTCCACCCGCCAGCAACCCACGCCATCCCGCGCCGCATATTTAGCCGCCCGCCCGCCGCTGCGCTTGCAACCCCAGCCCAACCAAGCTTTTTTGCCCTCAACTCGGCGCCACGGCGCAACCACGGCCAGCTCATGCTCAAAAAAAGCATTTAAATGTTTTTGCGTCCAAATCCCGTAATCAAGCAATGAAACAGCAGCCGCCACCTTAAACCCCAATCACATCTTGAATTTGTTGCAAACGATGCGCCCAAGTATGGTGCTGCAACACATACTCGGCCCCAGCACGCGCCCGCTCTAAATCTTGCGGCGCAGGCCCATGGCGCAAACGATCAAACAAATCCTTGGCCTCAGCCATGTCTTGCACCACATGACAATAATCGCGAAACAGCCCATCCACCGCTGGCGTAGGATTGGTCACTGCAATACCACCGCAGCCCAAAATCTCGACCAAGCGCCGCGAAAACATCGTTGGCGAATCCTCAATCGTATTCACATTTAACGACACCAAAAAATCCCGATACAACTGCGCCGTTTGCCCATGCGGCACCGCAGGCAACACCTGCAAATTAGGCAAATCTGGAAACCGATAATGGCCAGCCTTACGCGCCGAATTGCGATCCACCACCGTTAAACCCAAGCCCGTATCGGCCGCCGCAGTAAACAACATATCCTGCCAAGCGCGCCGCCGATCATGCACATGATGGCTATAACTACCGACAAAATTCGCCCGATGATGCTTAAAATCAAAACCACGAAAACCATGCGTGCGCGGCTGAATCGCAAACATCAGCGTATGCACCGAAGCCTGCTCACCCATCACTGCCTTGTATTTGGCAACGCAATTGGAATCAACCGTAAACACATGATCAAACCATCGGGCGCTATCAATAAAGCGATCAAAATGCACGCCGTCTTCTTTATTCCAAAAAACCGTCGGAATCCCCCGATCACGCGCATACGCCACCAAGCGCTGCAAACGCAAATTATTGCGCTTGGGATAATCGGGATAAGCCGCCACCCCAAACTTCCACGTATTACGCCAACCGGCCCAAGCCGACTCAACCAACAAAAAATCGGGTCGAAACAAAGCCAATTGCGCGCGATACGTATAAGGAGTCAGGATGGAAACATTGGCATCCAAACGCACACTTGCGGTGGTTAATTCATCTGCCAATAAGGCCAATCGCATATATACCTTCTAAATCAAATGATATTGTTAGTTAACTATTTGCTTTAACAAAAATGGGAGCAATAAATAAACATTAACCCTCAGCAAACAACAATATCACTCAATAAAATACTAGCTAAAACCATAAAATTAGTGCTAAACGATACAAAATAAAACAACAAATATTAATGATAACATTCAATTATTTAATAGACCATCAAACAACACTACTCTGTAATATTGATTACTGTTTCTTCAGCACCAACAAAAGAAAATCCTTCTGCACGGCTATAAAATAAACATTTTTCAAATTCATCATATCCAACATCGGTCCATCGACCGGGATGAACTTGCACAATAACAATTTTACTTTTTCTTCGCTTCAAACGCTCTAGATAAGCCGCATAATCAGGTTGCCCCGGGCCATCTTGGTTACGTTCAGGCGTGATATTTCTTTCAAATGCGTCTTCATAAACAACTGGAATACTGCACTCGGCTAATACCTCACGATTTGAATCATTAATTCGATTAAATGGCGCGCCATAAACTTTGCAATCAAGACCCCAAGTATCAAATATGGCAGCTTGAGTTTTAGTAATTTGCTCGACTTGCTGATTACGCTCTAGCTGAGTCATATCTTGATGGCTCCAAGAATGATTCCAAAGCTCAACCAAATCATTTCTCAACCATTTTTTTACAATCGCTTTTTGTTCGGCTGACCCACCCAAAATAGTATTGCCAATCACACCAATACTCACTTTTGCACCAAACTTACTACATAGATTGACCAATCGATGAAATTGATCAAACGAATCATCTAGCCGTAAATCATCTGCTTTAATAATGATTGATCTATTATTTTTCTTTACATCGTTAGAAATAAAATACAGCTCTTGCTCGGTAATCCGAACTGACTCTCTAGAATCAACAACCGTTTGTTTTGCTAGTTTGCTTAATTTCAAAAATGATTTTTCATCATTAAACAATTTGACAATATGCGCTGATAAGCCAACATAATCTTCTGATTCAGCCAGCGCACCACAATCACTATCAACAAACTCAGGAATGGCAGCCACTGCATTGGTAACTGGCACCAAACCCGAGGCCATTGCTTCATCGCGCGATACGCCTTGGGTATCCATACGCGTTGGGCAAAGGAAAATACCGTATTGTTTATGTAATTCGGCAATTTCAACTCGATTTAAAAAGCGGCGCTCAATAATCACGTTATTAAATTGTCGTAATGGTGCCAATGTTTCTTCAAACAATGGGCCATCGCCAATCATGCGAAACTCTAATTCATTAAAAAATGGCTCTTTCGCCAATTCTAAAATGGCTTTAACGCTTAAATCATTGGCGTAAATATTTGATGCATAAGGCCGAATCGATAAGATTTTTTTTCTTTGCTCTACTGATTTAGGCAAGTAATTAAAATGCTCGGTATCAATTGGATTATGAATAATCGTGTATTGACCTTCGGGCACACGAAGTCCTAAATCTGCCATTGCCGTATCCGCAAGCCAGCGCGAAACAAAGACTAATTGCAAATTGGCAGGCATGGCCTGCAATACGCTACGCCAAAAGTTAAGGCGCAATTCACTGCGTTGCCGTGCGGCTTGGTGCTGCGCGTCGGTTTCATGCATAAATGCGCGGCGATGATAAGCCTGTATCTCTGCGCCATGCACCCAAACCACCACCTTAATGCGATCCACATATTGCTGCAGCACTTGCCACATCGCTTCATCAAGAAAATGCACCAATACACTTTGGTACTGGCCTTCTTGCAATAATTTGTGCAGCACTTCTGCGCCGCCCGTTACAACGTCGATATTTTCAAATTCGTGGTAGCTAGCGGCTTGCTCTGGGCGCAAACGGAATACATCACACGCCACGCCTTGCTGGCGATAAGCGCGCACTCGGCTATGCACAAAGCCATTGCGGTACAAATCGTCGTAGCTTGGGTAGTGATTGGTCAGCACCAAATGCTGACTTTGGCCAAACATCGTTCCCGGCTGCGGTGTTTTATGCCCAAGCAATAAGCTATGCACATTGGCGCTGCCGCTGGCATAGCAGCGTAAACCCAATTTTAAAAATGCTGTTTCAGCTGGTATCTCAATCAGGTGATTGCGATTGGCGGTTTTAACCACATGGCCAATTCGCTGCGATTTGGCGTCTAAAAACAAAATCGTGAGCTGTAGATTTAGCCCCGGCGTAGCCTCTAAATGCAACGATAATTGCCCTTGCTGCGCGCACAATTCGGCCAAAGTATGCGTGCGATTAGCGTAAATATATTCATGCTGACCATCTGGCAAGCTTGAGTTCGCAACCAAGCAGCCGCCTTGCTCATGCAGCGTAACTAAGGATTTAGCAGGCGCTTTAAATAGCTCGGCCAGCGCCACGCCGTTAATTTGTGGCAGCGTGCTACTGTCATTTTGCGCTGGTTCAATCGCTTCAGCTCGCTCGTGCATTTGCTGTAGCGACAAGCCCAAATCTAGCCCTGCTAAATCATTCACTACCGCTAAATCAGCCGCATCTAGCGTCGCACCATTTTTGCAGTAATTAAATTCATCAATCGCCAGCGCTTGTTCAAACTGCGCGGTGTACAGCGTGCGCACCCAATCGCGCAGCACAATTTCACCCTGCGTATCGATCTGCGCCACGCCAGATCGCGCCGCCACTGCGGCCACAGCATGATACGCCTGCTCGCCGCCAAATAACTCTAAGCCCCGCGTAGCCGAGCCAACATAATGCGCGCCCTTACCAATCGCCTTGCTACCGGCGTAGCGCGTAGCCAGCATTAAATCTGTAAGGTAGTTTTCGCCATAATAATCATCGGCAATCATCACCCCCAGCCACGTATCGCCTTTGGCGAGATCAGCCAATTTAATCGTATCGGCCTCAGCCGCGCTAAACACCCGCACCGCCTCACCCGCAGGGATACCCTCTGGGGTAAATCCATTGGGCACAATCAAGATAAGTGTTTTATCAACATACCCCTGGCGATTAAACGCAGCCAGCAGCGCATCGACTTGATTTTGGTCTTTGGCATGACTGGTAATCAGCACTTGAGGCAATAGCGACGGCGCGGCTTTGCCGCTCACTTTGCTCACCATATACGCCAAACGATCTTGGTAAGTATGCTCGCTCATGATTTTACGCAATGCCGCTAGCCGCAATTTGCGCGCCGCCACGTCGTCTTGCCCTAGCGCTTGTAGGCGCTGAACAATCTCGGCGCCATTGTCACTGGTCAGCACCAAATCGCCAAACATCAAGCGCACACCACGCGAATAATTGCTAATCGTGATGGTATTGCACGCCAATAATTCATACACTCGGCGCGCAAACATACTTTGCGATTGCTTAATCGAATTTAAATTAATCGCGTAGCGATAGCCTTTATACGCTTTATCAATCTCGGCATACGGTAGATTGCCAACAATAAACGGCTGATATTCACTAGGGAATTGATAGTCCGGATTGTCTTTACCAAAATTGCGATCATAAATTTCGAGTGGGCGAAACTCGGGTAAATTCACCGCAAAATCACCCAAATCACGCGTGCGCTCTGGATAGCGCGTGTAATACGCGCCAGCAAAGCAAAACGCATCTTTACGCTGATATTTTTCTAGCGGATTACTCTGGCGTGGCTGCGCAGCAAACGGCAAAAAATACACCCGATCATGCCCCAAAGCCGCTTTATAGCGATGGATGCAATCAATATCGGTGGTGAAAACAAAATCAAATAACTTGGCAGTGCTTAAAAAAGTCTCAAAGTGAACCGGGTCTTCTTTATTCCAAAACACAGTAGGCACTTGGTGATCGCGGCACCACTGCACAATACCCACCAATTCCTGACTACGATGGCCAACTTTATTGCCCCATAGTTCGTCTTTACCTCGCCAAGCTGATTCAATCAGCAATAGCTCGGGCTGAAAGTTAATCAGCTCTTGCTGCCAATCAGCAGACGTAAGCTGCAATAGGCTGCATTCAGCGTGATACGAGCCATAAGTAAACTCATCCATAATCGCCGCCACCTTGAGCGACAATAAATGCTGAACAAACTGCTGACCATTGAGCTGCTGCAATTTTTTAAACTGTTCAAAAACCAGCGGCAATTGCATTCGCGGAATATCGGCGGTGATAAATCGTATTGGCGCGCTAACGGATGGCAAGTAGCTGCTTGATACAGCCTTTTTTTGGCTACGCCGCTGAGCATCTTGATGAATCGCCCACAGCTTGCGCGGCAAACCACATAAAGCAGACCATGATTTAGTACCAAAAATCAGCGCATGCCCTAGCTGAAAAGACAGCGTATTTTTAGTTTTGGCCACTTGCTGATTAGCAAGCACCACTTGCTGGCGCAATTTTTCAATCTGTGTATTCGCCTCATTTAACGCCAATTTATTGCGTAATGAATCGCGCTTAAGCTGCTCAAACAAAACGTTGCGTTGCGCGAGCTCTGCTTGCAATTTTAATAACTCAGCTACGAATACTTGCTCAGTTTTTAATAAAAACGTATTTTTTTCATTAGATTGAAAATCAGGCAATTCTTCAACATCGGAGAAATGACCTAATTCAATGATATCGTTTTTTTTCATATATAAAATTACAGCAGCAAGTTATTGTAAAAAAGACTCCTTATGTAACTAAGGCTCAAACTAATGAAAATAATCTAAATTTTTATGAATTTTGATTGAAATATAAAACTCTCACTTCTTATAACTTAAAACTAATTTTTCTAAAGACATCTCTAAATCTGTATTCCATGATCTAATTCCAATAGATATTGGACAACCAGATGAAATATCAAGAGTAACTGTTGCATTAATCTTTCCAGGCTTAGTATTCAAATAACGATACCACCCGATTTCTGAAGATGCAGACTTTATAAAATTCTTAATATTTGATGGTTCTTCTCCATCAAAAACCAATTTAACAAGCGCATTATTTCCGCGAATATCAGCAGGACAACTTAATTCATAACTAAGAATTATTTGCTCAATTCCTCGACAACTATCAGGAATACTGAAGTAAATAAATTTAGATGATAACGATTTAATTTCATCACTCAAAACAATGCTTTCAATAGAACCTTCATTTGAGAATGGTGCTAACAAAGGAAACTTATCAAAAACATCATTTTTATTATTAACCAGCGAAAAACTATCCATATCTGCCAAAATAGCAGTCATAGGATCAGTTTTTTTAGCTGTTGTATCTTGAACAATAGATCGTATCCAGAAAAAACATTCAGATCGTGAATCCAATATGCAAGGATACATTTTATCTACTAATACATGATTTACAGAGCCCGTAACCATTGACTCAGAGTAAAACTCCATATCTGCATGTTTTTTATTAACTCTCGCAAGTCCAATATTAATAAATGGTCGATGAACCGATCGAATATTAGTCATTTGATGTGATGATGTTTCTAAAAATCCAGTAAACCCTAAGCCAAATGAAACATAGAATCCAACATTATTACTTGTAATATACTGCGCAACGGAAATAAAATAATTTATATTAAGAAGGTCATCATCATCCAGATTTGCAACAGCAAATGTCTCATCAATTACTGTATTATCATTAACTACCCTAATCACACTATCTTCTTCAACACAACACAATTTGATAAATTTGAATTCCAAATTAATTTTCTTTAGCGACTCTAAATATTGAGCAGGCAAAGTATTTGAGTACTGAATCACATGCACGATATCACAATAATTTTGCCCCTCAGCGACAAGCGGAAGAGATAAATTAGAGAGAATATACAACCGTAAATCTAGTCTATCTGGACTATAAAGCTGATTAAAATATGAATCTTTATCGCCATTTTCAGTCTTAGATGCAACCCAACTTAAGCTACCTGGTTGAAAAATACTAAATCGCGTAACAAGAAACAACTTAGGTTTTTTATTCATTCTTTTAATTCGCCCTAAAACGTTATAGCCAAATTCATTATTAAAATGAAATGGTTGACATCCCCACTTATGAACCAATGGCACATAGGCATTTATTTTATCAAAAACAATAACCTGCGATAATGGAACATCCTTTTTTACAATGGAATATATTCTATTAAGAATATTATTATTTTTATCTACATGCCCAACATGAAACTTCTTTCCACAGTTTGTTTCTTTTGCCCAGAAAGGTGCATTAACAATGATCTTACTTTCACATCCTAGTTTAATTATCTCAGCCCAAAAATTATTCCAACCCAAGCAAAATAAATTAAATTTCTCATCTGAATCAGCAGCTATTCTTCGGCCTGAAGGAAGGATAAAATTTGACTGCAATAATTCATCAGACAAGACAAATACTGCGCCATCATCAGTCAAAAAATAATCAAATCGCTCATCAATAAAATCCAAGATCAAAACATCAAATTCAATACATTTTAAATCATTAATAAATTGATTATTAAGATCTCTAACTACAGCGCGTCGTCGAAATGGTGAGTTAATATCTACACCATCATAATCTACAATCACGCCACCTGACGAATAAACACTGGCAAAACTAGAACGAGCAAAATAATCTTTTATTACAATACTGCCGTCCTTATCAAGTTCAAATATGTCACGACTAATACAGCTACCAAAAATTAAAACTTTAACATTTGAACCATCATTCATTTACTATTAACCGAAGATAAATTAATAACATTAACTAAATCACTTATTACGATCTTTTGACTATATCTATTATTTATTAAGCTAATCCCAGAAGAACCATCAACTGGAAATACTGCACTATTTGTTGATAGGATAAAATCTACAAGCTCAACAGAATCACGCTTGATATATTCCTTTGGATATATGTATTCGACACCAGTCCACTGAAGAAAAAGACCAATACCACCAGAACAAAAAGCATCAGCTGGTGCAATATGAAAACTTTCTGGGATTTCTTCTGATTTACTCGTAGAAAGTACAAACCCAAAATTTTTGGCGGTTTTTTTAATATCTTGCCAACCAGAAAAAATAACATGTTGTTCAAGGCAATTTTGCTCAATAAACTGCTGACAATCGGTAAAATAAGCCATTTCAACTGGATCTTTGGCAATCCACGGCAAATCTTCTGGCCGTTTACCGGCAATCTCCAAGGTATAGCGGCGATCTACTTTAACTAATTCATTCAGTATTTCTAAACCCTGCTTAAATCCTTTTCTCGACGGTAAAATACCAATCATTGCCAAGCGAAATACTCGCTCAGGATCATCACTTTGTTCGTAGCCATTAACATCAATAAAATTAGGTAGCAACATCATTTTGCTACGTGGGCAGCCAATGCGCTCAATGGCTTTTTCAAAAAAGTATAATGATACCGCGAAAAAGCTATCAACCTTACTATGGTCAATTTTTTTGCACCACGGTGTGGTTAATTCAAAACGATGTACCCGCACAAATAATTTTTGTTCAGCCATTTTATGCTTTGCATACCAAACTGCATTACCTAATAGCCATTCGCAAAAAATAATATCGGCCCAAGCAAGTAATTTACGGCTGCGCGCTTCATCATGCGCATTGTGGCCAGTCCATTCATCCACTTCAATTTGGAAATACTGCGATAAATCAGGTAAAGCCGATTGAATAAACTTTAAGTCATAGCCCGCCACTACTAACCTAGGCTGTATCATTACATTAAATTGCTCATAATCTTGCGCATACAGCGTATCTAAAATTGATTTTAGCCGCTCATTATATGTAAAGCTGGAGATTAATTTTTGATGCTGATTGATAAACTCAGCAAACTTGATAAATAACTCAAAATCAATGTCATGCGTATAAAATTTAATCAGCGCAAGCAATGCCGATTGCAAACCAATACGCAAACGAATTGATAAATAAGATAAGCCAATACGATTTAATCGCTCTTCCGCTTCAGTCCATACTGTTAAATGATTTTGTAACTCACGCGCACCATATTTTTGAGTAACGGACTCTTCACCATTTTTTGATTTATTATAAGTAAATGTTGGGTGATCAATGTATGCAATTTCTTGGCATGCAATCAAGCAATCAATAAGGAAAATCGTATCTTCCCCCATCCGGATATGCTCTGGCCATTGAATCGAATTTTGGCGCAAAATACTAGCGCGTATCAGTTGCGGCACCGTAGTGCTTTGCGATGAAATAATTTTAACTAGCCGCTCATCTCTGCTAGTAATTTGATTAAAGCTCTCGACTCGATTCATTGCTTTACGCGTGTGGCCATCATCAGCAATCAAATAGCCACGGACCAGATCAGCATTATTTTGCTCAGCAAAATTTAAATAGCTTTCTAAAGTATCGGAAAATAGCGAATCATCACAATCTAAGAAAAAAACATAATTACCAACAGCAACATCTAAACCGACATTCCTTGGGCGCGAGGCACTGCCTGAATTAGCATCGGTTTGAAATAAATACCAATTCTTGCGTTTAGCTACCTCTAAATGCATCAGCGCCAAAGTATTATCTTTTGAGCAATCATCTACAAAAATCACTTCAAATTGATCTGCCGGTAGCGTTTGCTCATCGAGCGAGCGCAAACATGCGGTAATTTTATTGGCAGCGTTATAGCACGGCACAATCACTGAAACTTTAATCATTGCTTATCCCTCAAAATTAACGCTATATCCTAAGGCATTAATATTTTGCCCTTTCATTAATAAAGCCGTATTAAAAAATTGCCGAGGGGCAATGATATTACGAACAGTAAAGCTATTTTGCCGAGTATATTTATTCCCTTGATCCAGCAGCAATGGGATTTCTTTCATATATTCAGTATGCAAATAGGCTTTTTTAAATTGGCTAGCAGGCAATAAATCATCATTATCAAGGATTGCAACAAACTTGGTCTCAATCACTTTTTTATCAAATGGCGCATATTTATCTAGATAACTCAGCGCAATGGTATTTACTAAACCACGATTGTATTTAGTAAAAAGTGGTGCCAATTCAATATCTTCAAACCCATAGCCAAAAACTAGCAATAAAATTGAATTATTCATTTGCAGTGATTTGTGATACGCAATAAACCGCTCAATTTCTGCTTCACTATTAACCAGCGCCACAAGTGTTAAATCTTTTTCATCACTCGCGTACTGAAAGCCAATTGAATCAAGAATAAATTTAAATCGCTCTTTATAGGTATGCTTGGCTAATACTTCATGTAAGGCAGCATCTCGCATCGTTTCAATATCATTTTGCTCAATCTGCGTCAAAGCATTTGGATTTGCTTCAATATCAATCGCAAGATGGCCAAATTGAGATGCAATACCATCATTGCTATTACTAATTACCAAAGTATTGCAAGACATTAATTCATAAATTCGTCTGGCAAACATTGTTTTGGAATTTTTAACGGTATTAATCGTTAGCGATACGGTGCTGGCTTTATAGATTTTTGCAATATCCTTAAAAGCCACTGCAGGGCGCGTCATTTTATTATATGGCGCAGGGAATTTATGCAAAGGATCTTCATCTTGCGAATATCGATCATAAATCACTAAATCATGCGTTTTACGAATCGATGAAAAAATATCCAGCATATCGTTCGATCGCTCAATATGATTGGCATACCAACTACCGGCAAAAATAACGTCGTTGGTTCTTGACTTTACTTCTTCTGGATTAAATAAACGGGGTTGCGTTGCAAATGGTAAACAAAATACATTGCTCCGCAAATAATCTCGCTTATAGGTTTCTACACATTCAATTGCAGATGTAAAAATGTAATCAAATAAAATTGCCGTTTTTACAAAATCATGCGTTCTATCTGTATAGTGCGTAGGATCTTCTTTATTCCAAAACACAGTAGGAATACGTTTTTCTCGGCAATATTTTAAAATATCTAATAGTACAGTGCGATTTTCTTTTGTGAAGTTTTTAGATGCATAAATAATACCCTTCCAAGGTCGGGTTTTACTGCAAACACCTGACCATGCGGACTCACAAAAAAAGATCTCTGGTTTTTCTTGCTCAAATTTCTGCCGCCAATTATTAGGCTCGATGACAATTGCATTAAATTCAGGCGAAAAGCATTCATAGGTAAATTCATCGCAAATTAATGCAACTTTAATATCAGACATATTCTTCATTGCAATCAAGCCTTATCTGTTAAAGCTGTATTAGATTTACCTTTACGCTGTTTAATTACTGTAAAAATACTAACTGGTAATTTCACAACGTCACTGGCTTTTTTCACTGCTAATAATTGGCTGCCAATTTGATAAACTAATTTTTCTGAATATCGATCTACCATTTTTTGCAATCGGGTAATTTCTTTTTCTTTTCGTGCCACCAGCCCAACCAATTTCACTTCTTTGGCTTCTTTCTCTTTTAGCTTTTCTCTAGTTTCTTGTAAAAGATTTTGCTCATACATATAGGCCGATGTACTTTTTTCTGATGTTTTTTTATAATTAATTGATGCAGACTCAGCGACACTCACTTTTTGCTTCAATTTTATTTCACTGGATTGCAAATCATTAACCTTCTTAGTTAATGTTGTGATTTCCAATGCTTGTGCATCACATTGCAAGCGCAGTCTAGCCAACAGTGTTTTTTGGCCTTCGGTACTTTTAGCTAGTAGCAACAGCTCAGCTTGAAGATTATTATTTTCTGCAATTGCAGCACTTAACTCTAATGCTTGCTGCTGTAATTTTTGTTCAAGCAACGAATTAGAATTATTTTTGCCACTTGTATTTTTAATTGAAAAATTCTCTCTTATCATTTTCCCAAGCCCTATTTTTTTGCGATATTTTTTTAGTTAATTCAAAGCAATTTTTAATCGAATAAATCGCAGCAAAAATCACTGCGATTTATTGATAGAATTTTAATTTTTTTATATTGCGATTAAATTACTTTAAAGTTTTTTACTTAACAGAGAATTTTCAATTAAATCCAAATCCCTTTTGCATCGACTAGGGTTTGGCTTGATTTGATGATTGGTTTTTGCTGTTTAAATTCAGCATGCTCAACCAGCATGACCAAAATATCAGCTTTTAACCCCGCATCCAAATCAACTAATTTGCCACCAGCAAATTCCAGCATGGCTGGGCTGCTTTGTACATTTGGCTCAACAGCAACCACTTGCCCCGGATACTCGCTTAATAGTCCTAACGTAATATCCAGTGATGGGCTTTCGCGTAGATCGTCAATGTCGGGTTTAAAGGCCAAGCCAAAGCAGGCAATTTTAATATCGCTTTTTTTCTTGCCTAATTTAATTTGTTCCTCAACCGGGCTTTGTTGCACAAATCAACTAGAGGGTAAGTCACCCCTAACCCCAGACGGATTTATCCCACTCTTACCGTCATTGGCGTACCCAGTTGCGTGAAGCGATTTAAGATCGCTGCACGCACTTGCAACTCAGCCACCTGACGATCAAAGTCCCGCGCCATCACTCGTTCACCCAATAGTTTGAAGCATTGCATTTTGGTTTCTACCAAGCTACGTCGATGATACCCAGACCATTTTTTCCAGATGGCCCTACCCAAGTATTTGGTCGCCCGTAAGATGTCATTCCGCGCTCTCGCTCCGGCCGTATTTTCTTTCCGAAATTGTGCATTTTTCCGTGTAGGAATAATCGCTGCCGCACCTCTTGCCGCAATGGCATTGTGGCATTCTTTGGTGTCGTAAGCGCCATCACCGTAAATCGCCGCAATCTGTTCAGACTCGGGAATCTGATTCATCAATTCCGGCAAAATGGGCGCATCACCTGTTTTGTTATCGGTGACCTCGATGGCACGAATTTCAAGGGTTTCGGCATCAATGCCGAGGTGAACTTTACGCCACTGCCTACGATATTCAGCGCCGTGTTTTTTGGTTTTCCATTCACCTTCACCGAGCATTTTGATGCCTGTGCTATCGACGAGTAAATGCAGTCCACCCTGACTTTGACGGGCCGGAATCGTGACTTTCAGCGTTTTTTGTCGACGAGAGATCGTGCTCGAATCAGGAACGTTCCAATCTAAGTTGGCGAGCCGAAGTAGGCTTTCAACCATGCCGGTTGCTTGGCGCAATGCGAGGCCAAACAGGCATTTGATGGTGAGGCAGAATTGAATGGCAGCATCGCTAAAAGTGGGGTTTCGTCCGCGCTTGCCAGTGGGCTCAGCAGCCCATTTCAGCGCTGGATCAAGCCAAATCATTAATGCGCCACGCGATTTCAAAGCTGCGTGATAGCTTGGCCAGTTGGTGGTTTTGTATTTGTGGGGTGCTGGTTTGCTCATATCGCTATTCTATATCGCTATTCTACCAGCAGCATTGCGCCGCTGATTTGTGCAACAAAGCCAATACAACGCCGATATTTTGGGTAAAAATATCTTGCGCAGCGTGGCTGATTTTTTATTTCAAATATATTACATCAATATTTAACATTACGCCGTCATGCACACAATCCAAAACTTACAACGATTAATTTCCTACTTTTTAAATCTGATTAATATCAATATTAACAATTAATTAATTGCTAACTAATTAATGCGAAATACTTACAGCATTCTCTAATATTGATTCAATTTTTAGTATTTATTTTTCTGATTACCGCCACGCTAAAAAAACAAATACCAAAATAAAACAACAACTTAAATTCCATTAGCACATCTAATATATGCCGTACGAGACATGCCAGATCAATACCTTGCACCACACACAAGCACACCTGTCGTACATGACAAATATACTTACAAAACGGCACTCGTATTGGTTCACCATGCTTTCCACCAACCGGTTGGTAAGAAATTAATTTTTGTTTTTTTGCAACACATGTGTTTTATTACACATTGACTCTAATACCAATCTTGTATTTCTCAGCATTTAGCCTATATAAGCCCACCCACAAAACCATGCGCATTATGCGTAGGGTGTGCAAATCCGCAGGGTTTGCGCACGCGGATACGCCGCAAGCCAAGAAATTCCATGTATCGATATAAAACACAATAAGAAAGCTATGAGTAAATATGTACAGATACATAACTACAGCAAGTGACAGCATCAGGCTTATCTACTAGCATAAAGCCACCTATCTCTGGCGAAAAAGCACTATGGTGACCTTGATCCAACCCTTGATCCAACGTTTACCGCAGGCTGGTTTGTGTACTTTATTACTGGCTTTGTTAACTGCTTGCGCCGTCCCTTCCCCACCCATGCCGCCGATGCTGACAGCTAGTCAGCTTTCTTTAAGCACTTTGCCTCAATCGCCTGAATTTGCGCGTGGAGCGTGGTGGCGGGCTTTGCGTGATCCAGAACTAAATCAACTGCTAGCACACGCCTTGGCCGCCAATCCCCAACTCACGTTGGCGGCGGCCAAAGTGGCTGCGGCACAAGCCAACGAGGCGATTGCGGCTAGTGGCAGCGGGCCAACGGTGAATGCACAGGCGTCTTTTAATCGCCAGCGCTATAGCGCCGATGGTTTGATTCCGCCGCCGATTGCTGGCACTTGGCAAAATTATTCGCAAATCGGCGCTAGCCTCAATTACAGCTTTGATTTATGGGGCAAGATTCGTGAGCGTGTTGCCGCTGCGGCCGGTGCCAGCCGCGCTGCCGAGCTAGAGCAAGCCAGCGCGCAGCAATGGCTGGCCGCCGAGGTGGTAACGCAATATTTAGTTTGGCGCGCCGCGCAGCAAGAAATACTGTTGCAACAAGCTGCGCTGCACGCCAGCGAGCAGTTGGCGCAAAAAAGCAAAACGCTGAAACGCGCCGGTTTAGTTAGCCGCGACGCGCAAAATGAACAAACCCTACTCCTCGCCGAGGCGCGCACCGCGCTCATTGCAGCACAACTCGCAAGCAGTAACGCACAAGCGGCATTAGCCGCGCTCACGCTCACCAGCCAAGCTGATTTGGCGGCGCAAGCCCCGCGCGCTTTACCGGCATGGCCGATTGATACCGCTGATTTGCGGCTCAATCAATTGGCGCAGCGCCCCGAGTTACTCGCCGCCAAGTATCAAGTAGAAAGCGCTGCGGCTTTAGTTCGCGCGGCGCAGGCGGATTTTTATCCCGATATTTCTTTGTCGGCATTGATTGGTTTGTCGTCGTTATCCACCGCCACCTTGTTTGATTCGGCATCGCGCCGCTTAGGCGTAACGCCAGCGATTAGCTTGCCGATTTTTGAGGCTGGTGCTTTGCAGGGCGCGCTGGATTTACAGCATGCGCATTACGCCTCGGCGATTGCGATTTATAACCAAACCCTGCTCGATATCGCCAACGAGAGCGCCACCAGTTTGGCGCGCCAACAAGCGGCGCTCAAGATTGAAGCCGAGGCCAAACTGAGCGCAACTGCGGCTGAACAATTGGCCAATAGCGCCCGATTACGCCAACGCGCCGGTTTGTCGCCAGCGAGTGAAACTTTGCAATCGCATTTGTCGCACGTGAATTCGCGCTTAGCTTTATTACAGGCGCAACGCGACCGCCTGATTGCCCAAACTAGCCTGATCCGCGCCATGGGCGCAACTGACTCGAAGGAAACCCCATGAGTGAAACGTTGACCACCCCAAATACCGCCGCCGACACGCCCAACGTTGACCCGCATCGCCGCCGCCGCTCGCTGATTGTCGCCAGTTTGGTGCTACTACTGATTGCTGGCGCGGTGTTGTTGTATTGGCTATTGGTGTTGCGTTACCAAGAAAGCACCGATGATGCGTATGTGGCGGGTTATATCACCCAGATTGACTCGCGAATTGGCGGTACAGTCAGCGCGGTGTATGTGCACAATACCGATATGGTTAAAGCCGGTGATTTACTGGTGAGCTTAGACGCCAGTGATGCCACGCTGGCCTTGGCGCGAGCAGAATCGGCATTGGCGCGGGCAGTACGTGGCGCACAAGTGGCGCAGCAGCAAGTGGCGCAACTCAATGCCGAAGTCACGCTGCGCGAAGTCGCTTTTAAGCAGGCCAGCGACGATTTGCAACGCCGCCGCATCGCGGCCGAAGGGCAAGCGATTAGTGCCGAAGTATTGCAACATGCCGAGCAGGCCAAAGCCTCGGCCCAAGCCGCACTTGAAGCCAGCCAAGCCGCGCTGCAAGCAGCAAAAATGCAGGTGCTCAGCGGCGTAGTGCGTGATTATCCCGAAGTCAGCGCCGCAGCTGATGCGCTGCGCGAGGCGTGGCTAAATCGCCAGCGCACCGATATTCGTTCACCGGTTGACGCCCAAGTAGCCAAACGCGCCGTCGCCGTTGGCGCACAAGTCGCTCCCGGCTCGCCGCTGATGGCTTTGTCGCCGCTATCGAATGTCTGGGTCGATGCCAATTTAAAAGAAACGCAAATCGAGCCGATTCGCATCGGCCAAGCTGTAACCTTAACCGCCGATTTATACGGCAGCTCAATCAAGTTTGATGGCAAAGTCGCAGGTTTATCGCCCGGCACCGGCAGCGTTTTTTCGCTGCTGCCGCCAGAAAACGCCAATGGTGATTGGATTAAGATTGTGCAGCGTTTGCCAGTACGTATTGCGCTTGATCCACAGCAATTAGCCAAGTATCCGCTGCAAATCGGCTTATCAATGAGTGTTACGGTCAATACCCATGATCAATCAGGCCCGCGCTTGGCTAAATCCAGCAATGGCCAGCCGGTAGAATCGACTAATCTGTATGCGGTCTCGTTACAACAAGCCAATCAGCATATTGATGAAATTATTCAAGCCAATCTGGCCCCTGCCGTTGGGCGTAAAAAATGAGTACCGTGTCGCCACTTTATGGTTCAGCGCGCATCTGGGCGACAGCGGCGCTGGCGCTAGCGACCTTTATGCAGGTGCTCGACACCACCATCACCAATGTGGCGATTCCGACGATATCGGGCGATTTGGGCGCATCGGTCACTGAAGGCACATGGGTGATTACGTCGTTTGGCGTGGCCAATGCGATTTCGGTGCTGCTATCGGGCTGGGTAGCGCAGCGTTTTGGTGAGGTGCGGGTGTTTATGGTCGGCGTGATTGGTTTTGTGATCACGTCGTTTTTGTCTGGCATTGCCCCGTCGCTGGATATGCTGATTTTTTTCCGCGTGTTGCAGGGCTTATTGGCTGGGCCGTTGATTCCTTTATCGCAAAGCTTGCTGCTGGCGTGCTATCCGCCCGAGAAAAAAACGCTGGCGCTGGCTTTATGGGCGATGACGATTATTTTAGCGCCGATTGTGGGGCCGATTTTGGGCGGCTGGATTACCGATAATTGGGTGTGGGGCGGGATTTTCTTTATCAATGTGCCAGTGGGTTTGTTTGTCGCTGGCGTGGCGTTTTGGCAGCTCAAAGGCCGCGAAACGGCGCGCTTGTCCGTACCGGTCGACCGCGTTGGGCTGGCTTTATTGGTTATCACCATTTGCGCTTTTCAAATCATGCTTGATTTAGGTAATCAAGATGAATGGTTTAGCTCAAACCGCATTATTGCCTTGGCGATTATTGCGGCAGTGGGCTTGGTGTTTTTGTTAATTTGGGAGCGCGACGAGCCGTATCCGGTGCTGGATTTAGCGCTGTTTAAGCATCGCAATTTCACCATTGGCTCACTGAGTTTGAGTTTGGGTTTTTTGATGTACTTTAGCTCGATCTTATTGCTGCCTTTATTAATGCAAGAGCATTTAGGCTATACCGCAACGATGGCAGGGCTGGCTTTAGCGCCTGTGGGTTTATTGCCTGTGGTGTTGTCGCCAATGATTGGCCGCTATTCCAGCAAGATTGATTTGCGATTATTGGTGAGCTTGGCGTTTTTGGTGTTTGCGGCTTGTTATTACTGGCGCACTTTTTATACGCCAGCGATTAGTTTTGGCTGGCTGGCTTGGCCGCAGTTTGTGCAAGGGATTGGCGTAGCGTGCTTTTTTATGCCGCTGACCGCGATTACTTTATCCGGTTTACCGCCAGAGCGAATTGCGTCGGCAGCGAGTATGTCCAACTTTATGCGCACCATGTCCGGCACCATTGGCGTGTCGCTAGTCACGGCGATGTGGGATAACCAAGAAAAGATCCATCACGCCAATCTAGTGCAGCAGATCAACCCATACAATCCAGTGGTACAAGACAGTTTGTCGGGCTTGGTCGCGCATGGCTTTAGCCTGCAGCAAGCACTGGGGTTGATTAACCAAAAAATCACCCAGCTAAGCTTTTTTATGTCGGCCAATGATATTTTTGGCTTATTTGCCGTGCTATTTATTGTGCTGATTGCCTTAGTTTGGCAAGCACGTGGCCCGTTTAGCGAAAGCAAAGACGGCGCTGGCGCGGGGTAATGTGACCAACGAATCGGCCAACGTATTCGCCCAACGTAGATACCGTCTTGCCGGTCAAGCATTTTGATACTCAGCTTGATACTTTTTCTGCGTTTTCAGCACGCCGAAGCACAGGTGAACTAATTTGCGCATGCAAGCGCCGAGCGCCGACATTTTGCTCTTGCCTCGGGCCAGTAAACGTTCAAATAAAGCTTTAACGTGGGGGTTGTACCTAGTCGCGACGACCGCCGCCATGTAGAGCACTGCGCGAACCTTTGCAGGACCAGCTTTAGACAGTTTGGCACGCCCAAGAATCGATGACCCCGATTGCCGCTCGACGGGCACCAAGCCCAAATAGGCCGACAATTGTTCGGCCGTATTGAATTGATGCGTATGCATCTCCGCCAATAATTGCGTGCCACTTTGTGGGCCGATTGCTGGGATGGTTTGCAGTAAATTGAGGTCGTTTTTCAGGCCAGGATGACGGTCGATATGGTCGTCGATTTGGCTTTGTAGCTTTTTGAGCTGAGCATTTAGAAAGACAATACTGTCGTTAATCGATTGATGAATCAGCTCGGTCGTTACCGTAGATTCAGCTTTTTCTTGCCGATTTTTTTCGCGGAGTAAGTCTTGCAAAATCGCTTCGCGGCGAGCCAGAAGTCCTTTTAGAATGCGGGCTTCAGGCGGAGGTGGTAGCCACGCAGCAGGCTGAATCATTGCGCAATAACGCGCCAGAACTTGGCTATCAACGCCATCGGTTTTGGTACGCACCGCGAGGCCTTGGCCGAAATGCTTCACTTGTGCGGGATTGGCAATCGAGACGCAAACGCCTGCATCATGCAGTAGTGTGGCGGCCAGTTCGTGATACACGCCAGTGGCCTCCATCGTGACGTGCAGCTGGTCATGCGGAATGTGATTTTTAGTCAGCCAAGCTAGCAAATCAGCAAGGCCTTTGGCGGTATTGGGTACGACCTTGGCCTTGCCTTTGAGTGGGTCAAGTTGAGTTAACAAGTAACAATCGAGTTTAGCTTTAGCAACATCAATACCGAGATAAAACATGAAGATTCTTCCTGTAAAAATGCCTAATTCGCCCACTTGCCTTGTGCATACAGGGTCAAAGCCCTTGGCTACCGTTCAGTGTCTGATTTGGCGAAAGAAGTGAGGACGAAGGGTTTAATCTACATGGCAAGGTCGATGCCTTAAGGGTGGAACCAAACTCACTTCGCCTCATGTGGTAGTAGCTAACCACCACGGAGAGAAAGATACAAGGGTGGAATAAGCGTAGCGCATTCCACCATATTGTGGGATGCGCTACGCGTAGATATGTTGCGAATCGGTGGAATGCGCTTTGCTTATTCCACCCTACGATGCCAAAAGCATCTCCCCACATCCATCACCACCACGCACTCAAGCGATACAAGTTACGCCGGTTCTTCCCATGTGCTGATGGTGTTGCCGTGTTCGTCCATGATGGCGCGTAGCGCTACGCCGTAGGCTTTAAAGCCTAAGCGGGCATCGTGTTCGCGGTAATTGAGGCTGTCGTGTTGGTGGCCGTGAAAGCTTTTTTGAATTCCCATCGATTGCCCGAGTCGATCGAGCACCGAAAAGCCCCAAGGATGGCAGCTTGGAGCTTCATGCGTAACCATTATGTCGGCTTTTTCATGCGCTAGCGCTTGGTAATCGGCATAAAAAATACTGCTGCGTTGTTTGCGTGGCAGGCCACCACGCCATTGATTGGCTTTGCCACAGTGCTGCAGATAATGCGCTGGGCTGGCGTAGACCGGATTATTGGGTGGCATCCAGATGTGACCGCGAAAAATCCCACCTAGTCCAGCGATACGCACACCGGCGATTTCAACTACACGGCCGTGTAAATTGCGCTCGCTCATGCCCGAATCCCACAAATTGCAATAGTCGCGCGTGCCGTCGGTATCGTGATTGCCATGGATAAACCATACCTCGGTTAAGTCAATGATTTCGGCCAATACCGTTTCGAGTGGCTGTGGCGCTTGTAGATCGCCGAGCAGCACAATGGCATCCGGACGATGCTGTTGCACCGCCGAAATAACATGCCCAAATTGGCCGTGGACGTCACCACAGAAAAAAATCATTCACTTCTCGCCTATTTCAATACGCTACAGATGGATGAACCCTGCTGCAAAAGTGGCTTTGGGCTTACCAACAGAGTTTGGCAAATCCAACGTCAACAGACCCTAGATTAAAGCATACTGGGTACTTCGCGCTAGCCATTCAGCAAGCGTGTTTGACGTGCATGCGGCAGCAGCGTAGTCTAACGACCCCCTTACAGGCCAACCACGCTCCATTATGACTTATTCAGCCTGCGGCATCGATTTTGGTACTTCTAATTCAACGGCGGGCATTGTGCGCCCCAGCGGTGCGATTTTATTGCCGCTCGAAGCCGACAAGCTCACGCTGCCATCGGCGGTATTCTTTAATTTGGAAGAAGACCGCTGGACTTATGGCCGTGCGGCGTTGGGCGAGTATTTAGAAGGCTACGAAGGCCGCTTAATGCGCTCGATGAAGAGCTTATTAGGTAGCAGCCTAATGGATGCGGGCACTGAAATTGGTGGCCAGCATTTATCATTTAAAAATCTGATTGGTCAATTAATCGGCGAAGTGAAAACCCGCGCCGAGCAATCGGCCGGCCAATCATTTGACGCCGTGGTGCTGGGCCGCCCAGTGCGCTTTGTGGACGACAATGATGCGGCAGATGCCGAGGCCGAAGCCACATTGGGCGAAATCGCCCGTGGTTTGGGCTTTAAAGAAGTCAGCTTTCAATTTGAACCGATTGCCGCTGCGCATGATTACGAGCAGCGGATCGAGCGCGAAGAGCTGGTGCTGGTGATTGATATTGGCGGGGGTACTTCCGATTTCTCCTTGGTGCGTCTATCGCCAGAACGACGGGGTATTGCCGACCGATCAGCAGATTTATTAGCTAGTGGAGGGGTACATATCGGGGGTACTGATTTTGATAAACGCCTCTCGCTCGCCTGCGTCATGCCTGAGCTGGGCATGGGCTCACGATTGAGTAATAACGCCGAATTACCCAATAGCGTGTTTTTCCATTTGGCCACTTGGCATACGATTAACTTTGCCTATACCCGCAAGATGTGGCGTGGCTTTCAAGATGTTTCACCCGAAGTGGTCGACAATGTGCGCTTTGAGCGCCTACTGAATGTGATTCGTAGCCAAGCGGGCCATCATTTGGCGATGCGCGTTGAAGAAGCCAAAATTGCGCTGTCCGAGCAGCCCAATTTTGCTTTGGATTTAGTCGAAGCCGAAAAAGGCTTGATGGCGCAGATCGAGCGCAGCCAATTCGAGCAAGCGATTGCGCAAGAAACCGCCCGAATTTGTGCAGCAGCCCAAGCCACATTGGATATGGCCGGCATCAATGCCAGCCAAGTCGATACCTTATTTTTTACTGGCGGCTCATCTGCCGTACCGGCGCTACGTGCCGCCTTAGCTGAGCAATTCCCTGCGGCCCAAGCGGTTGAGGGTGATCACTTTGGTAGCGTAGGCTGCGGCCTCGCCGTTGTTGCGCAACAGCGCTACGGCTAAGAGACAGGGATTAGGGAGTTGGGATTGGGGAGTAAATTCTAAACCCATTCCCCATTCCCCATTCCTACTCCCCAATCCCCAATCCCCAATCCCCAATCCCCAATCCCCAATCCCCAATCCCCAATCCCCAATCCCCAATCAAAGCCCATCGAGCAGATAACATTGGTATTTTTTTTCCAGCGCAGTTAAACTGCGCCCCTGATCGCGCCCTACCAATCGGCGCGTTGCTTGCCTCATCGAAAACCTTCGACACGCAAGCCACCCATCCAACACACCCCACCTGCCCTAGATTGGTGTCGCTCCTTGCGACAGGCCGCAGCAGGAATAATGAATGTCTGAACTTAATTTTGCTAGCCTTGGGCTAGCCGAACCACTTTTGCGTGCCGTTGCCGATACGGGCTACACCACACCAACACCGATTCAAGCCCAAGCCATTCCATTGGTGGTACAAGGCGGCGATTTACTCGCTGCAGCGCAAACGGGCACCGGTAAAACCGCCGGTTTTACTTTGCCAATTTTGCAATTATTGCTAGCCAAAGAACCACTCGAAGCCAAAGGTCGTCCGCGTGTTTTGATTTTAACCCCGACGCGTGAACTTGCCGCTCAGGTGGAAGAATCAGTTCAAACGTATTCGAAATACGTCAAAATCACTTCAATGGTGGTGTTTGGTGGCGTAAATATTCGTCCACAACAAGCGCGCTTACGCTCGCCGATTGATATTTTGGTGGCGACACCGGGCCGCTTGCTCGATTTGGTTAATCAACGCTCGGTTGATTTGTCTGGCATTGAAATCTTGGTGCTCGATGAAGCCGATCGTATGCTCGATATGGGCTTCATTCACGACATTAAAAAATTAATGGCGATTTTCCCCAAAGAGCGTCAAACCTTGCTGTTCTCCGCAACGTTCTCTGATGAAATCAAAGAACTCGCCGACAAGCTACTCAAAAACCCAGGTCTGGTTGAAGTAGCGCGCCGTAATACCACTAATGAATTAATTAGCCAGCGTGTGCATTTGGTTGACCGCGATAAAAAATTGCCTTTGTTGACGCAATTAATCAAAGACGGCAATTGGCATCAAGTTTTAGTGTTTATGCGCACCAAACATGCGTGTAATAAAGTGGCCGAAAAACTCAATGCGGCCGGCATTTCGGCGATGGCGATTCATGGCAATAAGAGCCAAAACGCCCGTACCGCCGCACTGGCGCAATTTAAATCTGGCGAATTGCAAGTATTGGTTGCCACCGATATTGCCGCGCGCGGTTTAGATATCGAAGAATTGCCACACGTAGTGAATTTTGAATTGCCCAACGTGGCCGAAGATTACGTACATCGGATTGGCCGTACTGGCCGCGCCGGTTGTACTGGTGAAGCGGTGTCGTTGGTATGTGTTGACGAGTTGAAACTACTCGCCGAAATCGAGCGCATTACTAAGCAAGACATTCCAAAATTCTGCTTGGAAGGCTTTGAAGCCGATTTACGCGTGAAGCCAGAACCGATTGTTCGTGGTGGCTTAGGTCGTGATCGCCCTCCTCGCGATCCAAACCGCAATCCACGTGCTCCGCGTGGCCCAGCTGCTGCCGGTGGCGCACGCTTAAATGGCGCACGCAGCAAAGCGTTAGCAGAAACGGCTGCGGCACAAACCGCCGCCAAAAACGAAGCGCGCGCTGAGCGTCGCCCTCGTGCTGACCGTGCTGAAGGCGAAGCTGAACAACGTCGTCCGCGTACCGATGGCGAGCATCGCCGTCCACACGCAGAAGGCGCTGCGGATAGCCGTCGTCCACGTGGTGCTACTGATACGCGCCGTCCACGTCCTGATGCATTGGGTGCTGCTGATACGCGTCGCCCACGTGATGGCGCGCCACGCAATAGCAATCCACGCAATGCACCGCGTCACGATTCAGTATTGGGCGCTGCGCCTGCACCACGTCGCGAGCGTATTAATTACGACGAACAGCAACCAATGAGCAATGCTAATACTTTGCCCGGCGAATTGATGCGCAGTGGTCGTAGTGGCCAAGGCCAAACGCGGGGCTACCAAGGTGGCGGCCGTAATGGTGGCCCGGGCGTAGCTCGTAATGCCAGTGATGGCTTTGGTGCGCCACGTGGCGATCGTCCACAAAGCCGTGGTCCACGCTCAAGCAGTCCTACTGCCGCGCTACTTGGCGGCAGCGGTAATAAACGTCGCGGCGATTAAGTCCGACAGACAGTCCATCAGCCCATGGTTCGCCATGGGCTTTTTTATGCTCAAAAAATAAACTCCCGTGCAACAACGCCAAAAAAATAACAAACTGCAACAGCTAAAAACAATCAATAAAATGACGGCCGTAAGATAAACTGACAATAAAGCTGACTAAATCGATCAACTTCGCAACTGCAATTAAGCCTGATTCAATCTATATACAAGGTCTGTACTGACCGTGACGAGTGCCAAGAATGAGCCCCGAACAAGCTAAAAAAACCATGCATGACTTACTGCGGATGATGATTCAACACAAAGCATCCGATTTGTTTATTGCCGATGATTTTCCGCCAGCCATGAAGATCAACGGCCGAATGACGCCGATTGGGGCACAAAAACTCAATGCCGCAGCCACGCAAGCGCTGGCTTTGGCCATTATGCGAGCCGATCAACAAACCGAGTTTGCTAAAGAATTTGAATGCAATTTTGCCATTAACCCCGAAGGCATCGGCCGCTTTCGGGTTAATGTCTTTATGCAGCAAGAAAAGGTCGGCATGGTGCTGCGAACCATCACCAGCAAGATTCCTAATTTTGATGAATTAGGACTGCCCAAAGTATTAAAAGAAGTGATGATGAGTAAGCGCGGTTTAGTGCTATTGGTTGGCGGCACCGGCTCGGGTAAATCAACGACGATGGCGGCGATGATTGATTACCGCAATGAAAACAGCCACGGCCACATCATTACCATCGAAGACCCAATCGAGTATGTGCATAAAAATAAAAACTGCTTGGTGACGCACCGTGAAGTGGGGCGTGATACCAAAAACTGGTTTGCTGCGCTCAAAAACACGCTGCGCCAAGCGCCAGATGTGATTTTAATTGGCGAAATTCGCGACCGAGAAACCATGGAATACGCCATGGCGTTTGCTGAAACCGGCCATCTTTGCATGGGCACTTTGCACGCCAATAGTTCCAATCAAGCTTTGGAGCGAATTGTTAATTTCTTCCCTGAAGAGCGCCACCCGCAGCTGTATATGGATTTATCGCTCAATATGCGCGGTATTATTTCGCAGCGCTTGGTAGCCACTCCCGATGGCAAAGGGCGTAGCGCCGCAATTGAAATCTTGCTCAATACGCCGCTGGTAGCCGATATGATTTTTAAAGGTGACGTGGGCGGCGTTAAAACTGCAATGGCCAAGTCCAAAGAACTGGGAATGCAAACCTTTGATATGGCGCTGTTTGAACTGTATGAGGCGGGCAAAATCAGTATGGAAGAGGCGCTCAAAAACGCTGATTCACTCAATGAGCTGCGCTTAAATATTAAGCTCAACAGCTTGCATCATCGTAAAGAAGAGCATCACAGCGGGCTTGAGCATCTCACGCTTGAAGCACAGCAAGAGCCCGAAGAAGAGGCAGAGGCTACCGAAAGCACCAACTAAAGCGAGCCGTGCGCCAATAAGACCATGGTTTGCGTCGTAAAATATTGCCCGCGAATACATAAATCGGCCTGTGGCAGGCCTTCATTCACAAAGCCCAACTGCTGATACAGCGCTTGGGCTTTGTTGTTATCCACGCGCACATTGAGTTCGATACGAAGAAATCCTTGCTGCCATGCTTTAGCCAGCGCAGCCAGCATCAAAGCTCGCCCCAACCCCAAGCCTTGCGCCTGCGGCAATAAAGCCACGCTTAATACTCCAACATGGGCAGCGTCACCTTGCGGCAATATATCGCACCAACCCACGACGGCATCATCGCACAGCGCAACAAAATACACATAGTCGCGATCGACCATGTTTTGGTAATAGCGGAAGGTTTGCTCAATGGGCGGCGCTTGCAAAAAAAACAAAAAGCTTTCTTCTTTACACGCCGCATCAAACACTTGATGCAAGCCCGAGAAATGCGCGGCATTGAGCGGCAAAATGGCGTAGTTCATCGTTTAGACGCTCAACATCGCCAAGCTTTCTCCCTCTTTCGAGGCAAGGAGCACGACAGGATCAATAAACACGGCGCAGGGCCGCAAGCAATAAGAGTATGTGGCTTGACGAAGGCCGACCAACAAAGCGCCCCCGCCGAAATCAATTTAACTCACGATTAGCCACTATACACCTTCTATGTATTGCCCTCTTGCGCTTTATTTTTCGGGCGTGTAACACGATACACCGTAAAGGTGGCAATCAGCAGCAATAGTACCCACACGCTAAAACCCAGCCAGCGCCAAAAACTCCACGTGCTGCTATCGGGCTCGGCCACTTGAATATCTACCACATTGGGAAACCACGACATCATGTCAAAACGCCAGCCGTAGGAAGTCACTAAGGCGGGTTTCTTTTCAAATTCCAGCGTTTTGGCCTTGGCCTGTAAATCCGCCGAATTAAACTTAAAGTAATACGGCCAGCCCCAGCCGGTATCAATATTTTTAAACACCCGAATAATATCCGTCGCGTGATTGGTGTAAATGTAATACACATCCACCGTCGGCCCATCGCTTGGATTGGCCTTGCTAATCGGCCCATCTTTATCAGTTAATTTCACCTCAACCCCGGTAATGGTGGTGATGGTTTTTTCGGGTAAATAACAATCCAAAGCCACGGTGCCCACCAGCGCAATCAATGCCAACAGAATCAGGAGTACTTTTCTAAGTTTCAGCATTCATCACTTCCCTTAAATTGAAGATGGTATACATTTTATACCGTTATAAAATATGTAAATCACGCTCACTCGATCAATCATCCCTTGATTCAGCACGGAAGATCGCTAAATTTAGCGAGCGAAATGCTGCCGTAAATTGCACTTGGAATTCTCAGAAAATTCAGTGTAACGTATTCCCAAGTAAGTTGAGTGTCAATCAATCCTTGCACTTTTCCTAGTAATTCAAGCCCTTACCAATACCCCCATCCCCGTTTTGGTGATAATCACAGCGCAGTATGCTGAGTAACGGCTGCTATAATCTAGCGATTAAATTCTTTTAATTGGATAGTCCAATGTCAAACGCTTGCCCACAATGCACTTTGGAAAACACTTATCCAGATGGCGATAACTATGTTTGTGCTGACTGTGGCTTTGAATGGCCGATGGTCGCAGAAGTAGAAGAAAGCGATGTGCGCATCGTTAAAGATGCCAATGGCAATGTGCTACAAGACGGCGATTCTGTCGTGGTGGTGAAAGACTTAAAAGTCAAAGGCACTTCTAGCACGTTAAAAGTCGGCACTAAAATCAAAGGGATCCGCATTGTTGACGGTGACCATGAAGTCGATTGCAAAACCGATTTGGGCAGCATGATGCTCAAAGCCTGTTTTTTGAAGAAAGCCTGAGGCTAGGTGCCTGCAGGGCGGCCTATCAATCGTCAGCAGACCCTCGCAGCGATGACTGCACCATAAAAAATGCCCGCAATCGATGCGGGCATTTTTGTAGCTGCTAATTACTCTAATTACTTAATGGCAGTTATTTTTTTGATACTGCATGGCCACCAAAGGCATTGCGCATCATCGACAATAATTTCATTGCGTAATCGTCATTACCACGTGAAGCAAAACGTGCGTACAAGGCGCTCGACATTACTGGTGCAGGAATGCCCAATTCAACCGATTCCAGTACTGACCAACGGCCTTCACCTGAGTCAGGAACAAAGGCGTTTAAATCAGCCAATTCAGTGTCTTGCTGTAAAGTATCAGCGATTAAATCTAGCAACCATGAGCGAACCACAGAGCTATGACGCCAGGTTTCAGAAATCGCTGCCACATCCAAATCGAATTCTTCTTTGGCTTTGAGCATCGCAAAGCCTTCAGCAAACGCTTGCATCATGCCGTATTCGATACCGTTGTGTAGCATCTTGGTGTAGTGGCCTGAGCCTGCTGGACCAGTGTGTGTCCAACCGCGATCAGCGCCCGGCGCCAAGATTTTCATAAATGGTTCGGCCATCGCAGCTGCGTCTTTTTCGCCACCAAACATCAAGCAGTAGCCGTTTTGCAGCCCCCAAACACCACCTGAAACACCTGCATCAACAAATTTAATATTCATTGCGGCCAATTCAGCACCGTGGCGTTGGCTGTCTTTATACATGGCATTAGCACCGTCGATGATCAAATCACCCGGAGCGAGCAAGGTTTTCATTTCGTCGAATGCGGCCTCAGAGATCGCGCCGGATGGCAACATCAGCCAGACCACGCGTGGCGTTGGCAATGCGGCAATCAATTCAGGTACGCTGGCAAATGCTTTGAAGTTAGCTTCTTCTTGCGCCAGTTGGCTACGGGTGTCAGCACTGACGTCAAAGCCAAAGACCGTCGCTCCGCCTCGAGAGAGTCGACGTGCCATATTGCCGCCCATTTTACCTAAACCGATCATTGCGATATTCATGCTATTTCCTTTGTATTGATTGCCCCGCCGAATACTTAAATTCGAAGCGTAAATCATGCAGTTTTATCGGGATATTCTCTACCACCGAAGCACTAGGCATGCTTTTTTTTGATTTGTATTAAAGTTTCATGAGAGCGTAACGCCTAAGCTAGGCGCAAATTCTCACGTTGGGTTACGCTATTATGCCTTCTTTAGCACCACATTTGCCGCAATTAATTTGCCCTGCTGGTAGTTTACCAGCCCTAAAAGCAGCAGTTCAGTCTGGTGCTGATGCGGTTTATCTTGGTTTTAAGAATGCGACCAATGCCCGCAATTTCGCTGGGCTTAATTTTACCGACTCACAGCTTAAATCGGGTGTTGAATATGCACAATCCCAAGGTCGGGAAGTACTCATTGCCATTAACACGTACCCGCAAGCGGGTCGAACCGCTGAATGGCATGCTTCAATCGACGCCGCAGCCGACTTAGGCGCCAATGCGGTGATCTTGGCCGACTTGGGTTTACTTGAGTACGCCACCCGCCGCCACCCCCAGTTACGCCGCCATTTATCAGTGCAAGGTTCCGCCACCAATTTTGAAGCGGTGAACCTCGCATATGAACATTTTGGCATTAGCCGCGCCGTTCTGCCACGGGTTTTGACTTTGCCACAAATCGAATACGTCATTAAAAACACCCCCGTCGAAATCGAAGTGTTTGGTTTTGGTAGCTTGTGCGTAATGGCCGAAGGCCGCTGTATTTTATCGAGCTATGCAACCGGCGAATCGCCAAATACCCATGGTGTGTGTTCACCTGCAAGCCATGTGCAATGGCTACCTAAGGGCGATACCCTTGATACCCGCTTAAATGGCATTTTGATCGACCATTTTGAAAAAGACGAACCTGCCGGTTATCCAACTCTGTGTAAAGGCCGCTTTGAAGTCGGCGACGCTAGCTATTACGCGATGGAAGAGCCAACTAGCCTTAATGCATTGTCGGTATTGCCCGAGCTGATCCGCATGGGCGTGAAAGCCATTAAAGTCGAAGGCCGACAACGCAGCCCGGCTTATGTCAGCGAAGTGACCAAAACACTCCGTGCGGCGATTGATGCAGCGAGCGATCCACGCTATTCGGTCAAACCCGCGTGGCAACAGGCACTCAGTAAAGTATCGGAAGGGCATCAACAAACGCTTGGGGCGTATAGCCGACCTTGGCGCTAAGACGCACCTAATTTACAAAAGCCACGCCGCCAGCGCGGCTTTTCAGTTTTAAATTCATCGAGGAAGATCCATGCAACTCACTCTTGGCCCGCTGCTTTACTATTGGTCACGCCAAGCCACACTCGATTTTTATGCCGCTGCTGCCGATTGGGATGTGAGCACGATTTATCTGGGTGAAGTGGTTTGCGCTCGCCGCCATGAATTACGCACTAGCGATTGGTTGGCGCTCGGCCAGCAATTATGCCAAGCCGGCAAAACCGTCGTTTACAGCTCGCAAGCTTTGCTCGAATCGGGTTCGGATTTATCGTCATTACGCCGTTTTGCCAAAGAAGGCGGCTTACTCGAAGCCAATGATTTGGGCGCAGTAAAAATCGCGCGCGATTTAGCGATTCCATATATTGCTGGCCCGCATCTGAATATTTACAACGGCGCCACGCTCGACTGGCATCAAGCCGCAGGCGCCATTCGCTGGCTACCCTCGCTCGAAGCGAGTCGCGCAGCGATTGTGGCGACATTGGCAGAAGCCAAATTACCGATTGAAACCGAAATCTTTGCCCATGGCCGCTTGCCACTGGCTTTTTCTGCGCGCTGCTTTACCGCCAGGCATTACGATTTAAGCAAAGATGCCTGTGAATTTAAGTGTATCGAGCACGCCGATGGCCAGTTGCTCAAAACACGCGAAGGGCAAGACTTCTTGCGTCTAAACGGTATTCAAACGCAATCGGCAGCTTGCCATGCCTTAATTTATGATTTGGCCAGCGTCACCAACTTGGGTGCCAGCCATTTACGCATTAGTCCACAAGCAGAGTTTACCGATGAAATTGTTGCCGCCTACGCCGCAGCGCTCGCTCAGCCGACATCGGCGACGCAATTTGATTGGCAACGTATTAATCCCGAAGGTCTGGTCAATGGCTATTGGCATGGCCAAGCAGGCATTTGCATGAAGGAAACCGTATGAACATCCCAGCGCCGTTGATTAAATTACTGGCCGTACTCCCCGAAACACCGCCCACCGCCGTTACGGTGACGCTGCTCAATTTGGTTCGCAAACAATTGTGGCCCGAAGAAGATTTTGCGTGGTGGGAAGGCCGGCAAGTACGGATGGCGGTTAGCGATTTAAACTGGGGTATTACGCTAAGCTACCAGAATGGCCGCTTTGTATGTGGCGATACCCCTGCAGATGTCACATTAACCGCCAGCTTGGCTGATTATTGGTTAATTGCGCGGCGACAAGAAGATCCAGACACCTTGTTTTTTCAGCGCCGCCTGAGCATCACTGGTGATACCGAGTTGGGCCTAACGCTAAAAAACTTAATGGATGCGACCGATTTCTCGCCGCTATTTGCGCGCTTGCCGAGCAGCGTGCGGATGAGATTAAACGTTTAAACCGTCTGTTGCCGTTGAGTTCTCGCCAAAGTTGGCGGCGAGCAAACCCAACGTCAACCCAGCCTAATCGCCAATGGCGGTCGATTAGGCTTGAAATTGCGCGATATTTTTTTGTAAATCAGCGACTAAGTCGAGCAGCTGATCGGTTTCAAGACTGATTTGATTGACCGCATTGCTCGCAGTATCGATTTTATGATTAATTTCTTGCATCGCATTGGCGGTGTCTTGAATTGAAAGCGTTTCTTTTTGTGCCGCGCTGGCAATACCCATCGACAAGACTTTCATTTCTGCAGTGTTTTGCACAATCGCATTTTGCCCTTCCATCGCACTGGCCACATCAATCGCGCCTTGATTCACACCCTCGCTCACCTCATGCATGGCTTTGGCCGCTTCACTGGTGGCTTGACCGATATGCTGCGTCATTTTGGCAATATCGGCAGTCGATGCAGTCGTGCGCTCAGCCAGTTTGCGGACTTCATCGGCCACCACGGCAAACCCGCGCCCGGTATCCCCGGCTCGAGCGGCTTCAATGGCGGCATTTAAGGCCAATAGATTGGTTTGATCGGCAATGTCTTTAATCACGGTGGCCATACTATCAATCGCAGCAGCAGCTGAACCTAACTCTTGAATCATGCTCGACGATTGCCGTGTAACCACCATTAAATTGGCCGTTGCATGGTGTGATCGCGACATACTGGCGTGCGCTTCGTTGGCGGTTGCGGTGGTGGTGGTCGCCCGCTCGGTGGTCAAATCGACGCTATGCAACACACTCTCAACCGATTCGGCCAATTGATCGGTAATCATTTTAATTTGATGCGCGTCTTGGCTAGCTTGATTGGCCAATTGGCTGGTATTGGCACAGTGTCCTTTTAGCTGATTCGATACGCGAGCCACTTCTGCTGCGGCACGCTGAATTAAATTCACTGTTTGCGCTTGATTTTGAATTAATTGATTCACTGCCCTGGCCATTTCACCCAGTTCATTGCTGCCTAAATCAGGTAAGCGCCGACGCAAATCACCGTTGAGATTGGTCAAAAAGGTTTGCACCATGAAAATCGGTTGAGTAATTGCGCGGCTCACCAGCCAAATACCCATCAGCAAAAAGCCGGTCGCAATAAGCAGTGAAGTCCATACCCAAACCTGAGCCTGTTTAATAATCGCGGCTTGCTCATCATTGGCCTGATGAATATTGTTTTCAATCAGTGAGCTAAATTTCTCCATGCTGCCTTCTAGCCGGCCAAACACTTGAAAGAAATTTTGATAGGTAGCAGTGGCATCGCCATCGTGTTTTTCAAACTTATCCGCAGTAACTTGCGCCATTTTTACGAATTCGCTTAGATCGGGCTTTAAGGCGTTTAACGCGTCTCTTTCACTTTGCGGCAATTGCATTTGATCATTTTCAGCCACTAAACGTGTGAAATTGTCTAAATGCTCTTTTAAACCCGCTTTCACCGCGTTAACTTCTTCCGGATCTGGATTGGCCACCGCAAACAGTCGATTCATATCCAAAACATCGGCCCGAATCCCGTCGTGCATCATATCGGCCTCGGTTTGATTTCTGAGCAAAGTCGTTCCTTTACTCACCGCCTCAATACTTTGCACCAGATGGCTATTATTCAGATAAGCAATTGCACCAACAAACAGCATACCTGCCAGGGCGAATAGTCCCAAAATCGTGATTTGCGTGCGGATTTTCAGTTGATTCATCTTGCAACCCCTTGAATCTAATCAATATGAACACTCACCCAATGATTGGTTTGAATTGGTTTATATCGACGTGTTTGCACCCTTTTTAGACCGCCTACAACGGCATTGCAACGAGTTTCTGACGCTAGTCACTATAAAAATTTACTTAAAGCTTATAGATGCACCATCAATACACATGAATTAGACAAAATAAATGGCCTTCTTTCGCAAGAAGGCCATCGGATTAATGCAACAGCACTATGTTAGTTGTTATACGCTTTTTCACCATGGCTAGACACATCCAAGCCTTCACGTTCTTCATCTTCTTTCACGCGCAGACCAATGGTCATATCAACCAATTTATACGCGATAAACGCCACAGTGCCAGACCATGCAATCGTCACTAAAACACCAATCGCTTGGATTTTAACTTGATCAATAATGCTATACGAAGTCGCTACGCCATTGCTCACGTAATCCCACACGCCAGTGCCACCCAGATCAGGGCTGGCAAATACGCCAGTCAAAATCGCGCCAACAATGCCGCAAACACCATGCACGCCAAACACATCTAAAGAGTCATCCGCACCCAATAAACGTTTCAAGCCGTGCACACCCCATAAACCAGCGACACCCGCAATCACGCCCATCACCAAACCACCACCGACCCCGACAAAACCCGCCGCAGGGGTAATCACCACTAAACCTGCTACCGCCCCCGATGCCGCGCCCAATAACGACGGTTTACCTTTCCACATCCACTCAATCAGCAACCAAGTCATTGCTGCCGCCGCAGGAGCGACCCAAGTGTTTACAAAGGCCAAAGCCGCAGTACCGTTGGCTTCGAGCGCCGAGCCAGCATTAAAACCAAACCAGCCAAACCAGAGTAATGAAGCACCAATCATCGTCATCGTTAAACTATGTGGCGTCATTGGATCACGGCCATAACCAATCCGTTTGCCGACAAAATACGAACCAATCAAACCAGCAACTGCGGCATTAATATGCACCACCGTACCACCGGCAAAATCTAAAGCGCCATCTTGGAATAAAAATCCAGCGGTCGCTGCTGCTGCGGTCGCTGCCGCCGCATCGGTATACGCATCAGGACCGGCCCAGTACCAAACCATATGCGCGATTGGCAAATAAGAAAACGTAAACCACAGCACGCAAAAAACCAATAATGCCGAAAACTTAATCCGTTCGGCAAACGAACCAACAATCAAACCGCAAGTAATCGCCGCAAAAGCACCTTGAAACGCAATATAAATCAGCTCAGAAATACCAATGCCTTTATTAAAAGTGGCGGCAATTGAATCTGGCGTCACCCCATTAAGCAGTATTTTTGACGTAGAGCCAAAAAAGGCATTGCCCTCGGTGAACGCCAAGCTATAGCCATAAATCACCCACAGCACGCTGATCAAGCTAAAGATACTAAATACTTGCATCAGCACCGACAGCATATTTTTGCTGCGCACCAAGCCACCATAAAACAGCGCCAAGCCTGGAATCGACATCAAAATCACTAAGGCCGTAGCCACAAACAACCAACTGTTATCGCCTTTATTCACCGTCATCACCGGCGCGGCAATCGCGGCAGCGGTGGTTTGAACGCTCACAGCCACGTCGACCACCGCCTCCATTGTTGCAGAGGCGGTACTGGCCGTGATCGCGTCAGCGGCAAAACTGGGGGCCGCCACCCACATGGCGGAAAACAAAGCTAAAGATGCGAGTATTTTTTTCATTTTCATGCGCTCCAGATCAAATCTATCGTGATGTATCGCTAGCGAATTATGATTTTTTGTTGATATCGATGGCGATCAGCTCAATTTAAATTGCGGCGTCACCTGTTTCACTGGTACGAATTCGCACCACGTGCATCAAGTCAAAGACAAAAATTTTGCCATCGCCGATTTTTCCGGTGTGAGCGGCCTTTTCAATCGCCTCGATTGTTTGCTCGAGCAATTCGTCGGCAATCGCGATTTCTACTTTGACCTTAGGTAAAAAATCGACCACATATTCAGCACCGCGATATAACTCGGTATGTCCTTTTTGGCGACCGAAACCTTTTACCTCAGTCACAGTCAAACCCTGAACACCGATTGCTGAAAGGCCTTCACGAACTTCATCAAGCTTAAAAGGCTTGATAATTGCGCTTACAAATTTCATGGTGTAACTCCTTATACAAACGGTCAGATTGATGAGGGAATTGTTAGCATGAAGCGTGCCAGCCCAGTTCAGCGCTGTTTATCATTGATTTAAATTCGTCAGGCCCCAAGTTAGCACTGTTGCAGCGCAATATTTAAATCAAACGTGCTACGCGCTGCTCCGTCTTGGTGCATGTAAATCAAACTGTTGTGAATTTGAATCTGCTAAACTGGATTCAACCATTGCCAATAACTGGAGAAAGTCATGTTAAAAGACAAATTTTTCGATGAAATCAGCAATAAAATCTCGGAAGCCATCGCCGCTAGCCCAGCGAAAGATATTGAAAAAAACGTGCGCGCCATGATGGGTTCGGCATTTAACAAAATGGATTTAGTTACGCGTGAAGAGTTTGAAATCCAACAAGAAGTACTCGCCCGCACGCGCGAAACGCTGACCCAAATGGAAGCACGCGTTGCAGATCTTGAAATGCGGCTGCAAACCAACAACCCGCAAGACGGCATATAAAACTGACACGCCTGTAATATATGCAACAAATCAATAAGAAACCGAGCCATGTGCTCGGTTTTTTTGTACCATGAAAAAAACAACGACAAAAAGAGATCGTCATGTCTGCCGCCGATACCCGACTCAATCCAGAACCTTGTGCCTCTAGTTTCTATTTAAGCTACGCCAGCATTCTCGATCTCGACCGTTTAGCTCCCTTATTTAATGCCTATCGTCAGTTTCATGGTTGCCCAGATAATGAGACAGAAGCACGCGCTTTTTTGGCTGAACGACTAGCGACTGGGGATTCCAAAATTTATTTAGCGCGCAATAGTGCCGGCGAAACCCTCGCCTTTGCGCAAGTCTTTGCCTGCTTTTCATCGATTGCTTTGTGTCGTAGCTGGGTGCTCAATGATTTGTATGTGCAACCAGCTTATCGCGGTCAGCACGTGGGCGAAGCCTTATTAGCTCAAGTTGAAAAAGAAGCGCAAGCGGCCGGAATCGGCATGCTGATGATGGAAACAGGCCCCGAAAACGTGCGTGCCCACCGCATTTATCAAAAAATGGGCTACGCCCGCGAAATGGGTTATTTGCATTTTGTTCGTCGACTTAACGAATAACGATCAAGCATGGGCGCTGTTAGCGCAAGGTGCGGCATGCTACACGTCAAAAATACTGAGCAAAGTCATTGCTCAATCAGATAGACATTTAATTTTAATCTTCGGCAGGCAAAATACTCAGATTGCTAATTATCCATCTTAGGTTTTGCGCGTGGCTCAAGAAGTGCTGAATTTTATTGATCAAGAAATTGCCGCCGGATGCGGTTTGCTAGAAGCCATGCAAGCGGCTGAGCGAGAATTCAATTTGAGTTCGCAACAGGTGTATCGCCTGCTACCTTATTTTGATCGCCGCATGTATTAATATACATAGGTATGTGTATGGGGGCGAAGCGGGCCGATAAGCCGGGTCCTGTCCAGATGTTGCCATCCGTGACCATCATTCCTCTAGGCGCACCATTACTGATGCGCTCAAGCAACCTACCCGTAGACTCAGCGAGCAGCTTCAACGCCTACTGCTTGGTCTTGCTCCGAATGGGGTTTACCCTGCCAGCGACTGTTACCAGCGCCGCGGTGCGCTCTTACCGACCCCTTTACGGGGCTCCTCTGACGAGGACACCTTTTCACCCTTACCGATGACTCAATCCCAATCGCTTCAATCGATTGTTCAACTTGGGCCACTGGCGGTTCAGCTCTCTGTTGCACTTTCCGTCGGCTCACGCCGCCTGGTCGTTAACCAGCATTCTGCTCTATGGAGCCCGGACTTTCCTCCCCCGCCAGCATTACACTGGCAGCAGCGATGGTCTGTCCCGCTTCGCGGTGGCGATTATCACCGCTATACCGACTCAGGGCAAGTAAAGATCACCCAAGCCGCCTAAGCGGCGTTGTTCGCCTTAACGCCATTCCACCAATGAAACGCCAATGGCTGCGCCACTATTGTGAAAATTATAGTTTTGCAATGAATCACCCCAGCCATTAAAGGCCTGCACATAACCATGCAATTTACCGGTAATCGGGAAGGCCCATTCCAGCTGAATATTCGATCGATTTGGCGTAGCGCCGCCAAATTTCAAATTATTACGCCACGTGAGTGAAAACACATGGTTCTGCCACGGATAAACCACCACCGTTTCGACTCGCCCGACGTAATCGCTAATATCTGGATTATTGTCGGTACTGGCCGGCTCAGGCACGCGCCACCATGGTTTAATCAGCACCGATACATCGCCCGAAGTCAGGCCAAAACTGGCATATAAGCGATTCCACGAGCGCGATAGTGGATTGGTTTGACCATTGGATTGATGCATTGCGCCCAAATTAATCATGCGTAATTTGAGCCATTCTGGCCCAGCTTGTACCGGGAAAGTCGCCCACAATTCGGGCTGATAATCGGTTTCTCTAAACGGTGAAGAATTCTGGCTATCGTAAGCCTGCCAGTAACTTTGCTGAGTGTATGCGCCCCATAGATCAACGTTAGAGCCAAAAGCGTCTTGCACCAATTTGGTTTTGAAAGAGAGCTGAAACTTGGTTTCTACCTTGCCATAATCTTGATCGCCACGATGCGAGCAATTGAGTGGATTCGGTGAGCAAGGATCGTTATTAACTTTTTTACGCCAAGACACCGGCAAGATATACACCGGCTGGTATGGCTTAATATTAAAAACGCCGTCTTTGTCTTGCGCTGCTAACTCCCAGCGCTGAGAAAACGTTTCTGCCGTGGCCGCTGCCTGATCGGATGTCGTGATCGTTGCCGTTGCCGGAACCGGAACGACCGTGGCAGCAATCGGCTCAACTACGCTGGGCTGCTGCGACGGCTGTTTTGCCAATTGGTCATAACAAGCAAGACGATTTTGATTGTCTGCAATCTGTTGGCAAGCCGCCAAATCAGTCGCTTGCGCCGAGGTCGCTGCCAGTAAGGCCGCCAAACCTAAGATTGCTTTCATCTTTTCACCTTAAAGCCCTCAGCAAACAAGGGTGTGTTGATTGTGCAAAAATCATAACATCGAGCGCTTTGCAACGCGCAGCTACGCTGCAAAGCGTTCAGATTTCGCCACAAACTCAAACCAATTATTCGGCCACCCCTGCCGAATCATGCGTTTTAATCGGTAAACCCGTGGCTTGCGACAAAGCCTCTGCGAGCGCCTGCGCTTTGGCGATATTGCTGGCCGTGGCTGAAAAATTAGCAAAGGCAAACCGCTCGCCTTCGCCCTCTGCGCCCGAGAGAATCACCCACACCGTGTCTTTACGAAATAAATTAGGGTCTTGCTCGAAATGAATTTCGCTAAAAGCACTTAAGGGCGTCGTTTTTTTCCACAGCACCAGCAGGCCAAATAGGCAAAAACGGCGTTCAAGCTGCCCGTTTTCAAAGCGCTGCTCGCTAGGCAGCGCCCAAAACAGCACAATCCCAGCCAAAATCGAGTAATAAAACAGGCCAAAAAAGTGATTTTCAAACTGTGTTGACTCAATCAATGGCAGCCCCCAAACACCCGCGGCACACAATGCCGCGCCGGTGATCCACCACGCAGGCGCGCTCACGCCACGCTGAACAACAGTTGCGTTGCCCATTACACCAGCTTCCATTGCACCAACTCACCGGCGCGCAATGGCACGACAACGCTATCGGCAAAAGCGTATTCAGTCGGCACCACCCAGCTTTCTTTACGCAAGGTCACGGTTTCAGTGCTGACTGGCAAGCCATAAAAAGCGGGGCCATTCTGGCTGGCAAACGCTTCCAAACGATCGAGCTTACCGGCTAAATCAAACACTTCGGCATACAGTGGCAACGCCGCGTGCGCGGTATACATGCCGGCACAACCACAAGCGGTTTCTTTCGCGCCTTTGGCATGCGGTGCGCTGTCGGTACCCAAAAAGAATTTATGGTTGTCATCGGCCGTTACCGCTTTAACCAAGGCTTGGCGATGAATTTCACGCTTTAAAATCGGCAAGCAATACAGATGTGGGCGAATGCCACCAACCAGCATGGCGTTTCGATTCATCAATAAATGATGCGCCGTCACGGTTGCGGCTACGTTGTCTGGCGCGCTCGCCACAAAGTCAGCAGCGTCTTTGGTGGTGATGTGCTCAAAAACGACTTTGAGATTCGGGAATTTGGCCAATAGCGGCTGCATAATCCGATCGATAAACACTGCTTCACGATCAAAAATATCGATTTCACTATCGACCACTTCGCCATGCACCAAAAACGGTAGGCCCAGTTCGGCCATTTTTTCAATCGCCGGCAACACCTTATTCACGTCGGTACAACCGGCATCCGAATTGGTTGTCGCGCCAGCCGGGTAGAGCTTAACGCCATGCACAAAGCCGCTGGCTTTAGCGGCGACAATATCGTCTGCCGTGGTGTTATCGGTTAAATATAAAGTCATCAAAGGCTGAAAAGATTGCCCTGCTGGCACCGCAGCCAAAATGCGCTGGCGATACTCGCCAGCCAAAGCCACATTAGTCACCGGCGGCTTTAAGTTGGGCATCACAATAGCGCGGCCAAATTCACGCACGGTATGCGGCAAAACGCTCGCCAAACCCGCGCCATCACGCAGGTGTAAATGCCAATCATCAGGACGAGCGATAGTAATGGTTTGCGTCATATTTTTTCCTTTTAATAGTCAATGTCAGCCACCGCAGGATTGATCCAATCCAGCGGCAGCGAGCGATACGGCAAGGTATTTGCAGGCCACCCTTTATTGATAAGGGCTGCAATCAAATACCTACGTTATTCATCTAAATTGGGGTAATTCAACATCGCTCGAACTCGGTTTGAGCGGATGCCTCGCCAGATAACGTCAGCAATGGCTGCTTTTTAATCCGAACGTTTTTTAATCAAAAACAAAAATCGGGTTTCTTCTTGCCATTGCTCGAGCAATTCATTACCGGTTTGCCGACAAAATGCGGCGAAATCGGTTGGCGTGGCTGGATCGGTGCAGGTCACTTGAACAATCTCTCCACCCGCCAAGGTGGCCAGCGCTTTTTTGGTGCGCAATATCGGTAGTGGGCAATTGAGTCCCGATAAATCAATCGTTAATTGCGGGTGAATGCGAGCAGTCATGAGCGCAGATCCAAGCGAACAAAACGCCATTGTACCGAAGTCAATCCTACCTGTTGCAATCAATCCCAGCTCAAGCTTGGTCAAATTTGCTGCGCTTAAGTTTCACTTCATACAAAGCGGTTTAAATAGCGTCATCAAATCAAAACCTCTTTGGAAAACACATTATGAAACTCATGACTTTCTTCACCGCTGCCACTCTTGCCGCTTCAACACTGAGCTTTGCCAGCAGCAATGATTGCGCCCCACATCCGCGTGAGCAATGGGTGAGCGCTGCCGAAGCGAAAACCAAAATCGAAGCGCAGGGTTACACCATTTCTAGCCTTAAAGTTTCTGACGGCTGCTACGAAATCAAAGGCCGCAATAAAGACAATCAACGCGTTGAAGTCTCATTCGATCCAAAAACATTAGAAATGGTTGAGTTTGAGCACGAAAGTTTTTTTGATTAACTCTGCAGGCTGCGTCAGTGTTGGCTTACGCAATCCAAGCAATCAGCCAGTAACAATAACAGCAGCTACAATTAAAACGTAATTAGATATGAAAAATAAACAGTGCTTAATTTTCGCTTAACTGAAGCATGTTGAAATACATTTGTTGTTCCTACCACCACCGGAGAATCACCATGAAAGCATTTGCTGCATTAGCCTTAACTGCACTAGCCGCCTCTTCTCTTAGTTTTGCCGGCGCCAACTGCACCCCACATCCAAAAGCTGAATGGTTAAAGCCTAGCGAAGCCACGGCCAAAATCGAAGCGATGGGTTACAAAATTAAAAAATTTAAAACCTCTGGCGAATGCTACGAAATCTACGGCCACAATAAAGAAGGCAAAAAAGCTGAGGTGTATTTCGACACGAAAACCTTAGCCATTGTGAAATCTGAAATCGGCGATTAATCCCTAGGGTCTGCTGAACATTGGTTTGCCAACCGCGTTGCAGCGGCGGTCAATCAAACATCAATAAACCATAATGTATTGGCTTGCAGCCTTTGGTATTTAATGACTGCAAGCCAATACCTATTCAATATCACCAACGCTGCAGGGTAAGCCTCATTGGCAACGTAGCCAAGCAACTCAAGTGCTGATCTGATTAGGAACTGCAAAATGCAAAAAATCAAAGTGTGGGATCCCGTGGTTCGGGTATTGCATTGGAGCTTAGCGATTGCAGTACTGGGTAATTTTTTGAATGAAGAAGGCGATCTTATTCATCGCTGGGAAGGCTATGCCGCGGTCGGCATCGTCATCAGCCGCATTATTTGGGGCTTTATTGGCAGCGAACATGCGCGCTTTAGCAGCTGGTTCCCCACTCCTGCTACGCTTAAAAGCTATCTCGCAGCGCAATTGCGCGGTGAGCATCCACGATTTTTAGGGCATAACCCCGCAGGCGCGGTCATGATGCTGTTTTTGTTGCTGATGGTCTTATCCTTAGGCGCCACAGGCTATATGATGGGTAGCGATGCTTTTTTTGGCGAAGAATGGCTAGAAACCCTGCATGAAACCCTGGCCTATACCTTACTGACTGGGGTTGGTCTGCATGTTGCAGCCGCGATCTTTGAAAGCTGGCGCCATCGAGAAAACCTCCCCGCCGCCATGCTACATGGTTATAAACGCGCGAATGCATCGCCAAAACCTCACGACATAAGGCATTAAGCAATCGCGGCAGCTTGGTTTGCCGCGATTGACTGATGGCGACCCTGGACTCAAACATGCGTATTTTATTAGTCGAAGACGATTTATTACTCGGTGAAGGCATACAAGACGGCCTGATTGACGCGGGCTTTGTCGTCGATTGGTTTAAAGATGGCGAAGCCGGTCGTACCGCACTGCAAACCGAACACAGCTTTGACTTAGTGGTGCTCGATATTGCGATGCCGCGACTCGATGGCCTGAGCTTATTGGCATGGATACGCCGCAATTTGGGCGACTTGCCGGTATTGCTACTGACCGCGCGCGATTCGATAGAAGATCGCATCAAAGGCCTTGATGCCGGTGCCGATGATTACTTAGTCAAACCGTTTGCACTGGGCGAACTGATCGCACGTTTGCACGCCCTATTACGCCGTGCCCATGGCCGCAGTGAAAACAGCCTAACTTGGCACAGCATTGTCCTCGATCCAGTGCACAAAACCGCCAGCAAAGACGGTATGCCGCTCGATTTAACGGCAATGGAATTTAAACTATTGCATTTACTGATGGCCAACTACCCGCATTATTTATCCCGTAGTCAATTCGACGAAAAGCTCTACGGCTGGCAAGGCGAAATTGAGAGCAATACGCTGGATGTACATTTGTCTCACCTGAGAAAAAAACTCGGCAGCGAGGTCATCCGGAATGTCCGTAATCTTGGCTGGCGCTTGGAGTCCAATTGATACATCGCATTCAACACTGGTTAAAACATTCACTCGCAACGCGTTTAACGCTACTGATTTTGTTGGCGACCATCATCGCGTGGAGTGGGTTTAGCGCCGTCTTACTTTACGAAGCACGCAAAGAAACCGCCGAAGTACTCGACGATCAACTCACCGCCTACGCCGATTTGTTATGGCAAAACTTAGGCGGCGAAGATGATTTGCGCTCAAATAATAATCAAGACAATGACTACCACGATGAGCTGGCTTTCGCGGTTTACCATTTAGATGGTCGGCTAGTCACCGCCAGCCAACAACGCCCTTTCCCACTGCAGCCCAGTGCGTCGAAAAAACCCTACTCAATCAACTTAAACGGCAAAGAATGGCAAATTACCGTGCGCTCGGGCGAAAACCACCAGCTGATTGTCGGTGAGCCGCTAAAAAATCAACTCAAAATTGCCAAAGAACTCAGCGAGCATTTGCTCGAAATCGCGCTGTGGGCGCTGCTGTTATTATTACCGCTGTTGTATTTAGCGATTCGACAGGGCCTTAAACCACTCAAAATCGTTGATGCCGAATTAGCGCGCCGCGCGCCGAATAATCTGGATGCGCTCAATATCGTCGTCCCCAGTGAAATTGCCCCGCTGCGTGACCGGCTCAATACCTTGTTTGCCCAAGTCAACCAAACGCTCGCCCGCGAGCGACGCTTTACCGCCGACGCAGCGCATGAGTTACGCACGCCATTGGCGGGTTTACGGGTGCAAATTGAGTTGGCACAAAGTAGCCCACGGCCAGAAACGCGGGAAAAAGCGCTCGGCAAAGCCATACACGGCGTTGATCGGACCACTCGCTTGGTGACGCAACTGTTGGCGCTGTCTCGTTTAGACCATGGTGAAACACCGCAATTTGAAGCGATATCACTCAGCGATCTAGCGCGTAGCGCCTTACTTGAAGCCAATTTGCCCGCCGATGAAGCCCATTTAAGCATTGAGCAGCCCTGCGCTTTAATCGGCCAACCGCTATTGCTGGGGTTGTTGCTGAGGAATTTACTGGAAAATGCCAAGCATTATGCTGGCCCAGACGCCGAGATTGTGATTCACATTCGCAAAGAAACACTCAGTGTTTGCGATAATGGGCCCGGCGTGAGTGCCGATGATTTAGCCCGCATTGGCGAACGTTTTTATCGCCCCGCAGGGCAAAGCCAGCCCGGTGCCGGTTTAGGTTTATCGATTGTGCGCCGAATCGCCGATTTGCATCATGCTACGTTCAAAATCAGCAACCGCGCCGCAGGTGGATTTTGCGCCGAGATCGGCTTTCACCGTGAACTGCAATAAACAGCATTGAGGCGACTCGCTGAACTTGTTACGATGCTGCCTTTACTCTCGATTGGACTCACGACGATGCATAAAATCCTGCTGTTGACTTGTTTGCTTGCTGGATTGGTGCAGGCGGCAGAATACGAGACCCACTCACCAGACAATATTGAAGCCGGTGAAGGCGATGGCTTAATGGGTTTCTTTAAAAATAAAGCGCCAGTGATTCCGGCAGAGCAAGAGATTCAATACCCCGATTTAGCCACGCTCAAACAATGGGCTCCGGTTAAATTCTCGCAAGAAATTAAAAACAATAATTACTATCTGTCGCTTGATAGCTTGAGCCTCGGGCCAGATCGGATTGTGCGCTATGTCATCGCGGTAACGCCGAAAGCCGGTGGCCCAAAAAATATCTTATTTGAAGGCATTGATTGCAAAAGCAATCAATACCGCACTTATGCTTGGGGCAATCCCAATAAGAATGAATGGCAAAAAAGCACGCAAGTGAAATGGAAGCCATTAAGTAAAAATCAATACAATGCTTGGCAAGGTAGCTTGTCGGACAACTTCTGCCAGATGGGCGATCCTTGGCCGGTTGAAACCATCCGCAAAGACTTCACCGTCGACAAACAAGCCGGTGATTGCTTGGGTTGCCGCGCCAAATAATCCAATCGCTAAGGTCTGTTGACCGCCAAAACCTAAACAGCAACAGATCTTATCAAGCCGCAATGCGGCATTTTATTACGCAGCAAATATCAGATCCGGTAGTGGCTCAGCAAAAGCCGCCTGATATTTTTCGGCCAATTCGCGTTCAGTAAAATGATGATTTTGCCCACCGCGCTGCGCCACTTTCAAGCTACCTAACAAACAGGCCAAACGCCCGATGTGGGGCCAATCCCAGCCGCGACTCAATCCATGCAGCAAGCCCGCGCGAAACGCATCGCCACAACCGGTTGGATCCAAAATCTCTGCCGCTGGCACGGCGGGGATTAAATGACAAACGCCGGCGGTATAGATTTTAGCGCCCTGAGCCCCCAAGGTGACAATCAGCGCTTGGACTTGCGCGGCAATCTCCAGCAAGCTGAGCCCAGTACTCGTGCACAGCATTTCTGCTTCATAGTCGTTGACGGTGACATAACTGGCTAAAGCCAACATGGCTTTGAGCTCTTCTCCGTTAAACATGGGTAAGCCTTGGCCGGGATCAAAAATAAACGGGATTTTAGCCGCGGCCAATTGCTGGCAATGTTGCTGCATACCCACCTTACCATCGGGCGAAACAATGGCGATGTCGATCGGCTCTCGCACGACACTTACGGTATTGAGATGCGAGCCATTCATCGCTCCCGGATGAAATGCAGTAATTTGGTTATCGTCTAAATCGGTCGTAATAAAGCACTGGGCAGTGAAGCCCTCTTGCACCTGAATATAATCACGGCGAATCTGCTGACGATCTAAAAATTCGGCATAAGGGCCAAAGTCTTGCCCTACGGTCGCCATAATTAAAGGCTCAGAACCCAGCATTTTAAGCGTGTAAGCAATATTGCCAGCACAGCCGCCCAATTCGCGCCGCATTTCTGGCACTAAAAATGATACCGATAAAATATGAATCTGCTCGGGCAAAATATGCTGCTTAAAATAACCGGGAAAAATCATAATCGTGTCATAAGCCATCGAGCCACAAATTAACGCTGCCATCTTGCTCTCCTGATATTAATTAAGCGGACTTCATCATTACTGAGCGACTGGCCGAAACACTTTGGCTTTCGTCATTCGCCGATTAATTCTGTCTGTATTCATACACCAAGTTTCTATTACTCGTGCATATTCCTAGGGTTTTCATGTATTTTTACGTCATGGGAATCATTCTTTCATCCACTGTCATTTTAATCTTAGCTACAGTGAGCTGCATCTTCGCCATCGCACAATACGCGCTACTGGTGCGTGCGCATCACTCCGAGCGCGGATTGACCACCTTGGCCTATGGCGGCACGCTGCATGCATTGGCCACACTGATTTATGCATTGACCTTAGGTAGCCGCTATAGCACGCTGATTGCACCGATTTTAATCGCCGGCTTGCTGGTTTTACTCGCCGGAACCCGACGCTTTTTTGCCCGCCCCGCCTTGCTTGGGCACTGGGCATGGAGCTTAGCCATTAGTGCGATCGTACTCAGCGCCCAATGGCTAACGAGCCTTAATCAATATCAGGCGTGGATATTGCAATGCCTCACCCTATTGCCGCTATTATTGCGAATCGCTTACGAAGCACGCAACGCTGATAACGATGAACATTGGCCCTTACCTAGACTGCTGTTAATTATGATTTGGCTGGGTTATGTCGGCATGGTGGTATTTTTAATCTGCCTGCCCGCCTACTCTTTTCAAAATGCCCTATTGATCACCTTATTAATGAGCAATTTGGCCTTGCCCTATGCTTATCACAACACGCTGTCACATCGACTACACACCCGCTTAATTAAGCTCAATCGTTATGATGCGCTAACCGGATTATTCAATCGGCGCGGAATTGAGGAATACACGCTGCGCGAGCTGCGTCGCACTCAAAAATACCGCCAGCCATTGGCGATTATTGGTGTGAATATCAAGCAATTTCATGAAATCAATCAGCGTTATGGTTTTGCCGCTGGCGACTTGGCGCTGCGAAAAACCGCCCGTAGCTTAAAAGCGATCGCCACGACGACCTACCCTAGCGGTATCGGGCGCTTTACCGGCAATGATTTTATTTTGGTCTTGAGTAATATGCCGATTCAGCAGGTGCGTCACACCATGCTAGAAATCGAACTTGCAATAAATAGCTTACAAATTGAGCATAGCGACAGCAGCTTTCATCTAGGCTGTGTCATTGACGTTGTGCGTGCCGGTGTTCACGGCGACAATGCCAATCAATTACTGATGGCGCTGCAATCGGCAATTGAACAACGCAAACAAGCCAAGCCAGTCATCAACAACGCGCCACTTTCCCCAGCTGAAATTGATTAACACAAGGGTATTTAACTGCAGTATTTATATTGCATTAACTACAAAGCAATACCCATAGTTCTATTTCGATCTGCTATAGATGCTATACCGCAGCTTCGGCACTTATTTTTTATTGTCTGCTGCCGACTCAACACGATTACGGCCATTACTTTTGGCTTGATACAGCGCAGCATCGACCCGCTGCATCCATTCATCAAACGAATCGCTCACTTGAAAAGCCGATAAACCAATACTGATGGTTAATGTTTGTCGATGCGGAAAATTCGCGCTGGCAATGTATTGGCGTAATTTTTCCGCCAAAAAGCCCGCCTGCTCCAACGTCACGCCAGGAACTAACAACACAAACTCTTCACCGCCCCAACGAAACAAAGTATCACTGGGGCGAATTTGGCTTTTCACAAGCTCTGCCAAACGCACTAAAACCAAATCCCCCATCGGATGACCAAATTGATCATTCACTCGCTTAAAATAATCAATATCAAGCATCAATAAACAAACTTGTTGCCCATAGCGAATCGCACGCGACATCTCGGCATACACCATTTGTTCAAACTGCCGTCGATTTCCGCAGCCCGTTAAAGCATCGGTTTCGGCGTCATGAACCAAGCTGCGATTGGCTTCAAGCAAGCGCGAGTTCACCATTTCAAATGCGACGCGCAATTCAGACAATGTCTCTTCACTTTTTTGCCGCAAGCTGATTTGATCCGCTAAGCGTTGCGCAGCTTGTATGCCTTCGTCTTTTGCCGTATTTAACTCAGACTGCTGTAGCAAGCTTTGATTTAGCTTCACCTGCCGCCGCGCCAAGCAAAATTCTTCTATCGGCTGCAATGCCGGATCATGGCAAACCTCTACATGCGCCGCGCTATCGTAACGCTGGAGTAATTGTAAGGTTTTATCTTGCCAATTTTGAATATTGCGCCTGAGCAAATAATAAACCCCAAGCAGCGCCAAGATAGAAATCAGCACCAAACCCAAGCCCAATATTTGTCTCGCCGTTTGGTGCGCAGCAACATCAAAATTAACCGCCAAAATCAAATTGCTATACGACAGCTGTGGTCCAATTGGCAACGCTAGATAATATCGACCCTGCCGATCTTGCACTGTTTGATGACTTAATAGCGGAGGCTGAGTTACAAGTCGCTGCTCAGTAAAAATGGAATAATAGCCCTGCGGCCCTTGTAGCAAAATATCCAACTCACTGGGCAATAAACTCGAGCTTGGTTGATGAAATAAGGCGTCAAATACAGCCACGTGGTCATGCTGACGCTGGAGTAATGATTTTAACTCCACTGCAGTGATTAACCAAAAAGCCTGCTTTGCTGGGGCATAAAAATGATAAACCGTTAGTTTTCCGGTCTTGGTTGAGATCCCCAAATGATTTTTTATTACGCTAGCGCTACCGATCTTTTTGCGTAATTGCTCATTTAACAGCGCTGATTTTTTCCAACTCTCATCGGCGTTTTCGTCCGCTGTAGCGCCGATCATCATGGCGCTTTGCGGATAATAAATTGAGGCGCTGTCGACCTGTAAGGCTTTGGTCAGCTGCTGCAAAGCAATCGGATTGGTGGCCAAAGCGCCGTTGATACGCGGCCATGCCGCATCAATCGATTCGGGTGAAAAATCCAATGGAGGCTGATCGTGTTCAAGGATTTGATTGAGTCGAGCCAATTGCATTTGCGACTGCGCTTGGAGATTCTGCAAAGCGAGTTCGACTTGCTGCGTTTCTAAATAACGCAAGACGCCATAGCTCAAGCCAGTCACTGCTAGCAGCAAAATGACCAGAGCCAATAGCCAAGAAACCCACATTCGCTGCATCACATCTAAACCATAGCTGACTTAAACATGTCTAGTATAGTTAGCAATTCGGATAAATCAGCATTTACTAAAATGCCGAGTTAAAAACTCGGCATCAACGATTAGCTTTGCAATAAAGCCAGTTCATCAGCATTTAAAAAGCGCCATTCACCTTCGGCCAAATCTAAATCAGCCAACTGCAAACCGCCAATTTTAACTCGACGCAAAGCACTACAATGGTTACCTGCCGCCGCCAACATGCGTTTCACTTGATGATATTTGCCTTGCTCCAGCACGATTTCAATTTCATTATCGCTGACTTTATTCGCCACTAAGGCCGCAATTGGTGCTGGCTCATCAATCAATTGCACGCCCGACAATAACTGCGCCACCAATTGATCGGTCACTGGCTCAGCGGTGGTAGCGATATAAGTTTTCGGCTGATGGCGTTTCGGCGAGCTTTGCGCATGAATAAATGCGCCATCATCCGATAGCAGCAATAAACCCGTTGTATCGTGATCTAAACGCCCAACAGGCTGCACATCGCGCCATTCCATATTTTGCGGAAACAGCGTTAATACCGCCGGATGATGCGTTGGTTTACGTGAACATTCGTAACCACTGGGTTTATTGAGGACTAAATAGACTTTTTCGCGATATTCCCACGTTTCGTCAAACACCTGAAACACCAAGCCTTCGGGCTGGTATTCGGTTTTCCATTTCTGGATGACCACGCCATCAATCGAAACTTCACCTTCTTCGATTAAATCACGGCAGCCTTTACGCGAACCAAAACCTTGGCTTTGCAAAATTTTATCGAGCGATAGTTTTTTCATGATCAGAACTCATACGAATGGATATACCATTGTAAGGGTAAGTAGCTACTTTGAAACAGAGGATGAGGTAAAACCAGAGATAAAACAGAAAACTACAAAGGGAAACTGGTGGAGGGAGAAGGATTCGAACCTTCGAAGGCTGAGCCGCCGGATTTACAGTCCGGACCCGTTGACCGCTGGGGTAACCCCTCCACGAGGACGGCAATTATGCCTTTGACCCACAATACCGTCAAGCCCCCCATCGATTTTTTTTCACTAGATGTTGCAAACCGCAAATCAATACAGCAACGCCACATTATTTGTCATCTTACGGCGCAATAATCAATGATCGGGCACCGTCGCCTTTTGCAGCAGTAATAACTGGGCAACGACAAGGCTCACGACCATCGCGCATAGGAGCTTAGCGTTTGAAACCTTATTCCGTCTTATTTATCTGCACTGACAATGCGATTCGCAGTCCCATCGCCGAAGCGATCATGAATCATTTTTTCGCCGATCGATTTATTGCCTATAGCGCGGGCAGCAATGCACTGAGCGAGCTACATCCGCTAACCATCGCGACCTTACAGCATTTTGGCCTAACGCCGCCCAGCCCACCCAAAAGCTGGAATACTTTTTTGCTGGCTGGGGCGCCTGAAATGGGTTTTATTTTTACGCTAGACGATTGCGCTACCAACGAAGTCTGTCCAACTTGGCCCGGTGGCCCGCTGATCGCGCATTGGAATGTAGAAGATCCGAGTTTGCGCTACCAAGAAGCTGATCGCCGCAAAGCGTTTCATGATGTGTTTTTATTTATCAAACATCGGATTGATTTATTAGCAGCACTACCGATGGAAAAATTAGCGCATTTGGCGCTGCAACATCATGTGCAGCAAATCGGCCAATGCACGCCGTTGCGCTAAATCACAAAAAGCCTCGGTTTCCACATTGGAAATCCGAGGCTAGATTGTGGCCTCAACCGTTGGCCTTACAAACTTCGCAGACAACGGCGAGCAATAATCGAATCTGGTCTTAGTTTTTTGGCTCAATATTGTTAAATACAAATTGAACGCCTTTAACTTGCTCAGCAATCATGCCGGCTTGCGCCATTTGCTCACCAATTTCAACCACCCCCACAATGGTCACATCGACTTTAGTAGGGTCTTTTTTATCGTTGGCGCCTTTGACTTTCAAATCAAATGGCTTCAAGGTTGGATCGGCATCAAGGGCTTGTTTAACATGATTGGCAACCGCAACGGCATCCGCTGCTGGCTTAACAGCTGGTGCGGCAGGCGCAGCTACTTTTTCAGCAGTTGAGCTACACGCGGTCGACAATACTGCGGCGCACAGCAGCGTAGCAAGCAGGCATACTTTTTTCATGATTTTCACTCATCCGTTTAAATTAATTAAAAACAGCGCTGCTTAGAGGCGATGGCTTCGTACTTAGCGCTTTATATCGCTGATTCTAAAAGCATTACATTACAGAAATGTTTAAGTCTTATGACAAATGCAAATCAGCAACAACGACCACATGGATCTGCCTTGCTGTGCCGCTGCGCCAATGGTTTAATTCAGCGCATAGTGGTTTTTTATTTCTCAGCGGTTTTTGCACAACAAGGTTGTACCCTCTATGTTGCCCACGGCATTCACAGCAATCCATCAACAAGATAGGTATCTTGATCCAAGCGCTATTGTTATTGCACTGCATGGCAATACCTTGATTTTTTGTTCACAAACTTTAGCTTCTGCCAGCGAGCTAGCCGCGCTGACACCGCCACATACCTTGCTGTGTATTGGCCAGCTGGAACAACAAAAAATACAGCTGGCCTTATGGGATGCCGCAACGCCATTGCCAACAACACTTAACACGATGGATTTACGCGCCAGCTTTGATTTACTCGGCGAAACGCTGTGGGCGCTGGCGTGCCGCGCCAGCCAGATTGCGACTTTTTATCGCACGCATCGCTTTTGCGGTGTGTGTGGTGCGCCAACTTTGCCACTCGAACAGGAAATCGCCTGCGAATGCAGCGCTTGTCAGCATCGAGTTTGGCCGCGCTTATCGCCGGCCGTGATGGTGCTGATTCAACGTGGTCGCGAAGTCTTGTTGGCGCGCTCGCCACACTTTCGCAGCGGCATGTATAGCGCAGTCGCTGGATTTGTTGAGCCCGGCGAAAGCCTAGAGCAATGCGCGCATCGTGAAGTGCGCGAAGAAGTCGGCGTGGAAATCACCAATTTACGCTGGTTTGCCAGCCAAAGCTGGGCGTTTCCGCATTCTTTGATGCTGGCTTTTTTTGCCGATTACGTTTCTGGTGAGATTGTTTGCCAAGCCGATGAAATCGAAGACGCGCGCTGGTTTAGCCCTGATGATTTACCGCTACTACCCAGCGCCAGCAGTATTGCTTATCGCTTATTGCAAGCGGGGCTCAAGGAAAACCCCTAAATCCAGCATCCGTTTAAGTGCCATGGCTTGATCGTTAAACGGGCGCTGGGCGAGGATCTCAAGCGAACCGCGCATTTTTGCTTATTTTTTATGCAGCACCAGCGCCGCGACCACACCGGCAACCAAACCCCAAAAGGCCGAGCCAATACCAAATAGCGTCAGGCCCGAAGCGGTGACTAAAAAAGTAATGATCGCTGCTTCGCGCTGCTTTTCATCACGCATCGCGAGTGCCAAACCGCTACCAATAATATTCATCAGTGCCAAACCGGCCACCACCAGCACTAGCTCTTTAGGAAAAGCGGCAAATACCGCGACGACCGTGGCGCCAAATAAGCCAATCAGCAGATAAAACACCCCAGCAGCCATCGCCGCAATATAGCGTTTGCTCGCATCTTCATGTGCGTCTTTCCCCATGCAAATGGCGGCAGTAATCGCTGCTAAATTAATCGCAAAAGCGCCAAATGGCGCGAGCACCACGGTAAGTAGGCCAGTGCTGCTAATCAAAGGGGAAATCGGCGGCGTATAGCCATTGGCGCGCAATACCGTCACGCCGGGCACATTCTGCGAGGCCATCGTCACCATAAATAAGGGCAAAGCCACACTGGCAATGCTGCTCCAACTCAACTCTGGCGTAGTCCAAATCGGCATCGCCAACGTCAACTCAATACCCTCTAGATGTAATAGCCCGCGCCACGCTGCCACTAGCATGCCACAGAGCAATACCCCAACAATGGCATAGCGAGGCCAATATCGGCGCAATAGCAAATACGTCAGCAACATGCTACCGGCCAAAACTAACTCGGTTTGCAAAGCACTAAATGCATCCAAACCAAAGCGCAATAACACCCCCGCCAACATCGCCGAAGCAATACCCAATGGAATCCGCTGCATCGCACGCTCAAACCAGCCAGTGATGCCCATCAATACAATCAGCAAGCCGGAAACCATAAATGCCCCAATCGCTTCGGGCATGCTAACGCCCGCCGCGCTGGTGACCAGCAAAGCTGCGCCCGGCGTTGACCATGCCGTGACGATGGGGACTCGGTAGCGCAGCGATAAGCCGATACAACTCACCCCCATTGCTAAGCCCAAAGCCCACATCCACGAGGCGATTTCTGCTGGGCTGGCGCCTAATGCCTGCGCCGCTTGAAACACAATCACTGCCGAGCTAGTAAAGCCGACCAAGACCGTCACCAAGCCCGCCACTACTGCAGAAACCGAACTATCTCGCCACACCGACATAAGCCACCCCTTGATTGAAGCACTTATTGTGCTGGCAGAGCCCTTAAGCGGCAAGGCGCAGACCAAACAAAGCAAACATTTGGTTACAAGGGTCTGTTGACGTTTGGTTTGCCAACCGCGTTTGCGCGGATTTTGGCCTGAGGCAAGGCACGAAGCGCGTAGCGTAGCATTCTACGCCAGCGCTTTGTAACGCAGCATCAGGCCAAAATCCGCCAAACCCTGCGGGCTGGGCGCTTTTCGCGGCGACTCTGTGTTGTAGCAAGCTCGCATAGAATGACTATGCATCGCTTACTACGCCTTGATTCGCCGCGAAAATCGATCCAGCGCGGCGGAAAACCAAGCGTCAACAGACCCTATAGGGTTGACGCGACAATGATCCTGAAAGCATCATAAGGCGTGATGCAAAGCAGCAAAAACCCTCTCATGCTGCACCAACGCAATCATTTTCAAGTCACTGAGCGCTGATTCGCACGATGCTCAGCAGCGTCGGAACGACGTAAAGACCACGGGTAATTGATCCGGCAATAGCGATCCTAAGCCGGTATTTCCGCCCATCAAGGATGAAGCTATGCCCAATTCAACCCAATCGACTCGTATCGGGGTTTTCTTAGCCGTTTTTGCCGCCACCGGCTTTGCCATGAAAGGCGTGTTTATTAAGCTGGTTTATCCTTATGGCGTCGATGCCGTCACACTGGTCATGCTGCGGCTGATGTTTGCGATTGCTTTACTGTGGATGGTGAGATTGTGGCGACTGCACGCCAGTAGCGATGAGCCAGAAACACCCATCGCGCCTTTAGATAAGGTCAAACTCTTTGGTCTAGGTTTACTGGGTTATTACTTAGCCAGCGTGCTCGATTTCATTGGCCTTGAAACCGTCAGCGCCAGTTTGGAGCGCCTCATTTTATGCCTGTACCCCACATTTACCGTGTTGCTGGTGTCTTGGTTTAGCGGCAAGCCAATTCCCCCGAAAATCAAACGCGCACTACCGTTAACTTATCTGGGCATGGTTTTGGTATTAGCGCCGGAGCTCATGAATGCCCACGCCGATTGGGTTGGCATTGGTTTTGTGGTGGCCAGTACTTTGGCTTTTTCGCTGTATATGGCGTGGAGCCCAGCGGTGATCGAGCGCGTGGGTTCAATGCGCTTTACTGAATTGGCGCTCACGGTGTCGGGCTTAGGGATTTTAGTGCATTGGTTAATCAGTCATCCACTGAGCAGCGTGGATCAGCCGTGGCCGGTTTGGGCCTATGCACTGACGATTGCGATTTTCTCTACCGTCTTGCCGGTGTATGCCATGACCAATGCCATGAAACGCATCGGCGCTGGGCGCACCGCAGTAATTGGCAGCTTTGGCCCGGTGCTGTCGATTATTATGAGTATGGGGATTTTGAATGAGCGCCTCAGCGCCGTGCAATGGCTCGGTGCAGCCATTGTGCTCAGTGGCGTTTGGATGGTCAGCAAAAAATAAACCATCCCCAGATGGCCAAGCCGTCTGGGGATGGGTTTATTAAAAGTCCATTGTCACTTTAGCCAAATTGCGTGGCGTATCGATGGCATTGCCACTGAGAACAGCGCAGTAATACGCCAGCATTTGCAGCGCAACAATATAAATAATCGGACTCAAATGGGTTAAACCACTTGGCATCCGAATCACACTCGTGCCTTCAACCGACGCAATATTGCCGTTAGACAAAATAAAAATCTCGCCATGATTGGCGCGAATGGCTTTTAAATCATCGAGCATTTTTTGCGCTTGTTGATTCCACGGCAAGCAAACAATCACCGGCAAGTCATCATTCACCAAGGTAATTGGCCCGTGCTTTAACTCACCAGCGGGGAAAGCCTCGGCATGCTGATAAGCAACCTCTCTAAGCTTAAACGCGCCCTCCATCGCCACCGGATAATGCGTATGGCGACCGATCACAAATAAATTATTTTTGCGATGCAAAGCATTCGCCCAGCGGCGAATTTCTTTATTAAGCAGCAAGGTTTGCGCCACCACATTGGGCAAGAGCAACATCTCTTCATCATGACTTGCTACTTGCTCGGCACTGATATGCCCACGCGCCTGACCTAGCGCATCGGCCAGCATAAATAGCAGCAAGATTTGGGCGGTGAGTGATTTGGTTGCGCTCACCGATTGCTCGGCACCACTGTGCGTGAGCAAATGATGGTCAACCAAGGTGGTCAGCGTACTGCCGGGAGAATTGGTCAAGGCCACCGTGCGCGGCCGGCCTGATGCTTGCGCGTGTTTTAACGCCGCAATGGTATCGGTGGTTTCGCCCGATTGCGAAATCGCAATCATTAAATCATGGTCACCCACATGCACATCGCGATCACAATATTCGCTACTTAAACCCACTTGCACTGACACACCGGCCAAGGTTTCAAACCAATACCGCGCCACCAAGGCGGCGTGATAGCTCGAGCCACAGGCTAATAAGGTCACGCTGCGAATGCCAGATAATTTGGCGCGCAGCGCCAAAGGCAGGACGTAACCCTCCTTGTATTTTTGCACTAAAATCGCCAGCGTTTCTGGCTGAGCTTCAATCTCTTCCAGCATAAAGTGCGGCACGCTTTGATTCTTGGTCACGGCCGGCATCTCTAGCACTTGCTCAAGACCATCCCCTAAAATCAACAGAGGGGTATCTAGCCCAAAACGAACAATATCGCCGTCTTTCATCGCATACACCTGATTAGCGCGTTGGCGTATCAGCCGTAAACTACTGCAACAAATTTGCCGCAAACCCGATTCAAGCCCAACAAATAAAGGCAAGCCTAAGCAACTGGCCAAAATAAACTGCGCTTGGCTTTGTTGATGGCACAGATAGCTAATTTGGCCTTTGAGTTGCGCATTGGCAATCAGCATCGCCTCAGTCAAATTCGCGCCGTCATCGATTTGCCGTTGCAAAATTGCCGCAATCAACTCGTTTAAACTACACGCATCGCCCAAATTAAGACTGTGCGCTAAATCCTGATGATTCAGACAATGGCCCATTGCCTGAATCTGTAAACCGGCCCGATTGGTCGGTGTTAATGGCTGCGGCTCATGGTGCAAACTCGCAATCAGCCAGTGGCATGTTTCACTACCGAGCGATAATCGCTGCACTGGCTGCGGCAAGACCCAACGCTTTTGCTTGCTGCTTGCTTGCGCCTCTAGCACCAAATTCAAATGCGTATTGCTGCTATTTAAAATCAAAATACAGTCGGACAATGCAGGCAACACATTTTGTGGCGCAATATAGGCAATCAATTCAGACATATTTCACCTTATAGAAGAGCAAACAGCACTGCATTGAGTTGGGCTTAAAATCACCAATTACCTTGGATTAAGCCATTTTAAAGCGTTGCACCGTCGCGGTAAGTTGATCAGCCATGGATTCAAGCTGTCCAATCGACTCGCCCATATTGCGTACTGCCACCGAGTTCTCTTCAGCCATCGCTGCAATCCGTTCAACATTAACGGCAATATCACGCGCAGCTGAGCGTTGTTCTTGCATTTGTTCGCTGATTTCATGCACTGAATGCACCACCTCACCGCTGCGCTGATTAATACGGCCAATACTTTCGCTCGCTTGGGTGGTTAATTGCAAACCATCACCAACCCGCTGGCTACCGCTACTCATGCGGGTTACTGCATCTTGTGCACTGCTTTGAATATTGCTCACCATCTTGGTGATTTGACTCGCTGATTGCGCGGTGCGCTCAGCGAGCTTGCGCACTTCATCGGCCACCACGGCAAAGCCACGCCCCATATCCCCGGCACGGGCGGCTTCAATCGCCGCATTCAGGGCCAATAAATTGGTTTGATCGGCAACATCTTTAATCACCACCACAATCGTGCCGATTTCATTGATATTTCGCCCCAACTCAGTAATTTGTGCGGATGCGCCCAGAACTTCACCCGAGATTGCCTGCATTTCCAACGCTGCCGCCGAAACATCTTTGCTGCCTTCGTTGGCTAATTCACCAGCCCCACGCGCTTTTTGCTCAACATCATTAGTATTGTCAGCCACTTGATCCATGCTGGTGCTCATCTCTTCCACCGCAGCGGCCATTGAGCTGGCTGAAGACGATTGCAAATCAGAGCCGGAAGTAATTTGCTGTGACGCTACCGATAAGGTCCGCGCGGCTTGCGTGACTTCTGTTGCATTGCTTTGAATCTGACGAATAATCTGCACCAGTTTTTCTTGCATCGTTTGCAAAGCGCGTTGTAATTGACCCAATTCATCACTCGCAAACTGCGTGCCACGCCAATCATGACTTAAATCGCCACTGGCAATTTTGCTGGCAACCCGGCTGGCAGACTCCAAAGCGGTAATCACTTTCGAGCCAATCAACCAAGCCAATACTAAACCCAGCAAAATCGCCAATACGCTCACCAATAAAATGCTATTAACCGCAGTGCTGACGCTATTTTGTACCGTGGTTTTATCTTCATCCATTACGCGGCTTTGATATGCGGCCAATTTAAGCAAAGCATCCCGATAAGCATTACTAACTTTGGCATATTCAGTGGTAATAAAATGCCCGCCCGTGGTGCGATCGAGTCTTAATAAGGTCGCCAATTTAGTTTTTTGTAAATCCATTGCGGCATTGCTTGCCACTACTTCTGCGAGTAAGGCTTGGGCCTGAGTATCACCACCAATCAGGGTTTTAAGCGCGCTGATTTGATTTTCTTCAGCGCTAGCTTCTGACTCCAATTTTGTCAGAATCGCATCGGTATCACCCGTGGTTTCGGCTAAAGCAGCATTACGTAGCGTTAAATCGGTTTGGTAAGCAATGGCAATCAACTGATTGGACTTCACCACCGTAGGATAACGCTCATCCACTAGCTCGCTGACCTTGCCTCGCAGCTGTGACAGACTCAATAAAGCCACAATCGCAACAATCGCCAGCAACAATAAAACTACCCCAAACCCAGCCAGAAGCCGTGTTTTTACGCCCCAATTGTTCATACCCACCCTTTATTTTCTAATTATTGGCATTATTCACACCGTCATTTTCCTTATAATATACCGTAAGCTTTGTTCACGCATATTATCAACGACTGATTGTCACTAGGTGATGTATGAATCATGATCTTGTTTGTTTTCCCTTTAGCGACTTAGGTACTGAAACCCACTGGCAAAGAGAAGGTGAATTACTGCAGCGCTTTAATCATTTACCGCCAGAAGCCCAGCATGAGCGACCAGAACTCCTCAAAGCGCTGTTTGCTCAAGCCGATGAAGTGATTATTTCGCCACCTTTAGCGATTGCTCGCGGGCACTTAATCAAACTCTCGCGAAAAGTGTTTATTAATTACAACGCACAAATCGCTGCCGCGCCGGGCGCACCGATTACGATTGGCCACCACACCATCATCGCGCCCAATGTACAAATTCAAACCGGAACGCATCCAGTCGACCCGACGGAACGCCAAAAATGGGCTTATTGTGCCAAAGGCATTACCATCGGAAATAATGTCTGGATTGGGGCTGGCGCCATTATTTGTGGCGGCGTAACGATTGGTGACCATAGCGTGATTGGCGCTGGCAGTATTGTCACTCGCGACGTACCGCCTTGCGTCTTGGTTGGCGGCAATCCCGCGCGCGTGATTCGTGAATTAACACCACCGGATGAAAGCACTTTATATGCGCTAAATCCATAACTTTGGAGCGTCTTCAGCGTATATTTGTATTCATTCATTCTTAACAGAACAGAGTCAGTACAATGTGGAGCACGATACGATCTTGGTTTACCGCCAAACCCAAACTCAGTGCGGATGATGAAGCAACCATCGAACGTTTAGTCGATATTGCCCATCCGCACATTCGTTTGGCACGCAATTACCTAACCCGATTAGCTCCTTATATGAGCTGGGCACACAATCACGCCAACGCTTTAGCCACTCAACTACCTGCGCCGATTGAGCTCAATAACGAAACCTGGCGCAAAGACCGTACTTTGCAGCTGCTCTTTGCGACGCCAGACCGAATGAGCGAAGTCGTCGGGCGCGACCCCGGCTTACAAGCATGGTTTGCCGCATGGCCACTGGCCGACATCGCTTATGTAGGACTCATTGCCGATGCCCAAGAAAAAGTACGCTTTGGCATGAGTGAGCACGCAGGGCAAATTCGCCAAGACGTACCGCAAAAATTACTGATTTTTTCTAATTACCAGCTTGGTCAACCCGCTCAATCACCCGATGCATTAGTCCAGCTTGGCACCGAGCGAATTTTAGATACAGTGGCAATTCAAGCCCAGCTGGCTATCGCCAATGTTGAGAATAAAAAAAAGCAGCTCGAAAGCACGCTGGTCAATGCCCGCACCATGCTGAGAATGCAAAATTCAAACAGCATGACCCCCAGCCCAGAACAAATTGAACAACAAACTCGAATTAAAAATCTCACCGCCCAATTGCAAACCATTCATCAACAGCTCAATCCCGATGCTTTGTGCGAGCAACTGATTACTGAATTGGCGGCAACTCCCGATATTTTGCGACTCGAGGTTCGCCACTGTAACGTTGATCGAATGGGCATTATCGATAGTGAAAGCAGCGATAATCAGCGCATCACCTTGCCCGAGCTCATTTTGCAACGCGAGCATCCGATTGAAAAATTAATTATTTTAATGGCGGTTCCGCGCCAGTTAATGCAAGCACCTAGTGAGAAACATGGATTTCCTGAGCAAGTCATCTTTTGAGACCTTGAATACAAACTGACGAACAAAGGGAATTTTCACCTTTATTGTTCGTCAGTTTATGACCACAATATCAGCTCAAGATATGACATGAGCAAGCCATGAAAGCCTTTATTTTTCCTCTACTTTTTGCCAGCTCACTCACAATGGCCGCCAGCGATGCGCCATTACAGCGCTATCAATGTGATGAAGGCCAATCATTTACAATCAGAATGACGACACCTGACTCGCTTGAATTACTTAGTGGTTGGACGTTCCAAAAACTACCCCATGTTATTTCGGCGTCTGGCGCCAAATACAGCGACGGTAGCACCACCGTGTGGTTAAAAGGCCAAGGTGGCTTTTTGGAAGTCGATGAGGTGATTGTGGCCAATAATTGCACCTTGATCTCTGCTGATGAACCGCTCAACCCGATTCGCGACGCCGCATCTGGCTTGATTTTTATTCCGCCAGAACGTTGGACGGCCAATAATGTGCAAGTAGACGTGAAATCAGGCAGTGAGATTCCATTTTATGGCGAAACGGCATTACAGCAGTTTGAATATCGTTTTCGTGGCGGCAATGATTCAGAGCATTATCCTTTGCTCGATATTCTAGTTTTTCCAAAATCAGCATGGACCCAACTCGAGAAAAACCCACCACCGGGATTGGTACTTGGCGATGATGGTCAGCGCGTTTATTTAGCGCAATTGCCAAGTAATAATCCATTTAATCCGGCCAGCAAAAATGGCAAAGAATTTATCGCTTTGCAAATGACGCCTGCCGAAGTGAAACAAGCATTTTCAATGTATGGGATTGTGAAAAACAAAGCGATTGAGAGCGTGAGCGCTAAAGTCATGTGGCTGGATCGTCGGCTTTATCCAGGCGCGGTGCTCACCGTTGAATTACGCGATGTGTCCAAAATGGATGTGGCATCTGAATTGATTGCGAAAAAAGTAATCACTTTAACGCAAGGCACGCCACCGACGGTAACGCTGAAATTTGCCCCAGAAGCGATTAACCCTAAGCATCGTTACAGCATTAGTGCGCGTTTAGAGCAAGATGGTAAGCTGATTAAAATTAGCGACACTCAAACGCCAGTACTCACGCAGGGCGCGCCACGCGAAACCAGCATTATGCTTAAAGCAATCTAGGTATAGCCATCTAGGCTATACAAATTAAAAGCTACATTCATATACCCATGCCGCCCTATTATCGTAGAGCGGCATTTTTATTGTCTCAGACTTACACTGGTTTGTTGCTCACTCGCTGAGTGAGCAACACCGGTTTAGCACAGTACTAAATTATCGCGATGAATCAGCTCAGCTTCGTCGATATAGCCCAAAACAGCTTCAATTTGCCCAGTTGGCTGACGTAAAATCCGCTGCGTTTCTTGCGAGCTGTAATTGATTAAGCCACGGGCCACTTCAATCCCTTCGGGATTTAAACAACGCACCACTTCACCGCGTAAAAATTCGCCTTCAACCGCCACGACCCCAATCGGTAATAAGCTGGAACCCGACTGCGTTAAAGCCCGAACAGCCCCCGCATCGAGCGTTACGCTGCCTTTGAGTTGCAAATGGTCGGCAATCCATTGTTTTTTGGCGGCCAATGCACAAGTGACTGAGCTCAATTGCGTGCCGATCATCTCGCCACTGGCTAAACGAGTGAGTACCTGTTCTTCACGACCACAAGCAATGATGGTTGCTGCCCCGCTACGGGCCGCACGTTTGGCGGCGATGATTTTGGTATACATACCCCCCGTACCCACGCTAGAACCTGCGCCACCGGCCATAGCTTCCAAGCTAGCATCACCCGCTACACCGGTTTGTACCAAGGTGGCACTCGGGTTGCTACGTGGGTCGGCAGTATACAGCCCAGTTTGGTCAGTCAAAATGACTAAGGCATCGCCTTCGATCAGGTTGGTTACCAAAGCGCCGAGCGTATCGTTATCGCCAAATTTAATCTCAGCAGTCACTACGCTGTCGTTTTCATTAATGATGGGAATCACACCCAATTGCAATAAGGTCAGCAAAGTTGAGCGAGCATTGAGATAACGCGTGCGATCAGATAAGTCTTCATGCGTAAGCAGTACTTGCGCGCACATTAAACCGTGTTGGCGAAATGCACTTTCATAGGCATGGCATAAGCCCAATTGTCCTACTGCAGCAGCCGCTTGTTTTTCATGCACTGCGCTGGGTTTTTGCGTCCAACCCAGTCGAGCAATGCCTTCGGCAATAGCGCCTGAAGAAACTAAAACAACTTGTTTGCCTAGTCGAGTCAGTTGAGCAATTTCTTCAGCCCAGCGTGCTAGTGCGGCGTGATCTAAACCTTTGCCTTCATTGGTCACTAGGCTAGAGCCGACTTTAATCACAATTCGCTGAGCTTTAGCCAAAATTGACGTTTGCATAAATAACTATCCTTGCGCAGCGCATTAACGCTGTATTACAGCTGAAATAAATAAAAGCCTTGGTGGTGCAATGCCGCTAACGCCGTTGCCGGATCAAAACTCACATTGTCGTTGCCAATGCTGATTGTGCGGGTACGTAGGAAATAGACTTTTTCATAGTCTTTGTCATCAATCGGCAATTGGCTTTGATCGACATCGATATCGACTGGCAAAACGAGGCACTTACTCGGGTTGCTCATGCTTTTAAAAATATTCACTTCCACGTTCAGCTCCTTATCGCCATTGCGCTGTTGAGCGCATTCCAGCGGGGTTCAATTTTGGCGCAATTTGCCGGTAAAGCCTAGCTTTTTTAGACACTTTCTTGGGTTTAGTCAGCAGGGTTTTAGCGACTTATCCACAGATTTTTTCAAGAAAAAAGCTTTGTCTTATTGGTTTTTATTTTAAATTAGTAGTAATAAATAAGGGCTCGATTGAGCTGTGGATAAGTGCTTATTGTGTATAACTTACAAATGCTTAGCCAAATGATGAATTCGGTATATACACGAAAAATGAGGGTCTTGTTTTTGGTGATGAATTTAAGCCCCTGCTACAAATAATCGCTTACACCCAAATCATGCCCAGCAAACCCACGCGTGATTCACCTAGTTATCCCCAATATATCCACGATAATTCCACAAAAAAATAATTACCCACAGGGTATTTTCTTACCGCCCTTGATACAGCAATGCCTTGGTAGAGATACATAGCCAGCGTATTTTTATGCCAATTACATTGGGATTAATCGTGATGAAATTTGAGCTATGCTGATTTGATAGCAAGGAGGAGATGAATTAAGTCCGGCTAATACAGAGTATGAATTTGCTTGAATGAATGACATTCACAGAGATTGATATTGAGCTCAACTCACTAATGCAATAGGAAATAGCCAATGACCGCGCAACAAGCAACTGACTTTAGTAGTGCTTTATTTTGAAAACGCTACTAACGCAGCAGCGAGCGATGTCGCCGCCAGAGACCAATGCCATGAAACAACTGGAGCGACATGCGCTGCACATTCATTCTGGCGACATTGCAGTAGAAAAGCATAAACCCATCATGACTTTATTGGGTTCATGTATTTCGGTGTGTTTATTTGATCCGCAACTCAAAATCGCCGGCATGAATCATTTTATGCTGCCTAATTTTGGCGCTCGCGCGGGGCAAGATGTGGAGTCATTGCATTCCGGAATGGCATCAATGGAGCTATTGGTGAATGCCTTACTAAAACAAGGCGCAAAAAAAGGCCGTTTGCAAGCAAAGGCCTTTGGGGGGGGGAATTTAGTACCCAGCGCGGGGAAAAAAACCATTGGTGAGACCAATATTGAATTTACTCACCAATGGCTCAGTGCCGAAGGAATTCCATTATTGGCCAGCGATTTGGGTGGCAATTGCGCCAGAAAAATCGTTTTAAATCCGACTTCTGGCGAAGTGCTATGCCGGCAAATTCAACCGCAACAAATCCAAAAACAACAACTAATTCAAGAAGAAGAAAATTATAAAACTAAGCTAATCCAATCTCTCAATCATCGTAAAATTGATTACTGGTAATCATTGGCTGGCGCTGCTGTTGGCATCGATTTTTACGTCAAATTATCGTGGCCAATGTAATTCTACAAAAGCGCCCATCAAATCGGTTGCACCGGTCCAAAAAATCTGAATCCCCAGACAAAACAAAATAAACGCCGAAAGTCGAAGAAAAATCACCGACCCAGTTGCCCCTACCCATTTCAATAATTTATCGGCGTAGCGATAACACCAATACACCGAATATGACGTAATCGCCACAGCAATCACGCTGGCAATCGGCATAGTAAAGGTTTCAATACCCGATGATTTAAAGCTCGCCCCCAGCGTAATGGCGACGGTAATTGAGCCTGGTCCAACGGTAATTGGAAACGTGAGCGGGAAAAATGCTCTTTGGCGTAATTCTTCAGAGCTTGGTCGATTGCCATCGAGTGTAGAAACCGCATTGGGCGCATGCGTATCGGCCGACATTAATTGCCAACCTGCAGTTGCGACCAATAAGCCGCCACCCACCCGCACAATGGGTAAAGAAACCCCAAAAAATTCCAGCACATAAATGCCGATAAACATACTAAACACCAGCAAAATAAAGCTATAAACGCCCACTCGCTTGGCCAGAATAATACGTTCGTCTTTAGTATAGCCCTCGGTTAATACCAAGAAAATCGGCGCATGACCGGGCGGATTTAAAATTGGCATTAAAGCGGCAAAAACCAGCAATAAACTACCAAAAAATGAAGATAGATAAGGCAACATAATGATTAGACTGTGGCTTAAAAGGTGCTTTATCTTAGTGCTTCAAGCACTGAAAGGATAGCGAGCATCTTGTGCATCTGCGGATCACTGATCTGTATCAGTTTCTTGCCTGAATTTGTTGCGCCCAAACGGTGGCCTCATGCTGGCAATTTTTTACTGTATGCGGGGATAAATCCAGCGCCTTACACAGTAGGCCCACCGTATGAAACTGTTGAGACTCGGCGGCAGAAGCCAGTTGTAAGTAGGCAAAGTAAGGCCCTGAGCGATTCAACAATGCGGCATTGATGGCACTTGGCGCATTCAGCGCCTTTAATAATTCAATCAATGTTTGCTGCAAGACTTCTTCCATTTGCGAAAGCACGCCGGTTAAAAAGATTTGCTGGCATTGCGTGTTGTCTAGCTGATGCTCAGCCAGATTTTGCATAAAACGGCCACGGCGTAATGCCGCTTGTCGTGGCCGCAAATCACATCCCACCGCATCGCTTTGACTATGCAACATAAACAATAACCATCGATGCAAAGCGCCACGTCCAATCAGCAATAATGCTTGTTCAACGCTGCCAATTTCATCTGATATTTGCGTTTTGGCCATCCGCAGTAGCTTATACAACAAGACTGGATCCGCTTTCAGCGCCTCAAGCAACACTAAGGTATTGGCTTCTTGCTCAATCAGATCCAGCAAACATTGAACTTGCCCTCGCAAAGCGGCGATGGGATTCACCCCCCAAGCATCGCGAGCGCTGATAAAAGGGCCTTGAAAAAACATCACACGCTCGGCATACAGCGTCGATTCCCAAACGCAATCAAAGGCTTCATACGAATCAATATGGCAAGCCAATAAAGGCCAGTGCGTTTGCGCCATCACTTTAGCGACAATATCGGGTGAAAAGACCCAAGCTTCATTTAAATCCAGCACTAACAGGTCAATATCTGCCATCAATGCATCCATATTTGGATTCATGCATTCATGCGCCAAAATCCCAAACATAAACCCCATTTTTCGCCAAGCAATCACATGTTGGCAGATGGCATCCGTTACCGGTTCATCGCCAAAACGCAGCACAAACACGCAATGCTGGCCGTGTAGATTGGCAAATTGGGTTTCTAGAATGTGTGACGATTCAAAATGCACCACAGCAAAACGATGGCCTAATAATTGCAGTAATGGCAGATTCAGTAGCTGACTAAGCAATGCTTGATCGTATAAACGCCGCATTGCGTGCCCCGTATGTACGCGCTCGGTGATGTTTTTTTTCAGCATGAATTCATGCCCCACCACTCGCTCTTGTCGATTCACGATGCTTTCACGACAAATAATGGTTTTTTCTTCCGGATGTGGCACGGACTCCTCAATCATGCTGATGCGAGGAGATAAAGCATTAAGACGTTCAAACGCCGCCAAGTCTGATTCCACTTTGGCGCTTTGAAACAGATGATGAAAAAAGAGTGGCATCATGGCAACCTCAAGGTGGCCATTGATTATAGAAATTGAAACCGCAATGCACCATAGAATAAAGCCAGCGCATTGCAATTTTAGTCAGTCCCACTTATCACCAGATAAATAGTGGGTATATCTCGCTACAAAATAAAATAAAAAGCCTACAAACCTATACTGCCGCAGATTGGAGTGTAGTGACTTCAACTAGCACATTGTGGTTGGCATCCGACATCCACAATTGGCCATCTTGAATGGTGCACTGCAACTGCATCGTGCGCGCCGTCATTTGGGTTAACTCGGCCAAGGTATCGCTTGGAATGCTCACTACATTTAAATGATCAAAGCGCGTTAATGCATTTTTAATGCCATCCCACCAAATATCGACCACTCGCCCGCCGTAGGCATAAATCCACACTTCATTGGCGCGACCGCAGCCTTTTTTAATGCGTTTTTCATCGGGTAAACCCAGCTCAATCCAAGTTTCAATCGCGCCGGTTAAATCTTTTTGCCAAACATCAGGCTCATCATCGGCCGATAAGCCACGAGTTAATTCCAACGATTCACTCGCATGCCGCGCAAAAGCCACCAAGCGTAACATCATGCGCTCGTCCGTTTCCGAAGGATGGCGCGCAATCGTGAGCGCATGACTTTGATAATAACCACGGTCCATATCCGTGATATTTAGCTCGGCCTTGAATACCGTTGATTTAATTGCCATTGATTGTCGTCCTTATGAAGGCCGACAGTGTAACGGAATCTGTCCAAATCGGCGTGAGCAACACAATGCCTGCCCCAGTTCATAAGCGCTCGCTCTGCGTAATTTGTCTCTTTATGGTCATAAAACCAGCAATTCATCGTATTTGAATAATTGGCGGCTACCGTAGAGATTATTTCCAGCATCGGAACCCCTATGTATGCCAGCCGCGATCGCCTTATCTTATTGGACGCCGATGGCACCATTATCGATGCATTTAGCGCCATAGAAACTGCATTTAACCTGCATGGCATGCAAATCGGCGATTTGGAACGCTTTCAAAAAAGGCGCAATCTATTCAAATATTTGGGCGGGCTGAAAGAATTTCCGCGCAATCTGGCTAAAAGCCTCGGCAATTCCAATCGCAAAGAACTCATCGCCACCCTGACCGACATTTATCGCGAACAAGCGATGCTCTACCCCAGCATCGCCCCTTTGCTACGGCAATTACTCGCCACGCCGGGCATTAAAGTCGGTCTAGTGACGCGTAACGTCACGCACGAACCCGCCATTACTCTGGCTCGCCTGTTTGCACGGCATGATTTAGATATTCAGCAATTGGATTTTTTTAGCTGCATAGCGTTAAAAACGCCCAAAAACGTGTATTTCAGCACCGCGCTTAACCAATTGGGCATCAACCCCGCTCGCGCTTTTGCTTGTGGTGACGAGCATAAAGATTATCTGGCCATGCAAGCGGCCGGCGTGAATCCCTTTATGGTGTCCTACGGCTTTGAAGACCTACAGCGGCTGACGCTCAAATACGCGGTACCCGAAGTGATTATTTCACGCACGCCAGAAGAGCTCGGCGCACGAATCCGGCATGCATTTGATTTGCCGGATTCGATTTTGAATTAAGGAGGTATATCCATATAAGACATAAGAAATAATCAATACAAAGACATGCCTAATAGATCAAAGGAATAACATATTTTGATGTGTCGCATACAGCACCAAAACCGACAACAGTGCGCAATACATGCTGGTGAGTTTTTCTACCGCCAGCCGGCCATCAGGTCGGAACAGCATGATCAAGGCAAAGCTAATCATGTAATAACGCGGCTCAATCAGCCATGAAGGCATCAAAAATAGCAGGCTAGCGACAAGAATCGGCAGCAAGATCGGCCGCTGCTGCAGGCTATGCGCCAAATCTAATATCGCGAGCACAACAGGAATAAAAAATAGGATTTTTAGCTGAAAACTGGCAAAAATCTTCATTAATATCCAATTTCTAATAAATAAATCTTCATTCACATTGTTATACGGGTGCGTATTATTAAAGGCGAATAAATACAGCGCAAACAACACGGCTAGCATCAAGCCGGTATGATGCTGCGCCAAAGCAAAACGGATATTGTCACGGGTTCGAGACAACACCAGCGGCAAGAAAATAAGGCAATAACAAAATAAGAAAAAAAACACATTGCCACTATTTAAAGCAAAGGGTGGATGCATACTGCGATCACCCACGGCCACGCCTTTATTGAGCACTAAAAAAATAATAAATACCAATAAACCCAAGCCAATCGGCCAGCAATTTCGAGCAAAAGCCAATAAATTAGCGCGATTAACACTAAATTGGGTTTGTTGCAGCCAGCACAATGCGGGAATGGCAATCAGCCAAATCACATTATTTTGCCGTATTCCCATACTCAAAATTAAAATAAAACAGCCGAGTAAATAACGCTGCCGCAAACATAAATACAAGCCAGCTAGAATAAAAAATAGCGACGCCACATCGTTATAAATCAAAAAGAAAAACGGAAAAATCGTCGGAAAAACAGCAAATTGAACCACGCGTTCAACACTCGTTGTTTGCTGCAACACGCGATTTGATTGATAAAAAAAGGCAATACACCCCAAACCGAGCGCCGCACTAAAACCACGTAATAAGGCGGTTGAATCTGAATTAAACAAGCGAACGATCCAAGACATTAAATAATGATAACCAGAAACACTGGTTAAAAATGGGTCATGAATCAATCGACCTGAAGCATAAGTCACGATTTGCGATAAATTGGTATGCTCGTCAACGCGTAGCGGGTCGGTTTTAAAATAAATCCAGCCAATCAATACTAAGCCGAGCAATAAAATTGCATTAAGGTAGTGATTAATTTTATTCATGATTGACTCCAAATCCCGATATTGCGGGCAGGAGTGATGATGATCTGGCATGAAATGCCGAAGATTAGAGTTTGCATTGTTTCCTTCCATCCATTGGGATGACCTCGTAGCGGGTCATTTATGCTGACTATGCCACAATGGAAAATGAAAGAAATCAAAAAAACCAATAACTCGACTTAAATCAAAAAAGGGCGTTACTTTTCAGCAACCACTTAAAAAAATGGCCTGCAAAGCAGGCCAGATACGACGATTTAAACGCGCAATAGCGCGATTTTAAGTGGGTGCTGACCATCTGATGTTGGGAAATCGCTATCAGGCTTAATCCATTCCATGCTGCTGATTGGGCGGCCGGCTTTAGTCGCCGAGCGCTCAAGTTGATCGAGCCAAGCATCGCGTGACACTTGCGCAACGTTATTGCAACAAATCAGCGTACCGCCTTCGTTGGTCGACAATAGCGCGGGCTTAAACACTGAGGCGTAATCATTGACCAAATCAACCACGCCAAACGGGCTTTTCGAGAAGCGAGGTGGATCGAGCATCACCAAATCAAATTGCTGTTTTTCCAGTTTTGGGAACGTTGGCATGCGTTTACCGCGCACCATTGTCGCCTGACCTTTACCTGATAATTGATTCAACGCCGCAAAAGCATCCGATTGCACAAAGCGCACGCGGATCGGCAAATCGTTGAGTTTGGCATTGTCTTTACCCACCAATAAACTCGACTCAGCAAAATCAATATTCACTACATGGCGGGCACCGGCTTTGGCGGCAGCAATACCCACGCCGCAGGTGTAGGCAAATAGATTGAGCACGGATTTGCCTGCGGCTTCTTGCATCACGCGACGACGGCCGGCGCGTAAATCCAAAAATAACCATGGATCTTGACCGTTGTGGCGACCTTGAATGCGGTAATTCACACCCAGTTCTTGAGCAATGCGTGGCTCGTAAGCGATGATTTCTTCGGCTTCGGTCAGACGATTCATCACCCGCGAATTGCCGTGGCTGCGATCGTTATACACGAGGGCGCAAGCTGGGTAAGTGCGGGCATAAAACGCTTCGATTTCAGCGTATTGTTCAATCGACAAAGCGCGGTGGAAGGTTTGAATCAGGATTAAGTCGTTGTAACGATCAATGGTTAAGCCAGGTACGCCTTCAATACTGCCGTGAAATAAGCGATAAGTATTGGTTTGCTCGGCGGCGAGTTGCGTAATTAAATCCGCGCGGTTGGCTAACGCCGTATCCAATAAGGAAAACAATGGTTCTTGCATGGTATCAGTCATGGTCTATCTCAATTAAATTGTAATGGGTTTATTCTTGGGTCGGTTTGCGGGCGCGCTTGGCTTTTGCAGACACAACATCCACTTCTTCGGCCGCAGGTGCTTCGGCGACTTTCCGGACGCGTTTTGGCTTCACCGGCGCAGCTTCAAGTTCCGTGCTCACTGCAGGTACTGCTTTCGCAGCACGTGTTTTGGGTTTTTCAGCTGTGGCGGCAATTGCTTCTGCTACATCAACCTTGGCTTTACTCACCCGCTTGGCTTTCACTGGCACTGCTTCGCTATCCAGTGCAGCACTCGCTTTAGGCTTGGCCACTTTACGTTCAGCGGTGCTGGTAGCGGCTTTTTTAGGTTTAGTCTCCAAGGCAGTTGCTGCTTGCAAGCAATTGATCACGCCCAAGCCTGCTGCACGGCCGCTACTAAAACATGCGGTGAGTAAATAGCCACCAGTTGGCGCTTCCCAATCGAGCATTTCACCAGCACAAAACACTTTAGGCGCGGACTTCAGCATTAAATTCGCATCTAACGCAGCAAAGCTCACGCCACCGGCAGTGCTAATGGCTTCATCCAGCGGGCGCGGTGCCAATAGTGTAATGGCTAATGATTTAATCGCCGCTGCCAATTTCGCCGGTTGCATAAAGTCTTCTTTACTCACCAATTCACGCAATAAGCCGGCTTTCACGCCTTCAATCCCCAGCTTGCGGCGTAAATGATTCGCCATCGAATCAGCGCCGCGCGGCAACGATAATTCTTCGGTAATACGCGCCAATGATTTTTGTGGCACTAAATCCAACCACAAGGTCGCACTGCCGTGTTCGGCAATGTCGTCTCGCAATTGGCTAGACAGCGCATACACCAAGCTGCCTTCAACACCGCCTGCGGTGAGGACAAATTCACCGACTTTTTTTGCATCGTGCGGGCGAGTTGCTGCCGCAACGGTTTTAAGTGGGCTACCCGCAAATTTTTCACTTAAATGCGTGCTCCAAGCGACATCAAAACCGCAATTGGCCGGTTTTAATGGCACGATATCCACGCCTTGCTCGGCCAATAATGGCACCCAAGCGCCATCTGAGCCGAGCTTAGCCCAGCTACCACCACCTAGAGCCAAAACCACGGCATCAAATGTCAGCTGAACTTCACCTTCTGGATTGGCAAAGCGCAGCGCTTGGTTTTTATCCCAACCTAACCAGCGATGACGAACATGAAATTTAACGCCGCTGGCTTTAAGCCGCGCTAACCACGCACGCAATAATGGTGCGGCTTTCATTTCTTTGGGAAAGACTCGCCCGGAAGAGCCAATAAAAGTTTCAATACCTAAATCATGTACCCATGCAGTGAGTGCATTGGCACCGAATTGTTCAATCATTGGCGCGAGGTTTTGGCTCGCTGAGCCGTAACGGCCTAAAAATTGAGCCGCATCTTCAGCATGGGTAATATTCATTCCGCCGACACCGGCCAATAAAAATTTACGTCCAACCGAAGGCATTGCATCAAATAATTCTACTGAAAATCCAGCCGCAGCAATCACTTCGGCCGCCATCAAGCCAGCAGGGCCACCACCAATAATGGCAACAGAGGGAGAGGCAGTCGATTTTTTCTTAGGCATAGGAAATCCAAACTCAAAGGCAATAAAACGCGAAGGCTCTCTTATACCGAAATTCATCGGCTAAGACTGCACAATTTGCTGTTTTTACGCATTTTTTACTGGAAAAACCGCCCGTCCAGATCAAGATCAATCGCCACCAGATATCGATCAAGCGATTTGTGAGGATAAAAAGCGGGTCAGCTCAGCCAACGGTAATGGCCGTGAGAAATAATATCCTTGAATTTCATCGCAATGCAGCTGCGCCAAAACGGCCAAATGCGCCTCAGTTTCCACCCCTTCGGCAATCACCGTTAAGCCCAGATTATGCCCCAAGCGAACGATGGCATCGACAATGGCTGCGTCTTGGTTGCCAGACACCAAATTACCGACAAAACTTTGGTCAATTTTTAATTTATTAATCGGGAATCGTCTTAAGTAGGACAGACTTGAATAACCGGTACCAAAATCATCAATCGACAGCATCACCCCTAAATCGCGTAATTGCTGCAACAATTCAATTGTATGATCGGCGTCTTGCATCACCACACTTTCTGTAATTTCTAATTCAATCCATGCCGGATCAACAGCCGTGGTTTGCAAAACTTGACGCACTAAAGACAAAAAATGCGGGTGCTGAAACTGCCGAACCGAGATATTAATCGCCACAATCAGTGGCGTACCGGCGTCTTGCCAAGCTTTAGCCTGCTGGCAAGCGGTACGTAAAATCCAATCGCCCATCGGAATAATCAGTCCGGATTCTTCCGCCAAGGGAATAAACTCAATCGGTGAAACCAATTTACCAAGATGATGCCAACGAATTAAACACTCAACACCAATAATCTGTAATGAATGAATATGCGCTTGGGGTTGAAAATACAGCTGCAATTGATTGCGTTCGATCGCATAGCGCAAATCGGCCTCAAGTGCCAAACGCTCTATGGCACGTGCATTCATTTCTTGATCGTAATAACGTAAGGCATTACCACCTTGCTGCTGCGCTTGCTCAAGTGCCGCATCCATATTGCGAATTAAGGTCACCGCATCACCGCCATCTTGTGGATAAATGGCGCCGCCCATACTCAAGGTTAAAAATAACTCATGACCGGCAATTAAAATGCCGACTTGCAAGGCATCGTGCAGCTCTTTGGATAGCAACTCTGGCGGCCGCTCTTCACCGCTTAAATCCAATAAAGCCGCAAAATATGAACTCTCAAATCGATATAAAACCCCACCAAATTGTTGAATAATCGGCTGTAATCTGGCGGTGACGGCAACCAATAATTCATCACCCGCTTCATAACCCAAACCGCCTTGCACCCGCTGAAAACGATCAATCGCAATCAAAATAACCGCATACGGCGTATCACCCAATGCGGCAATATCAGCTTCAAAAACGCGGCGGTTGAGTAAATCAGTCAAGCGATCATGGCGTGCGGCATGGGCTAATTTTTTCTCTGCGCGCTGACGCGCATGAATGTAATACGCGACCAATATCGCAATCACGACAATCGCCAAGCTATACGCCAGCACCAGCTTCACCATCACGCTAACGTCATACAATGACCGACGACTTGCCGTTTCGATTTCTTGACTCACATCGACAAAAGAGCGATCCAATTGCAATAACAATTCATTGGTATCAATAGCGCTTTCGACCAAAATAGCCCTTGCTTCATCCGCATCAACCGGATTGCTACTCATCACATGCTCTAGCTTTTCGGCCAATAGTTGCGCATTTTCATTCATGGCCATAATCGCAATGTGCCGAGGATGTTGATGCCGCTTCGGATTGGATTGCTCTACCAGCTGAGTTAAGCGTAATTGATTGTCGCGGTATTTCTTTTTGAACTGTGCTTGATTGAGCCCATAAGCAAAGTATTGATTCATGATGACTTGGCGTTCAGTGACCTTGGTTTTGAGCTCACTGATGGTGCGCAAAATTGGGACTGATTCATTCACCAAAGGCTGAATCACCGCGTTCACTTGCTTGCCACTATAAAGCACGATAATGCTCAGCAATAAACCAAGACCAATCACGACCGCAAAAAAGAAATAAACGCCAAATTGAGAAATCAGCGGTTTCAACCACTGACAACAGCGTCGAGTCAACGAATGACGCATTTAACCTACTTATCAAGAAAGAATGGTGTATTTTTTATAGCGTATAAGTTGAAACAGCGCACAAATGTGCGCTGTTTCTTTACGATAAATCAACGATGAGATGGTGCATGCTGCAATAAAGCGGCGTCCGCATTGAGCGAAAGACTCAAATGCCGCTCATATTGCTTCAAAATATCGGCCAGCACTTCGGATTCAACCAAAGACTGCACGTCATAACCCTTGCGACCATCGGTAAAATAAGTCGTCGGTTCAAACGTCTCAGCTTGCTCTGAGGTCGGTAAAGCGGTATTGGCTAAAGCAAAATCAGGTACTAGTTTTTGCGTACACGCCACGCCATAAACAAAATCACGCAACTGATTTTGGGTGACTTCCAATTGCACTTTATCTTCGCTAATGCGCTCAACCTTGGCTTGAACGCCATTTTTAAGCAATTCTTCGGCAATTTTTTCCATCGCCGGCTGCACCGTATCGCTTAAAAAAGCCCGAACATCTTGCTGTGTAGGCTGACGTAAAATCTGCACCAAGCGTGAACGCCAGCGTTGGCCATTCCAAAAATTACTCGCATGCGATAATTTTTGCTGTGCATGCAATTCATCCGCTCGCAAACCTTTGAGCAAACTAAAGCACAGCAATAGCATCACTACCGCAAACGGCAAAGCCGCCACTATGGTCATCGATTGCAAAGCTTTTAAACCGCCAGCGGTCAATAAGCAACCGGCAACCAAACCCAAAATCACCGCCCAAAATAAGCGTTGCCACACTGGTGATTGGGTATTGCCACGGCTGGCAATATTATCGATCACAAAAGCGCCCGAATCGGCAGAAGTCACGAAGAAAATCGCAATCAATACCAAGGCAACGGCTGAGCTCAAGCTAGCTAGTGGTAAATAATCAAGGAAAGTAAACAACAGCGCATCGACATTACCCGCACTGGCACCCAGCGCGCCCATCGCGGTATGGGTATCGACCCAAATGGCAGCATTGCCAAATACGGTCATCCACAAGAAATTAAACGTTGCTGGAATCACCAAAACGCCAACGATGAATTCGCGGATGGTGCGACCACGCGAAATCCGCGCGATAAACATACCAACAAACGGTGCCCAAGAGATCCACCAAGCCCAATACAAAATGGTCCAACCTTGGTACCAGTTTTCTGAATTGGCCGGCTCATAAGTAAAATTGCGGAAAGTCAGTTGCACAACATTGGCTAAATAATTGCCAATATTTTCACTAAAGCTGCCCAATAAATAGAGTGTTGGGCCCGCAATTAAAACAAACAGCATTAGGAAGATAGCTAGTGATAAATTAATTTCACTTAAGATTCTTACGCCCTTTCCCAAACCAGATGCTGCCGATAAACCCGCTAAAGTCACAACGGCTGCGATTAAACCCAATTGCATCGGCAAGCCAGAAAAATCCCAGCCACTGACGTGAGTTAAACCTGCTGACAGTTGTAAAACCCCATAACCTAGCGTGGTAGCAATCCCGAAAATCGTGCCGCACAGCGCAAACACATCGACCGCATGACCCCAAGGGCCATTAATACGATCTTTTAAAATGGGATAAAGCCCCGAGCGCACGGTCAGCGGTAGATTGTAGCGAAAGCCAAAATAGGCCAGCACCAGCCCGACCACACCATAAATCGCCCAAGCATGAATCCCCCAATGAAAGAAGGTCATCAGCATGGCTTCGCGCGCAGCAGATGGCGTGCCAACGACGGCAGTGGGTGGCGCAATTAAATGCTGTATTGGCTCGCCGACCCCGAAATACATCAGCCCTACGCCCATACCTGCAGCAAAAAGCATGGCGATCCACGAGGAAAACCGAAACTCGGGCTCGGCATCATCCGGTCCTAAGCGAATATTGCCGTAACGACTAATCGCGATACCAATTAATAAAATAACGAAAGCGGCGACAGCCAGAGTGTAAAACCAAGAAAAATACTCGGTAATCCAGCTTTTGCTGGAGTTAAAAATGTACTCAGCCTGACTCGGCGCAAGCATTGAAAATAGCAATAACACCAGCACTAAAGCCAAACTAGGTAGTACTACTGGCCAACAAAAGGTCGTTCGTGTTGATAAGGTAGACGTCTTCATCCACTACTCCTTTTCATTTTCAGAAAAAACACCATAACATGCTGAACTCGATCAACCCAGCCAAATATGTACATCTTTGTAAGGAAAGACGTGCTGAAAATGAAAAAATCATCGCCGTTTTCTAGTATGACTAATTCATATTTCAAACACAAAAAAGCCGCACTAACGGCGGCTTTGGCGAGATAAAAACCCCATCATTGGATCAAAAGTGAATCCGCCTCAATTTCGAGCTGGCATCACCCTGATCAACATAGAATACAGCTTAGTAATGCGGTGGAATTTCATCCAAAAGACTGCGTCCAGACTGCTCGGGGCCCACACTTCGTTCTTGTAAATAACTCACTTGCTGTTGCAAATGGTCAATTTGCTGCTGTTGCCGCGCGATGATTTGATTTAAATCATCGAGTAATTCGTCTTGCAATACAAGGCGGATTTCTAATTCGGTGATGCGCGCTTCCATAATCACTCCAATAAACTTCAATATCAATTTGATGATACTCGCTTAGCGGCAGATTTCGTTTTTAAAACACTGAGCGCCGCTAGCCAAAATCAGCAACCCAAGGCAAGATAATGCTGAGATCAACCACCGCGCTATATATTCAATGAGCATTCAATTTCAAGGTATCAATCTTTACACCCTGCCAGAAGCACGCGATCAGGCGCCACAACTGCATGCCCGCATCGTTGAAGTGCACGGTGAATGGCTGATTTTATTTGGCAAAAAAATGGCCTTCACTGACGATGCCGATCTGGTGGCGATGCTGCGTGAAGCCGATCAAACCACACCGTCCATCTATAGCAGTAAAACCGCTGCGGCTGATTTTCTCGACCTCCATGCCAGCGCTTTTGCCAGTATCTCGTGTTAAAAGTGGGTCATCGAACCAAGCCACAGCCGTAGCTTAGTTCAGCCTGGCGCTAACGAGCGCGTGGTTTCTTTGCCAGCGTTGCACCGGGTTTACCCGATTGCGGGCGATTAGCCGTCGCCGCTGCTTTGGGTTTTCCTGCCGCAGCACCGTGGGGTATTGCTCGCTGACCATTGCTTGCCGTGCTGCGTGCGCCATTACTTCTATTGGGTATCTTACCAACCGAACCCGGGCCTCCGCCGCCACGCGCATTGCCCTTCGGCACCGGTCGTGCTTGCAGCGCGCGCTCTTCCGGCGACTCCATTGGAATGAGATGCTTCGGGCTATTGCCAATCAAATCAGCCCGCCCCATCTCGCGCAGTGTATCGCGCAGTAGTGGCCAGTTTTTTGGATCGTGATAACGCAAGAAAGCTTTATGCGCTTTACGGCGTTTTTCATCACGAATCACATCGACTTTTTCCGAGCTGCGATGGATTTTTTTCAATGGATTGCGCTTGGTATGCCACATCGTCGTAGCCATCGCCATCGGCGTTGGCGTAAACGCTTGCACTTGATCAGGGCGAAAATCGTTTTTCTTCAGCCACAGCGCCAAGTTCAGCATGTCTTCATCCGACGTTCCCGGATGCGCGGCGATAAAGTAAGGAATTAAATACTGCCGCTTGCCGGCTTCTGCACTAAATTTTTCAAACATCGCTTTGAATTTTTCAAAAGTACCGATGCCCGGTTTCATCATTTTTGACAACGGGCCTTCTTCGGTATGCTCCGGCGCGATTTTCAAATAGCCCGACACATGATGCGTGACCAATTCTTTTACATATTCTGGCGATGTGACCGCTAAGTCGTAGCGCAAACCCGAGCCAATGGTGATTTTTTTCACGCCCGGAATCTTACGTGCCTTGCGATACAGTTGAATCAAACTACTGTGATCGGTGTTTAAATTCTCGCAAATGCCGGGATAAACACAGCTTAAACGGCGACAGGATTTTTCGATTTTGGGGTCTTTACACGCCAAGCGATACATATTGGCGGTTGGTCCACCCAAATCAGAAATATGCCCAGTAAAGCCAGCGGTTTTATCGCGGATTTCTTCGATTTCGCGCAATACCGAGCCCTCACTGCGGCTTTGAATAATGCGCCCTTCGTGTTCGGTAATTGAACAGAACGTACAGCCGCCAAAACAGCCGCGCATAATATTGATCGAAAAACGGATCATATCCCACGCGGGAATCACTTGCTGGCCGTAACTTGGATGCGGATTGCGCGCAAAATATTGATCAAAAGCGTAATCCATTTCGGCGGTTTCTAGCGGAATCGGCGGTGGATTCATCCACACATCCCGTTCGCCATGCTGCTGCACCAAAGCGCGGGCGTTGCCGGGATTGGATTCCAAATGCAGCGTGCGGCTAGCATGCGCGTAGCTGACCGGATCATAAGTCACCGTTTCAAACGACGGAATCCGAATCACCGTGCGGCCGCGCACTTCGCGGCGCGCGGCAAGGCGCGCTTCGCGAGAAACCATTTGAATAACTTGGGTGTTTGCGGCAGAAGACTCAGCAGTATTGCCCGCTGCACTTTGCTGTTTCTCGTCTTCCATCGCATACGGGTTAGGATGGGCTTCAACTTTGCCAGGTATATCGACAATCGACGAATCAAGCTCAACCCAGCCAGCAGGCCGCCAACCATGCGGGGCCAAAAATGCTGTACCGCGCACATCGCGGATTTCGCTCATTTTTTCGCCAGCAGCGACGCGCTGCGTCACTTCAACCAAGGCGCGTTCGGCGTTACCAAATAGCAGCAGATCGGCTTTGGAATAAATCAGCGCCGACTGGCGGATTTTATCGCTCCAATAATCGTATTGCGCGATGCGGCGCAAACTGGCTTCGATACCGCCCGCCATAATTTGCACACCCGGATACGCTTCGCGGCAACGTTGGCAATATACATTCAGCGCGCGATCAGGTCGTTTACCCGCCATGCCGCCTGCGGTGTACGCGTCGTCCGAACGCGGTTTTTTATCTGCCGTATAGCGGTTAATCATCGAATCCATATTGCCTGACGTGACGCCGAAATACAGCCGCGGCTTGCCAAGCTGTTTAAATTCGTCGGCAGAGGTCCAGTCGGGCTGGCTGATAATCCCAACGCGAAAACCCTGCGCCTCGAGCAAACGCCCCAATAGCGCCATACCAAAACTTGGATGATCGATATAGGCATCGCCAGTGACCAAAATAATGTCGCACTCATCCCAGCCCAGCGCATCCATTTCCTTGCGGCTCATCGGCAAAAAAGGCGCAGGTTGACGCGGCGTTACGCCTGCGGGCAAATCATAAATCGGGGAATGAGAGGTATTCATGCTGATCACAAACAAGGCTAATCGCGCATTGTCGCAGATTTTTGCTGGAATGCAGAGCTAAACCGCGAGTTATTTATCTATCCCGATGTTGAAAAACCTTAATGTTTTTAAGGATTTAAGTCTGATTTAAGCTCGCATTTGATTCTTAAGTAGCACTGCAAACCGCATGCTCATTTCCAAACTGAACGCCGCCGTCAGTCGGATGGCAATTCACGCATGGATTTTGTTGTCGCCTAAGATCTACGTCAGCAAAAATAAGTACTATATTCAGAAACACAATGTAATATCTCCATATTTACTGACATTTTAGTATATGAATATTTGCGTTTATTTCATCACGTTTGATCTGGAGTCAATACAATGAAAGCAAAATCCTTATTACTTCCTCTTGTTCTATCATCGGCATTGGCTGTTTCAGCGGCTTGGGCGGGCGATGATCATGGCGGTGAAGTTAAACCAGAGCCGTATGCCGTTGGCAAAACCCTGACTAAAGCAGTGCAAGCCAGCATTACGCCAGAGCAAGCCATTACCATTCTCAAAAATGGCAATGCTCGCTTTAGTAGCGGCAAAGCCCTTGCCCCCGATTATAAAAAACAAGTAACACAAACTGCGCTGGGGCAATACCCACTGGCCAGCGTCGTGGCCTGTATTGATTCGCGCTCGGCGCCTGAGTTGGTGTTTAATCAAGGGATTGGTGATTTATTTACCACTCGTGTTGCAGGCAATACGGTCAACGAAGATATGCTAGGTAGTCTTGAATATGCCGCCAAAGTGGCAGGATCACGCGCGATTGTCGTACTGGGCCACACCAGCTGCGGCGCCATTAAAGGCGCGTGCGACAACGTAAAAATGGGCAATCTAACCGGTTTACTCGATAAACTCATGCCGGCGGTCAATGCCACGCAAACCAGTGGCGAGCGCAATTCACATAATCATGAATTCGTGCAAGATGTGGCCGAATTGAATGTGCAGCAAACGGTGGAAAAAATCCGCCAAATGAGCCCAATTCTGAAAGAAATGGAAGAACAAGGCAAAATTAAAATTGTTGGCGCAATGTACAACACCAGCAATGGCCAAGTGACTTGGTATTGAGCTGCAGCCATTAACCAAAAAGCCCTAGCGGTATATACGCTAGGGCTTTTTGATGTCTTCCTTTTTGCTATTGAGCTGCAAACTCAACGTTTAAATAGCAATGTCATCCCGTCGCCTGCTGGCAACATGGCATGCTCAACGCGTGGATCATCCCGCAACTGCCGATTAAAATCATGCAAGATTTGCACGCTGGCTGGATGATGCGGCTTAGGGTTGGCAACACGGCCACCAAGAAACATATTGTCCAAAATAATCAAGCCGCCCGGACGTACCAATTCCAAAGCAAAATCATAATACGTTGGATAAAACGGTTTATCGGCGTCAATCAACATGCAATCAAAGCTGCCTGAATGGCCTTCAGCGACCAAGGTTTCTAAAGAAAACACCGCAGCTTGCAATTTAAGGGTGATTTGCTCTTCAACACCGGCTTTTTTCCACCACTCTTGGGCAATTTTAGTAAACTCTTCAACCAAATCGCAGGCGATCACGCGCCCTTCTGGCCCCATTGCCAGCGCCGCAGCGATTGAGCTATAGCCAGTAAAAGTGCCAACTTCGAGGTATTTTTTCGCGCGAATTAGGCGCAATAGAAAAATCAGTAAGGCACCTTGTTCCGGCGCAAACTGCATTTTTGCCACCCGATGTTGGGCGGTAAAATCACGCAGTTCACCTAAAATGGCCGGTTCGCGCAAGGCGGTATCGAGGAAATAATTGCGCATTTCATCGTTTAAAGACAGCGTTTCGCGAGACATAATACTCATTCACTACAGCAAAAAAACGATTATACCGCGTGAACGATCCGCTTTACCCACGGCATTATTATGGATTTGGCGTAAAGAGCGCCTCTTGGTAGGTGTAATCAGCGCCAGCAACAAACCGCTAGCATTTCAAACGCGCCTGAATTCGAATCAGCTCTAGCGTCGACTCAATCGATTGTAAACGTTGACTAGCATGCCGGCTTAATCGTAGACCTGGCCTTTGCTCGGGTGGATTATTGCGAATTAATTCATGCAGCCGTTTATGAAACTGCAAGGCTTTTGCATAATCGCCCTGCTCCACATACAGCATGGATAAAACCTCGTAGGCTTCAATACTCAGCAAAATTTGCTGATGTTGCTCACTTAATGCACAAACGGTTTCTAGGCATTCAACGGCGTGTTCGTACTCGGTCAATTTAATAAATGTTCGCGCCAGCGCCAATAAAACATGGCTTTCACCCCATGAATTATGCTGCTTATGGTGAATTTTATAGGCCCGGCTTAAAAACTCTTGCGCCTTGGCATACTCGCCATGTTCAAAACAAATCATACCTTGATAAAAATCGGCTTCGCCCAACCAAGAAGGTCGATTTAAACCGGCATCAAATGCAGCTCTAGCCTTAGTGAGTGCCGTAAGCGCGGTTGCAAAATCTTGTAATCGATAAGCATCGGCAGCAATATTCAAGCCAATTTCAGTATCGAGCTGCACTAGATTGAGCGAGCTCGCAATCATTTGTGCCATGTTATGGCAATGTAAAGCGCGGGTATATTCACCGAGACCAAAGAAGAACTTACCTACACCAATATACGCCTGCGCTGCGGCATGAATGTCGTGCCGCTCTCCTGCGATTTCTAGTGATTTAAGCCAAGCATCCAAAGCGCGATAATACGCCAGACTGTCGTAATAAATTTGCCCGAGTCGCAAATAAGCTGCAGCCAAATTTGGCAGCAGTTGTTCGCGCTTTAAGTAGCGAATTAGTTCATTTTGCTGCGTAATCGCTTGGGTTTTATTCGGTAATCGTTGTAAAACGCGCACCTTGGTTTGCAGTGCGATGGCAATTGCTTCAGGTAATTGCTGCGCTTGCATCGCATCGAGCATCGCATCAGCCTGCACCAAAGCCGCGGCACAATCTTGATTGGCCAAGGTCGCAATGGCATTGCCGCGCGCCTCTAATTGGCTTAAATCAAGCATGATCGACCTCGGCAAAACGCACACAATTTCGCCCACCATGTTTGGCCGCATATAAGGCCTTGTCGGCACGCGCCAATAATTGTTCTGCGCTTTCGCCGTATTGCCATACGGCACAGCCCAAACTAATCGATACACACAAGCCGGTTTGCAAATCGGCCCAATTAAATTGTTCGATCTTTTGGCGCATTCTTTCGGCGATATGGCTGGCGATAGCGATATCAATATGATGCACAATCAACACAAACTCTTCACCGCCATACCGCGCCAGCATATCGTTATCACGGCTTAATTTAGATAGCACATCACACGCTGTACGTAATACAACGTCGCCAATATGATGGGAAAAGTGATCATTAATTTGCTTAAAGTGATCAAAATCGATCATGATCGCCAGTAAATTCCCCTGACTTTCTTGGGTTAACCGCAGTAATTCTGGCAAGCGCTCATCCAAAGCGCGGCGGTTATACACGCCGGTGAGTCCGTCGTGATAAACGGCACTTTCTAGCTCTCGTAAGCGATCAACTTCTTGATGACGTTGCTGCTTCAGCTGGTTCACTTCCAGCTCCGAGCTGAGTAGTTTCAATTTCATTTCGACATTTTGCAGCCGACGCTTATCGTTGGCGCGAAATTGGCTGTATTCTTTTTGCCGTTGCAATTTCATGAAATGATCGTGATAAGCAATGTGATGCATCATCGCTCGCACAGCGTCGCCTTGCGCTTCATAAATCAGATAGAGTTGATAATGAATTTGCTGCAATAGATATAAATCTTGAAATTCATCCACCAAAGCCAACGCTTGTTGCAAGTAGCTTAACGCCGCTTGCGGCTGATCAAGCCGAAAGCTTAACTTGCCCAACCCCAATAAATTGACTGTTTGTCCCCAAACAAAACCGGCTTCGGCATTGATTTGGCACGCCATCTGTAGGCAATCGAGCGCCAAGCTCGATTCACCTTGCTCGACATGAATTAAACCGAGGTAATTAAAAATCTCAGCTTGCCAATCGCGCCGCAATGGCAAAATTAAAAACGTTTTGGCTTGTTGCAATACGTCATATGCAAGCGAAAATTCTCGTAACGATAATAAGGTGGCACTCAGGTGTAGCCGTGTTTTACAGCGTAAATCTTGATCCGCCGATAAATCGGCCCATTCACTGGCTAAGGCTAAATAATGCAGCGCCTTACTGTGCTCGTTGTGCTGCACATAGAGATTACCCATGCCAAGATAAGCTTCAGCGTACAGTGTTAGTGCATTGTCTAAGATGGCCGCTTGCAAAGCGTCAAGATTGGCTAAAAAAGCCGCATGCAATTGCCCTAGGCTTTGCAGCGCACACGCAATACCGATCAAACTTTCTGCGGCCAAGCGATGTGCTGCGATGGCTTTAGCCTGTGTGAGTGCCTTACGCAAAATGGGGAGTGCGGTTTCAGCGCCAGATAAAATGTAATGCGCTTGCCCAAGCAGTAAAGTGGCCTGGGCAAGCGCCGCCGCATCATGTTGCTGCTGCGCAATCCGCAGCGCTTGCTCGGCTAACAGCAGCGTTTGCTGGCAATCACTGCGATATTGCTGCCGCGCAGCCATCAATAAAGTGTCAAGTTCAGAAACCTGATTGCTCGAACAATTGCTAGATTGGATTTTAGCCAATTAATACACCACCAAGGTATCAGCTTTTAAGTTTTGATATACATTACCCACAAGCAGATACCCTGCTATTTATTAAGCTCTTGTAAAAGTTCGCGTAAACGATCGCTATCTTCAGCCGCCAGCATTTGCGCCACAATCGGCGTAATAAAAGCCATTTCTGCCGATAAAATCAGCTGCTTCACTTTAAGCAATTGAATCGGTAGCATCGAGAACCGTCGCAAACCTAAGCCCAGCAATAAACGGCTTAAACTTGGGTCGCCGGCCATTTCGCCACACATCGACACTGGCTTACCCAAGCGATTGGCAGTACTGATCACGTGATACAGCAGCTGCAGCACCCCGGGATTGAGTGGATCGTACAAATGGCTGACTGCATCATCATTGCGATCTACTGCCAAGGAGTATTGAATCAAGTCATTGGTACCGATGGAAACAAAATCCAAATGATTTAAAAAAGTAGCCACGGCCATCGCCGCAGCAGGGACTTCAATCATGCCGCCGAGCTCGATGCCTTCATCAAATAAAATCTGATGACGGCGCAAATCGGCTTTGACCTCATCTAAATGCCCCCGCGTTTGCTTCACTTCATTAATCGTCGATAGCATCGGCAACAGCAGTTTCACCTTGCCAAAAGCCGAGGCGCGTAATAACGCGCGCAATTGCGTGCGAAACATTTGCGGTTCGGCCATGCATAAGCGAATTCCGGTCAAACCCAAAGCTGGGTTGGGGGCTTCGCTTTCAGATTGCCACGAAGGGATTTTATCTTTACCCAAATCGACAGTACGAATAATGACTGGCTTGCCTTGCATTGACTCAGCAACCGCCTTATACGCAATAAATTGCTCTTCTTCGCTGGGTAAATCGTCTTCTTTTAAAAACAAAAACTCAGAGCGAAATAAGCCAATACCAAAAGCGTTATTTTCTAGCGCCAGCTCACAATCTTCGGGTAATTCAATATTGGCGTACAACTCAACTGGCGTACCATCGCGTGTAATCGCTTGACTGGTTCGGATGTCTTGCAGCGCGTTTTGTTTCAGCAGCCAATCGTTTTGCCGCAAACGATATTCGGCCAAAATCAGCTCGTCTGGATCAATAATAACGACGCCATTAATCCCGTCGACAATGATAAGCTCTTGCTCGCGAATCATTTCCCGCGCGTGGCGCAAAGCCAATACCGAAGGCAAATCAAGGCTGCGCGCTAAAATCGCCGTGTGTGAAGTCACCCCACCAACGTCAGTAATAAAGGCACGATAATTACTATCTTTAAACAACACCATATCGGTGGGCGATAAGTCATGCGCGACTAAAATGCAGTCGTCGCCACCGCAATGCGGCGCATGAAAAATCGGCTCATGTCCGGCCAAGGTTTTAAAGATGCGCTCAGTCACTTGAATGACATCGGTGCGCCGTTCGCGCAGATATTCCTCTTCGATTTCATCAAACTGCGCCAACAACACATCCAGTTGTTGCTGCAAAGCCCACTCGGCATTGCAATGCTGGGTTTGAATTAAGTGAATCGGGTCTTTGGATAAGGTGTGGTCGTTGAGCAGCATGATATGCAGGCTTAAAAATGCCCCCAGTTCAGTGGGCGCATTTTCGGGGATGCTTCCCCATAGCATTTCAAGCTCTTTGCGAGTATTACGAATTGCGTCTTCAAAGCGCAGCACTTCACCGGCGATCGCTTCGGGCGGCAATTGGTAATGCACGATTTCAATATCGGCTTGCGATATTAAATGCGCGTGACCGATGGCAATACCGCCACCAATGCCTAAACCATGCAAAGTAATACTCATCCATTTCCCTCCAAGGCGAGCATTTCGCCCAATGCACTCATTCACATCGCTAGATCATGCCAAGTGAACCAATTGTTTGCCTGCTGCGTGGCCTCGCATCAACACATCACCCATGCGGCCTGTCATGTTTGCGCGAGGACTTACTCGCCTTCACCAAATTTATCCGCAATTAAGGCTAGCAATGCATCCATCGCTGCTGCCTCATCGGGGGCATTACTGGTTTCAATGGTTATTTTGCTACCCTTGCCTGCAGCCAACATCATTACACCCATAATTGACTTGGCATTGACTCGGCGTTGATTACGAGTGATCCATACCTCGCATTGAAACTGGCTGGCTAATTGCGTTAACTTACTCGATGCTCGCGCATGCAATCCTAATTTATTAATGATTTCTACTTCTTGTTGCAACATTATTAATCGCCTTTTTCATCTTGTGGCACCGTGGGTAGCATATACAACACCCCTTCTAAACCACCCGTAATGGCTTTGCTAACGGCAATATCTAGCGATTGATGCCCATAAGTTAATGCTCGAACCAGCATCGGCAAATTAACTCCAGCGACCGCTTCAACGTGGCCGGGAACAATTAAACGATTAGCGATATTTGAAGGTGTGCCACCATAAATATCCGTCAATAATAAGACGCCTGAACCATCGTCCAGCTGATTGATCAATTCTTGCGCTCGTTTCATTAATTCATCGGGATCATCGGCTTTACTCACCGCCAATTGAGCCAATTGCGGCAAAGCACGCCCCATAATGTGCTGAGCACAAGCAATAAGCGCTTCACCCATGGTGTAATGAGTGACAATGATGATTCCTACCATGTGTGACGGGATCCTTTTACTGCTCGTGTTTAGAGCTTTGAAATCAATTTAGCTAAAGTTTGTTAACGCGTGGTTTACCCAAACCAAAACATTGACATACCCCAGATATAATATAGCTGTTTTAAAACTTACGACATGTTCATAGTACCTAATAACATCACTACAACAATTTAGCGTAATCGATACAAATGGGGCGGTGATTTTAGCCACGTTAAACGCTGTTGTAATTGTTCGGTGATATACACATCACCGTTGGCACTCACCATTAACACGTCTTTAATTCCAAAGCGCTGCGCGTAAAGCAGTGCTGATGGCACGCCTTGAATAAACATCGGTTTGGTCGCCACATCAGACACCGTCCCCGCATCAGCATGGCTTGGACTTAAGACCGTCACCGCCTGCACGCCTTGTGCTGGCTGCCCATTGCGGGGATCAATCACATGAGAATAACGCCGACCATTCATCTCAAAAAAGCGTTGATAATCCCCCGTCGTGCCGATCGCTTCGCCGTCATACAAGGGCAAGGTCGCCATGGCCTCAGGCAAACGTGGATGTTGCAAACCCACCACCCAAGGCTCGCCGCCTTTTTTGCCCAATGCAATCACATTGCCACCAATGTTCACCAGCGCATTCATCACCCGCGCTTTACGCAAATAATTGGCCGAATGATCTAAAGCCCAGCCCTTAGCAAAACCACCAAAATCAATCGCTAACTGTGGATTGCTACTGCTCACGCTAGCGCCATTCCACGTTAAATTGTCTAGGTTAGGTTGCGCGGCTAATGCCGCTTGTAAGGCCGCAGGGTCTGGCGTCACCGGTGCAAATTGGTCTTGATGAAAACCCCATAACTGCACCAAATTGCCAACGGCAGGATTAAATAATTGATCTGAGCGCTGTGCATAATTGGCCGCTTGTTGAATCATTTGCGCCAATTCAATGTCCACCACGGCCGTTTCACCGCGGGCAAAAGCTTGGTTTAAACGGGTCACTTCAGAAGGTTGCCAAGCGTGCAGCTTAAGGTGTAAGCGATCGAGCTCTTTTAAGACGGCATTGGCATGTTTTGCAGCAACGTCGGGCTCTAAACCATAAATACTAATTTGTACCCGAGTGCCAAATACATAGCTCTCTTGGGTATACAGCTGCGGCTGGCTACAGGCGCTCAATAGCAAACCAAGGGCCATCCAAGCAAAGCGCCATTGCCGAGAGCGCCACGCAGCATTTAAAAAACGCGGCACCCTGCCCTCGGTTGTTAAATTGACCATTCGCTCTGCCGCATCGCGGTTTAGCACTGCTCCAACACCTTACGCTCTAAAGCATCAATAAACAGCGCCGCAACATCAATCCCCGATTGGGCGCTAATTTCTTGGAAACACGTTGGGCTAGTTACATTCACTTCGGTGAGATTGTCGCCAATCACATCCAAGCCCACCAAGAACAAGCCTTGTGCTGCCAAACGCGGGCCAAGTTGATTGGCAATTTCACGGTCACGTGCGGTCAAAGGCCGCGCAACCCCGGTGCCACCAGCGGCTAAATTGCCGCGCGTTTCGCCCTGCGCGGGAATTCGTGCCAAACACCATTCAACGGGTACGCCATCAATCAGTAAAATGCGTTTATCGCCGTCTTTAATCGCCGGTAGATATTGCTGCGCCATAATGGAAACCGTGCCATTGGTGGTGAGCATCTCGAGTATCGAGCCCAAGTTGGCGTCGTCTGGGCGCAAGCGGAAAATACCCGCCCCGCCCATACCATCGAGTGGCTTCACAATCACATCACCTAGCTCAGCGACAAAGGCGCGAATATCGGCTGGATTTTGACTGACCATGGTTTCGGTGGTGAATTCAGGAAACTTAAAAATCGCCAATTTTTCATTAAAATCACGCAAAGCTTGGCCGCTATTAAATACATTGGCGCCTTGCTCTTCAGCCAAACTAAATAGCTGCGTTGCATAATAATATTGCTGATTAAACGGCGGATCTTTACGCATGATTACGCCAGAAAAATCGCGCAAAGCGATTGTTGCTGCGTCGCCTTCTTGATACCAATTATCTGCGTTTGGCGTGAGCGTTAAACGCCGCGCAGTCGCTTGAACCAAAGTTTGCTGCAAACTCAATTCGTCAATCAAACAAGTCCAAACTTCATGCCCACGCACGATGGCTTCGCGCATCATGACAAAGGTCGTGTCTTTATAAATTTTAAAGCTAGCGAGTGGATCAACTACAAATAAAAATCGCATTTTTGAATCCTTTTTAAATAGCCCAACTCGATTTCACATTTTTAATGCCGTCGCTTGAAAAGAATCGCCACCATTGTTAGCCAATGATGGCGCCTTGACTCAGAGAAATTCTAGATGACATTAATGACGTAAGTTAGTGCGCCAATTTCATCACAATCACGCCGCCGATAATCATCATCGCGCCCACGCTACGCATCACGGTGAGCGGATCGTTAAACCACACCACGCCAACTAAAAATGTTCCTGCTGCGCCAATGCCGGTCCACACCGCATACGCGGTACCAATTGGAATCTGCTTTTGCGCCATCCACAGCAACAGACCACTCACCGCAATCGAGAGAATCGACGCGGCAATGGCCAATTTAGGGTACTGGCTGGTTTGTGACAGTTTAAATCCCAGCGGCCAGCCAATTTCACAAATCCCCGCGCCCAGCAAGAGCAGCCAAGCTTGGCTTAATGCCGACATTATTCTTGTTCCAATTCAAGCGAAGCGGCCAAGAGCGCCAAACGCGCTACCACGCCATAGGCGTAAAAACGATTAGCTTCACAATCGGGCGAGCCATCACAATCGGGGGTGGTGAGCGGAGTGGCAAAAGCCAAGGGCTTAAAGTGCATGCCCGGCGCATTGAGGTTTTCGTCGATACCACGGCCAGTATGCACGCGATAAAAACCACCAATCACAAATCGATCCAACATATACACCACGGGTTCAGCAACGCCATCATCGACGATTTCCATCGTTGGCACGCCTTCTTGCACGATTACATCGTGCACTTGCAAGCCTTCTTTAATCACCGACATTTTATTGCGCTGCTTGCGATTTAAGCCGATCAATTCTTCGCCCGATTTCACGCTCATAATCCCCATGCCATAAGTGCCGGCATTGGCTTTCACGATTACAAATGGCGTTTGCTCAATACCGTGTTCGGCATATTTAAGCGCAATTTTTTGAATCATTTGATCGACAGTCGCCGCCAGTTTTTCCTCGCCTTCACGCGATTGAAAATCCAGACCATCGACATGATCAAAATAAGGATTCACGACCCATGGATCAATGCCAATCAATTGCGCAAAATCATTCACCACACGATCATAAGCCGTAAAGTGCTGCGTTTTAGTGCGCGTTGACCAGCCCGCATGCAACGGTGGCAACAGCGTTTGTTCGATATTGACTAATATGCTCGGAATACCGGCTGACAAATCGTTGTTGAGCAGCACCACGCAAGGATCAAAATCGGCCAAACCAACGCGATTGCCAGTACGAATCACGGGCTCTTGCACCATCGTGCTGCCATCGGGTAATTCCAGCGTTGTTGCAGTGGTGATTTCTGGATTCAGACTACCGATGCGGACCACCATCCCAGCTTGGCGCAAAATCTTGCTCAGCGCCGCCACATTTTGTAGATAGAACTGATTGCGAGTGTGATTTTCTGGGATTAACAATACGCGGCGCGCATCAGGGCAATAGCCCTCGAGTGCTGTCATCGCCGCTTGCACTGCCAGCGGGTGAAAATCCGGATTCAGATTATTAAATCCACCCGGAAATAAGTTCATATCGACCGGTGCCAGTTTATAAGCCGCGTTGCGTAAATCGACCGAACCATAAAACGGCGGGGTATGCTCTTGCCATTGATTGCGAAACCAATGCTCAATCTCGGGTTGCGCAGCGAGGATTTTTCGCTCAAGGTCTAAGAGAGGCCCGGTTAAGGCTGTAGTCAGGTGCGGCACGCTCATGGCGACTCCGGCGAAAGTAGAAAGGGATCTGCAAGATATGGCGGCTAAGTGGCGAAATTCAAGCTCTCCGTCACCATAGCAACAAGGTATCTATAGGTATATGTATCAATGCTTTTATATATAAAGCATCTAGAGCAATACCGACATAGAACTAAAAACCCCTGCTCCGCCAAAAACAGCATCTGCTTTTCTTCAGCCGTCGAAACCAAGCAATGCGATCCCAGCAATGATCACCCAGAACCTAATGGCGTAAATTCATACGATTTAGTCTGATTTAAAGAACAATGCTTTTAACGCCGCCAACCTTCTTTATGGTGATCAGCCTGTCGAACAGGCGGTTGAAACTGCGCCCACCAGTTTGAATGATGACGGGCAAAAGCATCATATTTCATGTCATACGTCGTCAAACATCGCCAAAAATTCTTTAAATAACAGCGCATACCCCACCCCACATGATTGACCCAGCGGCATATCCTATGTGCATAATGCGGTATTGATTAGTCATCAAATCCAAAACGAGTTGTTCTTCAATGAAAACAAAATTGCTGCCTGAAGCTTTGCTCGCCTTTGAATCACTTGCTCGTCTTGGTAGCTTTACCGCCGCTGCGCAAGAAATGAGCTGCGCTAAAAGCCATGTTAGCCAGTTAATTAGCCAATTAGAGCTTGAATTGAGTTCGGTGTTATTACTGCGCAGCACACGGCGCATTTCTTTAACCGAATCGGGACAAACGTTGTTAATCCACGCGCAGGCTTTGCGCGAATTATTAGGCCAAGTTCGCTTAGATATTGAAGATACGCAGCAACATATTGAAGGCGAATTATTCATCAGCACCACACCATCGATGGCGCAATATGTCATCGGGCCTTTAATGGCGCAATTTGCCAAATTACAACCCAAACTCAATATTCGCGTTGACGCCAATAACCGAATACAAGACCCGATTTTGGAAGGCATTGATTTTTGTATTCGTTCAGGCACGGTGGGGGATGAACGTTTAGTCGGACGACTTGCTGGCCATTCGCTGGAAAAGCTCTACGCCTCACCGCATTATTTGCAGCAAGCGCCGCAATTACACAGCCCAGCAGATCTGACTCATCACGATATTTTAATTAACGATGAGTATCAAACAACGCGGCAATGGCAAATGCAATCGGCTGGCGCCAAATTCACTGTCGACTTGCAACCGGTACTATGCAGCAATAACAATCCCACCCTAGCCATGAGTGCCGTGGCCGGACACGGTATCGCCCTTTTGCCCGACATCGTCGGTGAAAGCTATTGTCGCTTGGGATTATTACAGGAGGTCTTGCCACAATGGTACGAAAAGCCGACGCCGATTTATTTGGTATACCCACAACGTAGCGCGATGCCCAAAAAATACCGCGCCTTTATTGATTTTATTTTGCCCGAGCTACGCGGCAAACTCTCGAAGGTCTGATGCTGCGTTACCAAGCGCTAGCTTAGAATGACTACGCTGCGCTTGTGCCTTGCCTCAGGCCAAAATCCGCGCAAACGCCAACAGACCCTAAAATTAATTAGCCCAAGTACCAGTACGATACCCAGTATTGTCTAAGGTTAGCGTGCCATCGCTGGCTTGTGATTTACCACTGATTGGTGTTGCCGTAACCGTAAACACATTCGCCGTACTGCAATCCGATGTGATGGTGTAATAGGTATTGCTTAGGTTACTCACGCCGCAGGTGGTGCCGCTACTGGTATAGCGACCATTACTAGTAAAATAACGCTCTAAGGCCTGAGCTTGGGAACTCAGCATTTGCTGCACATCAGTGCGGCGAGTTTTCACAATATATTGTTGATAACTCGGCAAAGCAATAGCCGCTAAAATCCCAATAATCGCCACTGCAATCATCAATTCAATTAAGCTAAAGCCTCGGTGATTAATCATGCTAACTCCTTAAAGTGGGCAAACAAAAGCTGTAGTTTGTAATACCACCACTGAGCGGGTATCAATCCCTTGCCCCCGCCCCATTACGCTATACGCTTTGCAAGATGTTTTATCACTCGGGCGCATCGCATCGGGTAATTGATTAATCAGGTATTTAGCTGAAACCCATTGTGGCGCGGGCGAACTGGTGGGCACCGGAATCACCGCTTGCGTTGAAAGATTATCGGACCACACGCTCGGCATAGCGGTCACCACCGGGCCAACCCCCGTCACCGTGGCATTGCTGCAGCCGTCCAAACAACTATCGGCATTGGCTTGCAATAAGGCCGTACCTTGCCGCAGCGCCAGTTCAGCCGCTTGGTAGGCGCTATTTCTATCCATATAATTGCCAGCCATTTTTTCATTCATCGTCGTGCTGCGCATCCCATTGACGACCAAAATCGTTACCACGGCTAATAAAATTAAAGCGATGATTAAAATAAAGCCATGCTCTTTATGATTTTCCATTGCGATATCGCCTAAAAGTAAATCAACTGTATTGCCGTATTGTTTCGTTGGGTTTTATCGCTAATATTTTTTAAATCGACCCCTAATTATTTCTTAACATAATCGTTGAGCGGAACATTCGATACAGTTTTTTATCTGTATCCGATCCAGTAATATCGCTGCCACTACAATCTTTAACTGCGGCCGGCTTTACAATCGATGTATCGGTTTTTTCTGACCTTAATACCAAGCACACTTTAATCGATGCAATTTGGCTCGCTGTCACGCCGCCAGTTAAGCTGCTCACATAGCTATCGGCAATACAATCTCTTGGTTTACTACCATCACCCGGATCATTCCCGCAGCCATAACTACCGTCGGCTAAATTGGGCCCAGTATCGATACCATATAAAATTTTAAAATCAATTAATTCAGTCCCATTACCGGAGCCAGAAGCACTCGGCGCAATCCAATCTACTGTGCCGCATTGCAATTGATTACTCGTGCTCGATGGCCTAGCAATCACCAGCGTCGTCGCACCTGCAGCGGCAACGCTGCCATTACAATCAATCTGATTTTGGCCATCCGAAGTAAATTTAACGCTAATTGATTCATTCGACGTGGCCGTAATTCGATCGCTCGCTAAAGCCTGTGTTGGATCAGCACGAAAACCAGCTTGAGCAATCGCACGCTGCAACATTGATATGGCATAGCGACCATCTTCGGAAACCTGATTTTGAATCATCTGTAAACCCGCTGTTTTTCGCGTATTAATATACAGCTCAGACAAAGCCAATAAAGCGACCAAAGAAATAGCCATAGCCACCATTAATTCAATTAATGTAAATCCAAAGTTTCTTTTCATTATTCAATAACCGTCGAATAAATCGTTTTTTGACTTGCAACCGATGATGCAGATCGATTATCAATCCAACTAATTTTTAATGTATAGCGATAAAAACCAGTAGATTGACCTGGCGCTTGCTCTAAAGTAAAAGTTGCCCCGGGTAATTGAGATCGTAAAAATTGATTCCAATTTGTCATTTCAGTGCTGACTAAATATGATTCAACGCCTGATGTTTGAGCAGTACAATCAACATTGTCATTATTTGCTGAATTTTGTACGCATTTAGAAAAATCCGGTGGTAATGGCACTGGGATCTCTGCATCAGTACTGGCTAAAAAAGGTGTGCGATTAGCGCGAATTCGATCACTTAACTCTGCGGCTAAATCAGCGGCAATACTGCGATAATACGCGCTCTGATTCATCATCACTGAGCGCGTTTGTAACGCTGCCAAGCCCAATAGGCCGAGCCCTAATATCATCACCGAAACCATCACTTCAATCAGTGATAAGCCAGATTGTTGATGTATTGATTTAAACATTGCTTTAAACCTCAAGGTCATGGTCATCCGCATTAACTACACACGGTGCTACTGACACTTTTATTAATTCGCCCAGAGAGAGATACATTTATATTTTGCTGCTTTCTAGCTGGCGAACATAAAGTAAAGCTTGCTGCAGCGGTGGTGCTACCCAAGGTGGAATTAAAAACAATACTGCTACTAGTGGTGGTAACAACCACGTCTTTTTGCACGATAATTCGCTGCAAAATCGTTGTACCCTGAATAATTATCCAGCCTTTAGACCAATCGCTTAAAGTCGCTGAACACGTTGTGGCAGTATTGGCATTACTTGCCGGACACAAAGTTACATCTTGTTTTTGTTTAATCGCCTCAAGTCGAGCGGTATTTAAACTCGCCACCAATAAATCCGTTTGCGATGACAATCGCGCATCGCGAAATAAACTAATCATATCGGGTACAGCAATGGCCAATAAAATACTTAAAATAGCCACTGACACCATCAATTCAATTAAAGACATTCCTCGTTCAATTAAATTAGGTGTTTTTAACATTATTTAATCTCGCGCCAAAGTGTGGTTTCAACTTTCACTCCGGTGGCTTTAGTCAATAGCCCGGTTTTTTCTACTGTGTCATTACCAATCGTGCCGGTGTAGAGAGAGCCTTTACCGGTCGATGCGGGGCGAGGAATGGGTTTGAATATTTTAATTGCCGGTACTTTTGTACCAATTACTAATTTAGGATTACCGGTATAAACCGCCATCGAATTTGCTTCACGTTGCGCAATGATATTGCCTGGCGTGCCTGATGTATTGCTCTTATCGGCAGGCGTTACTAATTTACTTTCAGTTGAAACATAAGTTAATTCTGTAGGAATACCATCTTTTTCATAGCCACTCATATACTCAGCGCCGCCAGAAAAAGAAATTTTATCGCCAGCCGTAGATTTATTATCAAAATTAATATCGATAAAGCTATAAGTTTGAGGTGTTTTTTTATTGATATTTTTTGTTACTGATCCAGTTAATGGATTCACACCCATAATCCAACCTTTACCACCGGGTAGGCATTTTTCAGTCGCTAATGGAATACCCGTACCAAATAATAATTTATCTTCAAAAATCATTGGGGATGTCACTAAGCGCTCGCTGCTCACCGGTAAATTAATAAACCAACCTAATTTAGTATTACTAGTCGATTGCAAGTCAATCGAATTACTCGAGAGTTTGCGATAATTCCCTGCGCGTATCGTGCTGCTACCACTTAGAGTCTGAGTGGTTAGAATTTCTTGTTTTTGCAAATTAGATTCGGTGATCGTTGAAAATGAATCTTCCATTTTATCGAGTACGCCATAAAATGTTTGCTGACTGGTATCCGATCGATCGCTATCGGTTAATAATTTACCGGTGCCAAACATCACCAAGTTGCCAATTGGTTCGCCACTGGTAGAATTCAGTGCCATCACTGCCGGGCGCATAACAATCGGTTTAGTGGTACCAGCATCATAAATTGGCGTGCTGATGACTTTAAAATTACTCGGGCTGGAATCGGTTAAATCAAAGCGCCATAATTTGCCATTGATATCACCAGCATAAACATAATCTAATACCCCATCTTGCCCAGCATCCACGCCAGCAGGCGACGACAAGCCAGCCCCGCCGGGAACATCAATTTGTTTTAATAATGCGCCGGTATCGGCATTCACAATATATAAAGACGAGGTATTCGCCAGTTGTGGTGACGCCCCTTTAACCCATTTATTTTCATAGCCATTGCTTAAAATGACAGCTGGCACGACTGTGCTATCTGAAGTTCTAACATTGTAAATAATGGGTGTCCCTAGGGCATAACCCATAGTATTGGTGCTGACATCAGTCCATTCCCATTTGATACTGCCCTTACTGCCCAAGGTCGATTCTGATGTGGTATCAACGGCAAAGAATCCTTTACCACCTTGCCCTAAGCCGCCGACAAGGATGGTTTTCCAATTATCGCCAATCTTCACATCGGCCTGCCGCAGACTACCATTCACATGATATTCATGTGGCGTACCACCACTTTGGCCATAATCGGTGGCCGTTAATGCTTTTAAATTGCCATAAACCGGCGACGGAATATACGCCATCAATTCCGACATCGTAGCGACGCTAAATGCGTGCAACATGCCGTCATTGGCGCCAATAAAAACCATGTTTCGATTGGCATTGTTCGTTTGAAATGCGCTATAGCTGCTATCGGTGGTCGTACCCGCGGGTTTAGAAATCACCACGGGTTGGCTATCGATAATATCGCCGAGTAGGCCATTACTTCGAGTGCGATACCCAGTAAGACCTTCTATGCCGCGAATAAATTTAACTACATTAGTTCCATTCTCGGTGACCGTATTGTCAATTACCGTTTGTAGTGCATTTAATTGCGTGGTCGTCATTAATCCTAAACCCGCCACATTAAAATCAAAGCTGGTAGTAACGCCTGATGCGACTTTGGATGAATAGATTTTACGACTGGCTTCTGATGGAATAATGGCTTTAGCGGGTGAGCACTGTGAAGTGGCGGGATTAAAATTACCTGTAGCGTCGAGATTAAAACAACGCAATTCACCATACCAACCATTGGGATTAAATACCGGCTGAAATACTTTATTTCCCGAAGTTAAAACATCAGCCTGCGTTGCCACACCACCAGCATTCGAAATAGAAGCCACAATATCATTGACCGCACTGGTTAAGGCGGCAGTTAATTCAGCTTTATTATTGGCGTTATAGTATTTGCCGCCGCCGACACTGGCAGCCGCAGGCAACACATTATTGAGCACCGCAAAACCGACAGTATAGGTTTGCATATTTTGTTTTTTGAATTTTTCATCATCAAAGGATTTGCCGTCTAAATCATTTAATGGCGCGGCGGTGGTCGATACGCGCATATCTAAATCATTGGCATACTTGGCCACATCACGTAATGCTCTAGGCCGGTTGCTAGTATCACCAAATGAAGGATTGGTATTGGTTGCGCCTTCTAAAGTTGCCGGGCAATCCGTTCCCGAAGCAGCAGTGCAAACATTGAATGTTTTTGCTACCGCAACATTAGATGAATTAATTGAGGTGTAATTAATCGTTGGAAATTTTTCATCATTACTGGCATCGCCATCGGTGATGACAATGGTAAAGTTTTTTTGGCAGCGATATTGAATCGGGCTGGTGTAATTGCCCAATCCATTGAGCGATGCTTTGCCTTGATAATATTGCGTTATTTCTAATAATGCCTCACCCAGCGGTGTTGCCGTTCGGCCAACTAAAGAATCAATCCCGGCCGTTACCGTGTCGATGCTGCTGCCAATATTGGTCACAATTTTGGCGCCCTCACCACGCTCACTGCCACCAATCCCCTTGGGATCATTCACTCGGAACGAGGCCACCCCCCAGCGTAGCGTCGGATTATTATTCACCAAGGTTTTCGCCACGTCTTTGGCAATTATCATTTTGGTATTGGCGTCGGCATCGATCACGGTACGATACGAGTCGGTATTGTTAACAATACAGCCGGTCCAAATTTCACCATCCGAATCACATTTAGCGGTTTTCGGGATCCATGCATTATTTTGATCTTGCACCATACTGCCGGAGTTATCGATCATCAGCATGACGTTGGGGGTTACCGAGGTGGATAATGTCGGCGGTAAAGCTGGATAATATCCGCCGGCAACAGCCAAATCTTGAAGCGCTAATGCCAATGTTAGCCAAATATAAATCGGCTTTACTTTGAATGAATTATTCATTGCACACCTCAAGCTTTGCTTTTTACGCCATTAAAAAATTACACATCCACCCAGTAAATATAGTAAAAATAAACAAATAACTTATTAATCTACCCAAGTAAACTTACTTGCACATTCATTCAATAAAGCTATTTGCCCAATATAAGCGCTGTGCCTCACTTTTACTGTATCGCCTGATAGTTGGTTATTTTTGCTAGTTCAATGGCAACTGGCGGTATTTGACTGTAGGTTTATGGCGAATTTTTGATAGATCCCAAGATCGATAAGGCGGCTTTGTTTATCATGGTTAACATGAAACCAAGCCAATCTCTCGCGTCCGTTCTCACCATTGCTTTACAAGCTGGTTTGCTCGCGCATCAATCGGGGGCGGGAACGCACCGCACTTCTTTAATTATTCAGCGCACGGCAAAAGCGCTTGGCGCTGCGCGGGTTGAAGTCATTATTTCTTCAACCAATATTGGTGCCACCATCGAATGGGGTAGTGAGCGAGAAACTGGCTTTCGCAAAGCACCGCATATGGGAGCCAATTTTGCTTTACTCACCACGCTGAATCAGTGGCTCTGTGCCGTTGAGCAAGGCGAGGCCAATCCCGAGTTGGCGCAGCAAGCGCTAGATGAAATGGCGCAAAAGCCAGTTCACTATCCGCGTTGGCTGATCATTATCTTGGTTGGTCTATCTTGCGGCAGCTTTGCGGCCTTATTTGGCGGTGATAGCGCGGCCATCATGATCACCACATTCGGCGCAACGCTGGGCATGATGGTGCGTTTTTACTGTGTTCTGCGTCATTTCAAACCATCGGTGTTTGCCACTGCCGCCAGCTTTGTCGCCCTGCTCACTACTGGCTTACTCAGCCATTGGACGCAAACGCCTGAGGCAGCTTTAGCCGCCTCAGTCTTGTTTTTAATTCCTGGCGTACCACTCATTAATGGCGCATCCGATTTACTCAATGCCAATTATCTAAACGGTATGGTGCGCTTTGCCATGAGTGGCGTGATTGTGCTGGGGATTGCCATTGGGGTTAGCTTGGCATTGCGGATCTTGGGGATATAAAGATGCACACTTGGCTTCTAGAATTATGGGCGGCGCCGGCGGCTTTGGGCTTTGCGCTGTTATTTAATGTACCGCCACGTGCTTTATGGCTGTGCGCTGGCTTGGCAGTTTTGGGGCATGCGGCAAGAAAATGGGTAGTGTTATTACAAGGTGATATCGTTTTTGCTACCTTAGCCGCAGCGATCTTAATCGGCTTAATTGCCGAATGGTGGTCGACTCGGCGTAATGAACCGGCCATTATCTATGCCATCAGCGCCGCAATTCCAATGGTGCCCGGCACGTATATGTATAAATCAGTGCAAGCTTTATTGGGCATTGCCAGCCTACCTGCGACGGAAACCGGTCAAGCATTGCTCATTACTGCAGGTGTGAGTGGGGTAAAAGCTGTGATGATTGTCTTAGCGCTGGCATTTGGCATTGCTGCGCCACTTTTATTGTGGCCAAAAAGGAATTCAACATGAAATACGCCATGGTGTTATGCGCTTGTTTAGTCAGCCCAATGGTGGCTGCCAGTTTGCGTTGCAATCAAGCATTAATCGACGTTGGCGACTCAATGCGCCGAGTTGAACAATATTGTGGCGAACCCACAGAAGCGCAGCAATACACCATGCCGTTAACGTATATCGATTCTCGTGGCTATCGCCGCAATGGTGGCGAGCAGGTCTATACCGAATGGATTTACAATTTTGGCCCCAATCGCTTTATGGCCAAAGTCCGCTTTATTGCGGGGGATGTAACGCAAATTCATGAATTGGGTTATGGCTACTAATGCCATGGGTATCTAAATACAGGCAATGAATTTAATACTATTGGTCGATATACCCATAAAAAAAGCCATTCAACAATGAATGGCTTTTTTCTTATTCGCTGCAATTAGCGATTGGCATTCGTCCATTGCGCGCAAAACTGGCGCAAAATACCGATGCTGTATTGCGCCGCGACTTCGTCAATAAACAATTTAAAATCCAGCGGTGCGCTGTCATTAGCTTCGTCAGAAATCGTTCGCATAATCGCAAATGGGATTTGGTAATCATCACAAACCTGAGCAATCGCTGCGCCTTCCATTTCAACCGCTAATAAATCCGGCAGTTCCAGCTTTAAGCCAGCCAACACTTGCATATCATTAATAAATTGATCACCACTACCAATCAAACCATTCACAATATTGACGCGATTTAAAGCAAATTGCTGCTGCGATTCACTGCTAATTTTTTCAGCAAATTCATTGGCTAAAAAATGCTCAGCGGCACTGCGCAATTGCGTACTCAAATCAGAGCAGCTATCAAAACGGCTTTTGCCAGTACGTGGAATTTCAAACTTCGGTAGCATGGGCGATACATTCATATCATGCTGAATCAGCTGATCGGCGATCACAATATCACCAACGCTTAAACCATGATCCGCCGCGCCAGCAACGCCGCTCAACACAATGTGCGACACGCCAAATTGCTGAATCAAGCTAGTTACGGTACTGGATGCCGCCACTTTACCAATCCCAGATAAGACGCAAACACAAGGCACGCCCCATAAAGTACCGGTGATGTATTCACGATTACCCACGGTTTGCGTGTGTGCATCTTGCAAATACTGAGTAAGACCTTGCTGCTCTTCGACCATGGCAAAAACCAAACCAAGGCGATGTTTAATTGAATTTGACATAAAAACCAATAAAAAGAATGGCCATCATCGGCCGAAAAAAATTTAAGCTGCGTAGCGCGTTGGATCCGCCATATTTGCTGCCGCAAAACCAGCGGCGCGCAAACGACAAGCATCACACACCCCACACGCCTCGCCTTGATCATTGGCCTGATAGCAAGTCACCGTCAAACTGTAATCAACGCCCAATTTCTGACCTTCAGTAACGATTTCGGCTTTTGACCAACGAATCAGCGGCGTATGAATATTTAGCGAAGAGCCTTCAACGCCCACTTTAGTCGCCAAACGTGCCATCGCTTGAAAGGCTGAAATATACTCTGGGCGGCAATCGGGGTAACCCGAATAATCCACCGCATTCACACCAATAAAAATATCATCCGCTTTTAGCACTTCTGACCAGGCCAAGGCAAACGACAATAACACGGTATTGCGTGCCGGCACGTAAGTCACTGGAATTTCGTTTTCGACTTCAATCCCATCGACTGGCATCGCAATATTAGCGTCAGTCAGCGCCGAACCGCCAAAGCCCGCCAAATCAATCTTAATTACCCGATGCTCAATCGCGCCTAAAGCTTTTGCCACCCGCGCTGCTGCTTGCAATTCAGCATTATGCCGTTGGCCATAATCAAACGACAATGCATAGCAATCAAAGCCCTTGGCTTTGGCAATCGCCAAACACGTTGCAGAATCCAAACCACCCGACAATAAAATAACTGCTTTTTTCTTCATCATTTTGACTTCTCTTTTTGACTCGTTTGCGCACTTGCCGCTTGGCTTAATCCGGCAAGCACTTGTTCCGCGAGATCATGATATAAATTCGTTTTATAAATTCGGGCCACGCTCGAAGCGATCATCGCCGAGATCATGATGGAAATCACCATATCGTGGCCATCGGTCATTTCCATCAAAATAATCGCCGACGTTAGTGGCGCTCGAGTAATCGCAGCCAATGCCGCCACCATGCCCAAGGCAATCAACTTAATTTTGAGCTCAGGATCAAAAAATGGCACAAACCAACTGCCAATCCCCGCGCCCAAACTCAATGATGGCGCAAAAATCCCACCCGGTAATCCAGTTAAAAACGTGCCTAATTGCCCAATGAATTTAAGCGGCAAAAAGTACCACGCCAACTCGGTATGCCCCGCAATCACTTCGCTGGTGATTTCAGCACCGCTGCCATAAATCGGCGCGATCAAACCACACAGCCCAATTAAAAATCCGCAGGCAGCAATAAAATAATACGGGTGGTATTGCCGGTAATCCTTAATCTTGGGTGGCATCCAAGTCGATACATTCACACAAAGCCAAGAAAAAGCCCCGCCAATTAAGCCGGCCAATACCGCAATCAACACCAACGGTAACAAAATAGAATAACTAAACGGCGGCACATGAATTTTGCCAAAATAAACGTAATCACCCTGCAAAGCCAAGGAGACCAAGCCCGCCAAAATCACCGCGCCGAGCAATTTGCCCGAAGTTTTTTCTTCCACCGAGCGCGCCAGCTCTTCAAAAGCAAACACAATCCCCGCCAACGGGGTATTAAACGCTGCTGCAATCCCCGCTGCGCCCCCCGCCAAAATTAATTGCCGGCGAAAAACCGGATCATCAATCGGTAGCAGCTTGCGGCAAGCAAACATAATACTCGCGCCGATTTGCACCGTTGGCCCTTCGCGGCCCAACACAAAACCACTACCGAGTCCCAACACAATGCCGATGAATTTAGCGACGGCAATTCGCAATGACAATAAACGCTCGATCTGCCCTACATCATGATTGAGCTGCAAAGCGGCTTGCGCCTGCGGAATCCCGCTGCCCTGAGCGCCAGAGCCAATGTGCTCCATAATCCAGCGAATCGCCATCCCGCCTAATGGCAAAGACAGCAACGGCCACCACCACCATTTTTGCTGCATCGCGCTAAAGCCAGCGAACGCCCAATCGGCCGCGCTCGCCAGCAAAAAAGCCACCAGCCCAACGATTGCCGCGCCTAACCACAAAGCAATGGTGGTTCGACTGCGACTGGGCAAATGATACAGCTTGACCAATAAACGCTTAAAGACCATCGGATATCCTAGGTATATTCAGCTGAACTACGATTGTGTTGGCTTGCTAGCCTATACCCCTGGTTTGTCGCCCCAGAGGATTTTATGCAATTGCACTTGAACTCGCACCGGCAAGCGATCATCAATCACCCATTGCGCCAAATCGGCGGGTTTGAGGCTTTCCCAAACCGGAGAGAAAATCACCGGCGCACGTAGATCGAGTTGTTCGGCACGCACTTTATCGCGCGCCCATTCATAATCGGCGCGATCGACCAAAACAAATTTGATTTCATCGTTTTGATTCACTGCATCGACATTGGGCCAATGCATATTGTGCATCTCGCCAGAACCCGGCGTTTTGATATCCAACACCCGTGACACGCGTGAATCCACCGTATCAATCGGCTGACCGCCGCCGGTTTCAACGCTCACGTCAAAACCTTCATCGCATAGTTGTTGAAATAAAAGATGCACCGCTTTTTGTGCCAAAGGCTCGCCGCCAGTGACACATATCGTTTTACAGCCAAAATCGCGGATTTGCTGCATGACGACGTCGATTTCTACTGTTTTACCGCCGGTAAACGCATAGGCGCTATCGCAATAACCGCAACGCATTGGGCAGCCGGTTAGGCGAACAAACACCGTCGGTAAACCCATACGGCGAGTTTCGCCTTGCAGCGAATGGAATATTTCAGTGATTCTAAGGGTCGTACGCATTACCAATCTCCTAGCCGGAATACAGTCCGGGGGAATAAAAAACGGCATCGATGATCGATGCCGAGGTGCTATTTTATACCGAAATCATTTTTACAGCAGGTAACAATTCCCCAAGCGCATAAAGGCTTAATTGGGTGCCATCAATGCTTTCTTGGCGCGCACTGCCGCATCTGATTGTGGATATTGCTCAATAATCGTAATCAGATAATTGCGCGAGGTTTTTTTGTCGCCCATCGCCGCCGCTACGGATGCCAAACCTAGCAAAGCATCCGCCGCTTTCGGGTCAGTTGGCGCGTTTTCTATCACGTTTTTAAACGCAGTAGTCGCAGATTTATAATCTTTACTCATCGCATAACTCGTGCCCAGCCAATATTGCGCTGCGGGCAGTTTGTCGCTTTGAGGAAATTCAGTCGCAAATTTATTTAACGCCGCGCTCGCGTCTTTAAATTTTTTGGCTTGCACCAAGGCCACTGCGGCATCAAAACTGCCTTGCTCATTAGCTTGTTGGCCGGCTTTAATCTCGGCTTTACCTTGTTCAATCGCGCGTAAACGATTATCCAAATCGATATACAAATCTTTTTGGCGCTGAATTGCTTCATTTAAATTAAATTGCAGCACTTCATTTTGGCCATTGAGTTTGGCCAATTCATCTTTTTGCAGCTCAATTTGGCGCACCAAATTGAGAATTTGTTTATTACCGGCTTCCAGCTGATCAATTCGCATTTGATTTTGCTGCTGCAAAGTTTGCACTTTATTGGTCAAATCGAGTACTTGCTGGCGAGCTACATTGTCATCAAATAAACCGGCCTGAGAATGCGCGCTCCAAGCCAATAATGCCAAAGCAATCAGACTTTTTTTGAAGTGGGTCATAAGTTAATCCGTATTCTTATAAAAAGCACAAACCCCGACCGGCGGGGCTTGTGCGGATGACGCTAGCGGAATAAATCGCCAACTCGCAGTCAATTATTGGCTTTGTTCACCAGCGTAAACGATGTCGGCACGGCGATTACGTTCCCATGCTTCATCAGTATCACCGTTTTCTAGCGGACGCTCTTCACCAAAGCTCACAGCTTCGATTTGGCCAGCTGGCACGCCCAAAGCTTTAAGCATTGAGTTCACTGCTTCAGCGCGCTTTTGACCTAAAGCCAAATTGTATTCAGCGGTACCGCGGTTATCGGTATTGCCTTGCAAGATGATTTTAACGTCTTTGTGGTTCAACAAAAACTTAGCGTGCGCTTGCACCATTTCATTAAAGTCTGGACGAACCACATACGAATCGTAATCAAAATAAACCCGACGTTGTGACAACACATTGTTTGGATCGGTCAATTCTGGGTACATCGACTTACCGCTGGTTTTGCTGGTATCGATCGTTTTGATTTCGCTGCTATTTGCGTCTTTGCCTGCATTACCCGCAGCAGGATCAACAATCGCTGCCGGTGGTGTGGTTGAACAAGCGCCTAACAATGCGGCCATCATGATACTGAGAGCGATTTTTTTCATTTACTTATTTCTCCATTAAAAAAATTGTGCAAGGTGCTGATGCCGCTGTTTCATGGCTAAGCAGCCAGGCCAAAAATACAGTCAAGGGCTCTACAAACTGCTTGTAAACCCCTTAACTGAACGATTTTGGCGCAATTACCGCAGCATCGGCCCCCAAGCTGGCTGGCGAACCTCACCGTTAGGCGACTTCAAGCGTTGCTTCACTTTGCCATCGCTAGAAACAATCGCCAATGTGCCACGGCGACCAATATCAGTTTCGTACAAAATCATCGCACTATTGGGTGCAAACGACGGAGAGTCGTCCATATTGCTTGACGTTAAGATATTGCTACGCCGCGTATTCAAATCCATGACAGCAACACGATACCCGTTATCGCGGGTAATGTAAGTCATATATTTACCATCAGGCGAGACTTTCGCGCTGGCATTGTAAGCGCCCGAAAAAGTCAGCCGCTCGGCATTGCCGCCATTCACACTTGAACGATAAATTTGCGGGCTACCGCCACGATCTGAAGTAAACAGAATGCTTCGACCATCGGCAGTGAACGTCGGTTCCGTATTAATTTCACCACCTTGGCTAACGCGGCGCGGATTGCTGCCGTCGACATTCACGATAAAGATTTGGCTGCCGCCATCTTTAGTCAAGACCACCGCCAATTGACGACCATCGGGCGACCAAGCTGGCGCTGAATTACTGCCTTTAAAATTCGCCGCAGTCCAACGCTTACCGGTAGCTAATTCATGCACATACACCACGGGTTTTTCTAATTCAAATGATACGTAAGCCAGCTTGCCACCATCGGGCGACCATTTTGGCGACATAATCGGCATTCTGGATTTCAATACCGTTTGCGCGCCATAGCCATCAGCATCGGCCACTTGCAATTGATAGCTCTTGCCGTTTTTCAACACATACGCAATTCGTGAAGCAAAAGCGCCCGGGTTGCCGGTGATTTTGGCGTAAATCATATCGGCAATTTGATGGCTAATCCGGCGCAATTGATTCGGGCTGCCGCGTTTTTCAAACGCAATGAGCTCTTGCTTGCTGGCCACATCAATCAACCAGAATTTAACCAACACTTGGCCGCCATCATTGAGCAACTGCCCAATCACCGCGTACTGCGCGCCACCGGATTGCAGCGCTGAATAATTTAGCGTTGAAGGGGTATATGCCCGCAAGCTAGGATCATTAAAGTTCAACACCTTAAACACCCCACTGGTATTTAAATCGCTGGCAATCACTGGCGTAACTGACTGTCGATCGGGCTGCTCATTTTGAAATGGCAAAATCGCAATCGGATACTGCTGGCTACCTACGCCAACCACTTCGATGGTCATATCCGCTTGCGCCACACTGCTGGCGAGCAAGAGTAAAAAGGTCAACTGACGAAATACACGTTGCAGCACACTATTCTCCTAAGTCATTACTCTTTGGGGGAAAATTCCCAGCGAATATCACGGTAATCATTAAATGTGGCGCCAGCTGGCGGTTTTGGGAATGGCGCATACAACTGAATTGCGCGCTTCACCGCTTCATCCCATTTCGGGTCGCCACTGGCCTTGATTAACTCAATCTGGCGAATCTCACCGCTTGGCAATAAATGAATCTTATACGTCACGCGTGGATTTTGATTGCTTGGGGTATAAACAATCTTCTGTTTAATATCTTGCCCCACGCCACGCGCATAGCCCTCGCCCACGCCCGAACCCTTGCCTTTACCCGCGCCACCCGTCGCGCCAACGGTATCGCCAGTGCCACCGACTTTCCCGCCGGCTTTGGCGTTAGGATTGGGTTTGCTCTGCGTATCGGCACCTAATAAATTATCAAAGCCCAAGACGCTTTCTAATTCGCTCTTCGGTTTTTTCACTTCGGCTTTTTTCGGCGCGGTGCTGGCTTTGGCTGGCGGCGGCGCTACGCTTGGCTTGGCCGTCGCTACCGGGGTCGGCTTCGGTTTGGCGGTTGGTTTAGCGCTTGGCGTTGCCGTCGGTTTGACCGTCGGTGTTGGCGTTGGTTTCGCGGTGGCGGTTGGCTTAGCTTTGATTTTTTCCGTCACCACATCCGGCGCTTTGACTGGATCAATTTGCGGCTCAACTTTCGCCACCACTTTGCGCTCCGGTTTAGCTTCAACCACAGGCTGGCGCACAGGAGCAGGCGGCGGCGCGCCCCATAATTCGACCACCACAGGATCGGGCTGCTTGGTTTTCCATTGCACAGAAAACAGCAATAATCCGAGCAACAGCAAATGCATCGCGATGGCTAAAACCAGCGCGAGTCCTTGATGTTCAGACGGATAATTGGATTGATTTGGCTTCATTACTGCTGTGATACCTGTAAAGCAACTCGGGGGATTTCGGCCATGCGTAACGCATCGGTGGTTTGCATCACGGCGTCGTAGCGAACATTTTTATCCGCAGCGATTACCACGGGACGCTCAGTTCCGGCGGCAGCATCCACTTTGATTTTAATTGCCGCAGCGAGCGCCTTGGCGTCGGGATAAGACGTAACTTCTTGACCGTCTTTGAGCGAAATCGCACCATCTTTATCAATATCCACCGTCATTGGATTGCCGGTCACTTGCTGGCTTGATTTGCCAGCTGAAGGCAGCTCGACCAAACCTGAAGGCATTCCTGGTGCGGCCACCATAAAGATCACCAATAGCACCAACATCACATCAACATAGGGCACGACATTAATTTCATTCTTAGCACGGCGAGGGCGACGAGCCATAAGAGCATTCCTTAGAATATGGCGACAATGAACAGCTAAGTCTTAAAGCACAGAGACACCGAGGCACGGAGAAATTCAAAATCGAAGTTGTTTTTCTCTGCGCCTCTGCGCCGCGGTGGTTCAATATTTGTTGTACTTAGCGCCCAATTTGGCGTTGCAACACATTGGAGAATTCTTCAATAAACGTATCAAAACGACCGGCTAAACGATCCACATCATGCGCAAAGCGGTTATACGCCACCACGGCAGGAATCGCGGCAAATAAGCCAATCGCTGTGGCCACCAAAGCCTCGGCAATATGCGGCGCCACGGTGGCTAAAGTGGCTTGGCCAACATTACCCAAGCCTTTAAACGCATACATAATCCCCCACACCGTACCAAACAAACCAATGTAGGGGCTGACTGAGCCGACCGAGGCCAAAAACGAAGTGTGCTTATCTAAATAATCAAGCTCACGCTGGCAAGACGCTCGCATCGCGCGCCGCGTGCCTTCCATGACATCGGATAATTCCATGCCCGATTTTTGGCGCAATTTTAAAAACTCACTAAAACCGGCCATAAAGATTTTTTCCATGCCGATATTGTTGCGGCTGTGTTTCACCTGCTCATACAAGGCGTTCAAGTCCGAACCACCCCAAAAGCGATCTTCAAACTCATCGGTGTGTTTTTTGGCGGTACTGATGGTGAAATGCTTGGTAAAAATATGCCACCACGACATGAATGACAGCGCCAGCAATAACACCATCACCATCTGAACGACAAAGCTCGCTTGCAACACCAAGCTAATAATCGACATATCTTCAACAGGTGCCATGTAGCAAAACTCCAAATAGGGCTCAGCAACCTCGAGTCACTGCTCGATTTTGCATTTAAGGTAAAAAAATTGATTCGCCAACGAAGCGCGCAACGCCGCTGTGATATTGCAATCGACTTGGCACGCTGATTGTCTCGGCCAAGCAGCCGCGTTGGCAATAGGATACGGTCACATCGCCAATTGGAGCGGCCGGACCACAAAAAGTTTACTTATTTTACGGGATTTATCCGCGGTCAATCGATGAAGATTTAATGGAATGGCATAAATTGCGTATTATTTACACGAAGTTGTCGATCACTCCGTTTTTGGCGCTTCCAATCCAAAATGTAAATAGGCACTTAAAGTCGCCATTCGACCACGCGGCGTGCGCTGCAAAAAGCCTTGCTGAATTAAATACGGCTCAATCACTTCTTCGATGGTATCAGACGATTCACCAATCGCCGCCGCCACATTGTCCAAGCCCACGGGGCCACCGGCAAATTTATCCAAAATAGCGCGTAATACTTTTCTATCCATCACATCCAAACCGGCATGATCAACGTCGAGCATTTGCAGCGCTGCGTCGGCCACTTCGCGAGTGACTTTGCCATCGTGTTTCACCTCGGCAAAGTCGCGCACCCGTCGTAATAATCGATTGGCAATTCGCGGCGTGCCGCGTGAGCGACGCGCCACTTCAAATGCGCCCTCTTCGTTCATCTCGACCTGCATCAAGCTGGCTGAACGCGTTACGATGCGGGTGAGCTCTTCCGGCGTATAAAACTCTAAGCGCGCCACAATCCCAAAGCGATCACGTAGTGGATTGGTCAACATACCAGCGCGCGTGGTCGCGCCAATCAAGGTAAACGGCGGCAGATCCAGTTTGACTGAGCGCGCCGCAGGGCCTTCGCCAATCATAATATCGAGCTGAAAGTCTTCGAGCGCTGGGTAGAGGATTTCTTCCACCACAGGCGAGAGTCGATGGATTTCATCAATAAACAATACGTCGTGCGGCTCAAGATTGGTCAGCAATGCGGCCAAATCGCCAGCACGCTCCAGTACTGGCCCCGACGTTTGCCGCAAATTCACCCCCAATTCGCGGGAGATAATATGCGCAAGCGTGGTCTTGCCCAAGCCCGGCGGGCCAAACAACAACACATGATCGAGCGCTTCGCCGCGCTTTTTCGCCGCTTCGATAAAAATCTCCAGCTGGCCGCGCGCCTTCATTTGCCCGACGTATTCGTCGAGCAATTTAGGCCGTAAAGCCCGCTCTTGCGCGTCTTCATTGCTAGAAATTTTTTGCGCCGCAATCAATCGATCGGGCGGCGGAGCTGAAAACAGCGAGTCAGTTTCGATCATGGTTTTTACTTTTAGTGATGTATCTGAACCTAGCCAATGAAAATCAAAGGCTGCAACTCAATACCATGCTGCTAAGCAGTGGGCGATGCAAACGCCTTAGCCTTTGGCCAACGATTTAAGCGCCATCCGAATGCCAGTAGAAACATCAGCATCCAGCGGCAGTGCTTTCATTGCCATATTGGCTTCGCGCTCGTTGTAGCCCAAGGCCAGCAAGGCGTTGAGAATATCACTTCGATCATCCGGCGTGGTAGCAAATGGCAGACCGCCTGGCGTGCTGGTTAAGCTGCTGGTCGCGAGCTTACCGCGTAATTCAAGCACCAAACGCTCGGCAGTTTTTTTACCGATGCCGGGGATGGTCGATAGGCGCTTAATGTCTTCGGCGGCCACCGCGCTAGCTAACTCATCAGCGCCCATGCCCGATAAAATCGCCAAGGCAATTTTGGCACCAATGCCCGAAACTTTAATTAGGGTGCGAAAGCTATTGCGCTCGTCTTTACTGGCAAAACCGTACAGCAATTGCGCGTCTTCGCGCACCAATAAATGCGTAAACAGCGTGGTTTTTTCACCCAAATGCGGCAGCACATAAAAAGTGCTCATCGGCACATCCACTTCATAACCAACGCCATTCACGTCAATCACAATATGCGGCGGCTGTTTTTCGAGAATAAGGCCAGTAAGACGTCCGATCATGCGCTGATTTCCTTAAAGTGGGGCAAAAGCGTCGCCAACTCATCATCACGACAGTCGGCAACACGGCGCTCTAGCCTGCGGCCGAGCTATCAATGCACTCAATTGTAACAGCGAACACAGCACGTTCGTTCACTTTGAAATCAGTGGGCCGCAAATAAGCCACTATCAACTAAAAATCCCGCGCTGATTTGGCGTAGCGCATGACAAAAAGCGCCACAATCAACGTGGCCGCAGCAAAGCCCGCCAGCACATCACTAAAATAATGCACGCCTAAAGCCACGCGCGATAAGCCACACACCAGCGCAAACAGCAGCGCCAAGCAATAAAAAAGACTTTGCCGCTCGGGATAGCGCTGCGCAAAAATAAACGCCAGCATCATCGACAGCGTCCACGCCGCCATCGAATGGCCACTGGGAAACGAGGGCGAACTCGCGTGCGCCAAATGCAGCAGCTCGGGTCGAGGTCTGTGCACCGTGTATTTAATTGCTGCCGCTAAGGCCCAACACGCACCAACGCTCAGCGGTAAACTGATGGCCGCCAGCCGATCTTGTCGCCAAAAGTAGGCAGCCAACACCAAGGCCAACAACAGCGAACCGCTAAAGCTCATCAGCGCTGCCAAGATCTGGCTTAAACGCACAGGGCCGCTATACAAAGCTTGGCTCATCGCCACGTCGAGGGTATTTAAGTTAGCACGATCCAGCGACAAAATCAGCAGGAGCAATAGCGACATACCGCCGATGGCCAGCCATTGAAAACGTCGCACGGCTTGAATGTTATGATGTTGCCGTAAGCTAAAAGAGCGCATTTAATTATTCCAAATCAATTTTGCGCGATTCTAACTGAGCTGAAAATGACAATGTAGGTAATAAGTCATACGCATTTAAAACCAAGCGCCGCCATGCGCCCCGACTACGCCAGCGCCAACGGTGAGCAAACTGAGTGCGAGTAAAGCGTAATGCAATCGTTGCAACAAGCGCATCGTTGCCGCTGGATCAAGCTGTGCTTTACGCTTTAACCAGCGATGTATCAGCCACGGCTCCAGCACAAACAACATCAAGCTAAAGATACCCCATGTGATAATCATCGCCCATAGCCACCAGGTATCGGCCAACCGCGACCAAGTATCGCTGAGATACAACATCGCCAAGCCCGAAATCAGCACAATTTGCGTAGTGAATTTGGCCTGCAAGCCAAAACGATGCTCGAGCTTTTCAAACAAAGCATAATCATTACCGCTGCGGCGCAGCGCCGGAATCAAAATCGTCGTCACAAAGGCCAAGCCGCCAATCCACAACACCACGCCCAACACATGCAGCCCACGCCACAGCGCGTAATCATTGATAGTCATAGGTATTGGCCTCTAGACTTTGTGAATAAATGGTTATGTAGATAAACCTGTATATATTTTGTGTGGTTCAGATGAGGTGTTGATGGTGGTTAAAGCATCGCTGCCTTCCCTCTCCCTTGATGGGAGAGGGCTAGGGTGAGGGTGATACGCCGGCGCACCGCTCAACACCCCCATCCCACCCTTCCCCCATCAAGGGGGAAGGCGCTGCAGTCGCGCAACTCAAGGGGTGTGATTTAACGCATCAACACCAAATCTGAACATGCCACACTACGCCATACGCCCGCGTTTCATTGAGAGTTGATATTCCATTAACTTTTTGGCAATGCCGCCGCTGTGTTGAGCGTGGGTTAGCGCCACGCCAAGCGCGTCGGCGGCGTCGGCTTGTGGTACGCCCGATAGCCGCAAATGCCGCTGCACCATCAGGCCAACTTGTTCTTTATCAGCGTGGCCATTGCCCACCACCGCTTGCTTGACTTGCAGCGCGGTGTAGTCAGCAACCGGCAAGTTAGCCAACACCAGGGCCGCGACCGCAGCGCCACGCGCTTGGCCGAGCATCAAGGTGGCGGCAGGGTTGACGTTGACGAATACTTGTTCCACCGCCGATTCATCGGGCTGATAGGTGCGGATAATTTCGGCGATCCCGTCGAGGATAATTTTAATGCGCTCGGGCAGCGGCCCGCCTTGGGTTTTGATACAGCCCGATGCCACATAAATACGATTTTGTCCCACCACATCAATCACACCAAAACCAGTGGTGCGCGAGCCGGGGTCGATGCCGAGGATACGCATCAGTTAATCGACGTCGCTTGGCGCTCAAAAGTCCACGTGCGGGTAATCACGAGAATTTGAGCGGGTTTACCTGCGGCATCGAGCATATCGGGTGGCAGTTTTTTAAACGGCGATGACATTTTTAAAATCCGTAGTGCCGCAGCGTCTAATTGCGAATTGCCCGATGATTTATCAATCTCGGTATGCAGCAAACGACCATCGGCAGCAATCTCCACCGTTACGCGCAGCTGCCCATAGATTTTATTGCCATGGCTGTCGACCGGATAGGCCAGCGTGCCGACTTTCTCGATTCTTTGCCGCCAGTCGTCCATATACACCGCTACGCTAGTTTGTCTGGCGCGCGCGCCAACAAACGCTTTACGTGGTTTACTTTGATAATCGTGATTTTGCTTATCAATTTGCGCGGCTAAACCGGCCATTTGTAGATCTTGTTGCTTGCGAGTTTCTGCCGCTTGCCCCTGACCTTGCTGCTGATCGGGGCTATTTTTGCCAGCATTACTCAAGCTAGGATTATTTTTTAGCTGGGTTAATAGCTGCTCAGCGCGTGCTTCCAGCTGCTTTTGCTGCGATTCGATTTGTTCTAACTCAGGAGATGGCACACGGCTATCGGCAGGTAACGGGGATTTCACCCGATGATTGGCAGCATCGGTATTGCCACCGCCATCGAGGTCGGCTTGCGCTTCAACGTCGGTTTTCGTTGGCCGAGTTTTGGTTTTTTGATTCACCAGCACAATATCCAAAGGCTGTTGTGATAAAAACTGCCGTGGATCGGGCATCACAAATTGGATGCCAAAAATTGGAAAGGCATGCGCAATGATTGAAAAACCAATGGCCATTGCCATAAAACGCTCCCGCCGATCCATTTTCTATTCCTAATCTAAACCCAAGCTTTAACCGCGCGAGTGTAGCACAGCCGACACTCGGCTTACGCAGCACCCTAGGTTTAGAGGAAGCGGAGTAGAATAAAGGAAACACTTATTTCTTTAAGGGATTCGATGATGTTGCGACTGGTATTAATTTCTGCCTTACTGGCTACGCCCGCGCTTGCGGCTGATGATGGTGCAAAAGTGGCGGCAAAATACAACTGTTTGGCGTGTCATTCAATCGATAAAAAGATTGTTGGTCCATCGTATAAAGAGGTCGCTGCCAAGTACAAAGGCCAAAAAGGCGCCGAAGAAATGTTGATGGCCGAAGTCCGCAAAGGCTTGCCAGGCGGCAAATGGGGACCGATTCCGATGCCGGCACAGCAAATTGATGATAAAGATTTACGCACTATCATTCGCTGGGTTTTAGCGCAATAAGACAAAAGATTAACAAAAGTGTGATAAATGGTGTATTGCATAACAATGCGTTGTTGATTAAGCTGCTTCCCCATTTACTGTTTCATCATATGTAAGCGCTGATCAGCAGCGATTACCTCAGTAATGGTTTACAGATAAGCGAGAAGAGAAACATGGCCAAGCTCACAGAACAAGACATCATCAACTGGAAAGGTTCAGAAGATGATTATATGAATGCGGACCAACTCGAGTTTTTTCGCGAGCGTTTGGTGCAAATGAAGGAAGAATTGGTCGCCAACGCGACGCAAACGACCAATCATTTGCAAGAACAAGAAGCCACGCCTGATCCGGCGGACCGCGCAACACTCGAAGAAGAATACGCACTTGAACTGCGTACCCGTGATCGTGAACGCAAATTGCTGTTGAAAATCGACTCAACGCTGCGCAATATTGACGCCAACAACTACGGTTTTTGTGAAGACACTGGCGAACCAATCGGTTTATTGCGCCTTTTGGCACGTCCAACAGCGTCTTTAACCGTTGAAGCGCAAGAGCGCCGCGAACGTCAGAAAAAGCAATACGCAGACTAAAATGAATCAGACAGCGCAAGCGCAAGCGAGCGAACTGATCAAACAAACCCGCGCGCGCGTCACCGCAGCGCGGGTTAATATTTTGGCCGTTCTACTCACCGCCCAACGCCCGTTGTCACATCAAGATGTCTTAACCACACTCGATCCCGACGCCGATCGGGTGACGGTGTATCGCGTACTCGATTGGCTAACCGACATGGCTTTGGCGCATAAACTCGCCGGAGACGATCGCGTTTGGCGTTTTTCGGTCGCCTCCAAACCGCATCAACACGCGCATTTTCAATGCACCCGCTGCGGGCGTTTTTACTGCCTTGAGCATGTCAGCACCGATTTATCCCTCACCGTTCCTGCGCAATTTTTAATCGACGCGGTTGAAATCACCGTCAAAGGCGTCTGCGCCAGCTGCTTAAAATAAGTCCGCGCTCCATCGATTGCTACTCACGACTTATTCGCATTGCCCCATTGATAATGCCTATAGATTTGTAAGGTGCGCCTTGGCGCACGTGATGGCGATGATTTGGCGCTATTCGAAGGCGATGATTTGCCTATGGTCTGCGCGTACGCAAACCCAGCAGCTTTGCACACCCGACACATTTGATGAAGCAACACCTTTGCATGCTTTAATGGATATTTCCTTGAACTGACTAGCATTAGTCTTTAATCTAGGTCTTTTCTAAGAATAAATGCCGTCATGGCAGCCGCTGGCAGGGAAAGATCACATGCAATACCAAACCGACGACGTCCGTATCCGCGAAATTAAAGAATTACTACCGCCAGTGGCTGTGATTGAAAAATATCCAGTCAACGAGCTGGCTTCAACTGCGGTGTTTGAAACGCGCCAAGCGATTCATCACATGCTCACTGGCAAAGATGATCGCCTGTTGGTCATCATCGGCCCTTGCTCAATTCACGATCCAAAATCGGCGATTGAATATGGTCATCGCTTAGTCAAACTGCGCGAACAATATAAAGATCACCTTGAAGTCGTGATGCGCGTTTACTTTGAAAAACCGCGCACCACCGTCGGCTGGAAAGGGTTGATTAACGATCCATTCCTAAATGGCAGCTTCAATATCAATGAAGGCCTGCGCATTGCGCGTAAATTATTAGTCGATTTAAACAACCTTGGTCTACCGACTGCCGGTGAGTTTCTCGACATGATCACGCCGCAATACGTTGCTGATTTAATGAGCTGGGGCGCGATTGGCGCTCGCACCACTGAATCACAAGTGCATCGTGAACTGGCGTCAGGTTTGTCTTGCCCAGTTGGCTTTAAAAACGGTACCGATGGCAATCTTAAAATTGCTTTTGACGCGATCAAATCCGCCGGTCAGCCGCATCATTTCTTGTCGGTTACCAAATATGGTCATTCAGCGATTGTTGGCACCGGCGGCAATCCTGATTGCCACGTGATTTTGCGCGGTGGCAAAACGCCAAATTACGAAGAAAGCCATGTGCGCGCTGCCGCTGAAGAGCTCAGCAAAGCGGGTTTAGCGCCTAAAATCATGATCGACTTTAGCCACGGCAATAGCAGCAAAGACTACCGCCGCCAAAGCGTGGTTTGCGCAGACACTTGCGCCCAAATCGCCGCTGGCAGTGCTGCGATTTTTGGCGTGATGGTCGAAAGCCATTTGGTTGAAGGTCGTCAAGACGATGGCGCGGGTAAAGAGCTCACTTACGGTCAATCAATTACCGATGCCTGTATCGGCTGGGATGCCACCGAAACCGTACTCAGTGATCTAGCCGCCGCCGTTGCTCAACGCCGCGCTTTGGCTTAATTGACGCTAATTGCCACGCAAAAATCACCACCGGTCACTGCAGAAAAATTTTTGACGCAGAGACGCAAAGGCGCAGAGAAAATCAATTGAAAAACCCTGAATTTCCTCGGCGTCTCTGCGTCAGGTTTTCAGGGTTTGTCGTTAAGTGAACCGTGTTTCCAATTGGCGGTAATGCCGTTCACTTAAGCCAAGTGAGCGGCATTTTTTTCCTCGATCTCATTGCTGGTGTCGCTTTTGACGCAAAGGCGCAGAGAAAATAAATTGAAAAACCCTGCATTTCCTCCGCGCCTCTGCGTCTCTGCGTCTCTGCGTCTCTGCGTCAGGTTTTTAGGGCTTGTCGTTAAGTGAACCGTATTTCCAATTGGCGGGTTTTTATCATTTAAGCGCGGCTTTTCTCAACCGACGTAACTGCTGCCACAGCACCAAGCCAATGATGCTGCCTAGCAGCATATTCACCAGCGGCAAGGCCGTATAAATACCGGTGACTCCCCACCATTGCGGCATTAAGCATAGCGCCGGAATCAATAGCAGTGTTTTACCCAAGGTACCCACCATGGCTAAGCGCGTTAGCGCCATCGCTTGCAAAGCAATCACGCCCACAATCAAGATGCCATCAAACGGCAAGGCAAATAGATGGAGCTGTAACGCCTCCGTTGCCAACGTAACCAAGGCGGGATCGTTGCCAATATACAGCGATGCAATTGCCGCCGGAAACAGCTGCACCGTGATCAGCAGCACCACACTAATCGCCAAACTCACCCGCAAACCATAGCTTAAAATATGCGCCATGCGTTCGTCGTCTTTAGCGCCAGTCGCGTAGCTTAATAAAGGTTGCATCCCCATCGCCAAACCGTGAATCAGCAAAATAAATACCGCCTCGGTATAACCGGCAATCGCATATGCGGCGACATCATTGCCCTTACCGTATTCCAATAGCTGATAATTATGCGCAAACATCAGTAGCGCCAAATTACCCTCCATTAATAAGCTCGAAACGCCCAGTTTCAGCATCGCTGGCATACTCGCCCAATCGGCGCTTAAATCGGCCAGCACCAAGCGTAAATGCGCCATCGGGCTAAAGAAATACACTAATCCCGCCAGCGTAATAAAGCCCTCAATCAGCAGCGTGGCCATCGCCGCGCCTGCCAAACCCAGCTGAAAATGCACCAAAAATAGATAATTTAAAGCGATATTGCTCAAAGCACTAAAAATCACCAGCACCGTGGCCAACCTAGGCTGACCATCATTGCGAATCAAAAAAATCGCCGCAATCTGGCCAATATTCACCACGGCGCCCCACAGCATAAAGCGCAAATACGAGCGCGCTTCATGCAAAACACTCGCTGCATTATCGGCATTTAGTAACACCAGTATTCGCTCCAACTGGCTGATACCAATAGCGGGTAGAGCAATACCCAGCAGAGCAATAATAATCAGCGTATTAACCAAGGTTTGCCGCGCGGCAGCGGTTTGCCCTGCGCCTTGCAAAATCGAAATCCGCGTTGCCGCCCCCATACTGACCATCGTGCCCAAGCCAATCTGCAGCATTACGATGGGATACACCAAATTAATCGCGGCGAGCGCATGCGCGCCCACATAACGGCCAACAAAAATCCCGTCGATCAATACATCTAAACTGACCACCAACATCCCGGCGATCGAGGGCAGCACATAGCGCCAAAATTGAGTTTTTACCGGCAGTTGATTTAAATCGGCCATTGCTTGTGATGACATACAATCTCAATGCACACAGGGTGCAAAGTCAATAAAGTCGCCATCGTAGCATTTAATCAATCACGCACGATTAATTAAATTCATGCAATAATTACCGACTGATTAAGGTGGGTTGAACAAGGGTAATCATGGCCAGAAAAACCAAAGAAGACGCGCAAAAAACCCGTGATGCGATTTTAGACGCCGCCGAACAAGTGTTTTTTAAACAAGGTATTGCGCAAACCACCATGGCCGAGATTGCCAATGCGGCCCAAGTATCCCGCGGTGCGGTCTATGGGCATTACCCCAATAAAATCGACGTTTGCAAAGCCATGAGCGATCGCATGCTGGCGCACGCAGCAATGCAATTCACCCCCAGTAGCAGCGATGCCCTCGAAGCCTTGGTGCAAACCGGCATGTATTATCTGAATTTATTTAATCAATCGGGCTCGATTCAAACCGTGATTAGCATTTTGTATTACCGCTGCGAGCGCAGCGCGGAAAACATGCCGCTGATTCGGCACCGCGACCTCATCACCAAACGCTCGATGCATTACAGCCTGCGGCTATTACGCCGCGCCGTCGCGCAGCAAGCATTACCCAGTACGCTCGATTTGCGGCTAAGTAATCTGTATCTGCATACGGTGTTTGATGGTTTATATGATTTGCTGCAAGACTTTTACCCCGAGCGCCCTAACGCCGCCGCCAGCGATTGCGAACGCCTACTGCGCAATGCCGTCAGCAGCCTAAAAAATGCGCCGCATTTACAATGTAGCGTAGATTAGTCGGGCTTTTCAGATTACGTGTCGATGGGCGCACATCCATAGTTAAACCGGCTTTGATCATCGGGTGATTTCAGATTTGATGCCGTGCCGCGCTCGTCGGGCTGGGGCTTAGAAACCCGTCCAAGCGCACCGAGTGAGGAGAGAGACAAACAGCATTATCGTTTGGCTCACGATCGATCGAGGGCACAGCGGAGCTGGGCGCGCTCGGGTCGCCTTTCTTTCCCCCTCTTTCTTTGGCGAGTCAAAGAAAGAGGGTCCCCGTCGCGGACTGCGACTGTAAAACACCCGTGCCGCAGGCACTAACACCCAACAATGCTCAGCAGTATATCTACGTAGCCAATACTCAAACTAGGCTACAGCCAGATACCTACAACCAACCCTTACGTTTAAAGAACCAATACGGTGAGATGCCGGATAGCACCATCAGCACCAAAGCGGCGGGGTAGCCCCAGCTTTCGGCGAGCTCGGGCATGTGGGCAAAATTCATCCCGTAGATTGAGGCAACCAAGGTGGGCGGTAGAAACACCACGCTGGCAATCGAAAAAATCTTGATGATTTTATTTTGCGCCAGATTAATCAAACCCATCACCGCGTCCATCAAGAAGTTAATCTTGTCGAACAAAAACGCGCTGTGGTTATTGAGTGATTCCAAATCGCGCAGCACTTCGCGCAAATCGCCCTCTTGCGCGGTGGCCAATACGCGGCTACGCAGCAAAAACGACAGCGCGCGGCGTGTGTCCATTAAATCGAGGCGCACTTTACCGTTAATGTCTTCGTGGCCAGCCAGCTCAGCCAGCGCTTGGCCCATGATTTCATCGGTCATTTCGGCGCTGCGATCGAGCACTCGGCGGCTCACGCCATCGAGCTGGGTATAAATTTCTTCAAGTACATCGGCGTCGTACTCAACGGCGGCATCGTAAATCGCCAGCAAAATCTCTTGCGCAGTCGAGACAAAGCCCGGCTGAACGCGGGCGCGTAAACGAAACAAACGAAACACCGCCAGCTCGTCTTGGCGAATAGTCAGTAAGCGCCCTTGATTGAGCAAAAACGACACCGTGACGTTGGCGTATTCGTCTTCAGAATGCGATAGAAAAAACGAACTGATATGTACGCCGTTTTCATCGACATAACAGCGCGCAGACTCTTCCAAGTCTTTAACTTCTTCGTCTTCGGGCAGTTCGAGCTTAAACACCTTTTGCACTAATTCACGCTCGTCGTCGGTGGGATCGACCATATCGACCCACAACACTTCGGGGCGCGATAAATCCTCGGGTACCAAGGCAGGCACCTGAATTAAACGACCAGCAGACAGTACAAAGGCATTGAGCATAATGAGCCTTGAAAGGTTAAAGCGGCAAACGCGCCGATTATACGCCGCGCAAGCCGCTGCGTTACAGGCAATTTGCCCTGCTGCACACGACAAATTGCATCCATTCGTACCATCGCCCCAATACGGCAACCGTCATCCAAATACCGCGAATTGGCGCAAATACAGTTCACTTAACGATAAACCCTGAAAACCTGACGCAGAGGCGCGGAGGAAATTCAGAGTTTTTCGATTGATTTTCTCGGTACCTTGGCGTCAAAAGCGACACCAGCAATGAAATCGAGAAAAAAATGCCGCTCACTTGGCTTAAGTGAACGGCATTCGCGAATTGGCGCAGTCATTTTCGACAAAAGCTCAACAAACACCATCGTCAGCCAGCGCCAATTTGTAAGTCAACGACAGGGCGTGTTCAGGTCAATGCCGAAGCTTAAGTTTCACTTCATATTCACGGCGCTTAATAAGGACTCGGATTAACGCTGCTGGCGCGCTGAAATGATTTGAGTCGCGGCTTGGTGCTTCAAGCCGTCAATCTGAATGCAAGTGATCTGCCCGCTACCGTATGCAAAGGAAATTCAAATGTATAACAAGCCACTTCCGTTGATTTTATTCATCAGCACGCTGCTGTACTGCGCAGCCAGTTACTTACAAAACGGCATACCCGTAAGCTATTGGCAATGGCGGCACGAGCTGGTGCTGCTCACTGGTGTGCAGCTGATGTCGGTGATGTCCGCCGCAATGCTGTTGGCAGTACGCCCGGCGTGGCTAGAAAACGCCCTTAGTGGCCTCGATAAAATGTATGCGCTGCACAAGCAGCTAGGGATTGCGGCGGGGATTTTGCTGGCCGCGCACTGGTTGATTAAGTTGTCCCCCAAACTGGTAATGGCGATGGAATGGGCCGCACCACGCATTCGTAGTGGTGCCAAAATCAAAGAACCGCTAGTTTCTTTGGCGAAAGACGTTGGTGAATGGGCGGCATGGGCGATTTTGGCGATGGTGATTTTAGCGCTACTGCGCGCTGTGCCTTATCGCTATTGGCGCAAAGTACACCAGCTGTTTGCCCCGCTATTTTTAATGGGCGCATTTCATGGCCTGATTTTAATGCCGAACGAATTTTGGCTAACGCCGGTGGGTGGTTTAATGGCCATTGCTTTGTTCGTTGGCTCGCTGTGTGCGCTGTATTCGCTATTTGGGCAAATTGGCAAACGCCAACAACACCAAGGCCAGATCCAACAGATTGAACAACTGGCGGCCAATCAGTTAGAAGTGACTTGCCAGCTCAATACGTGGCCTGGGCATACTGCTGGGCAATTTGCACTGGTAAGTTTTGACCCCGCTGAGGGCGCTCATCCGTATACGATTGCCTCGGCCGATCGGGGGAATGGCCAGCTGCGCTTTATCATCAAAGGCTTGGGCGACTATACCCGTACACTCGCGCAGCAGCTGCATGTGGGTGGCCCAGTGCAAATCGAAGGCCCGTATGGCCGCTTTGATGGCAAGGCCAGCGGTGTACAAGGGCAAGCTTGGATTGCCGGTGGTATTGGCGTAACGCCTTTTTTAGCTTGGCTAGAAAGCGCTCAGTTTCAGCAGCAGCCGATTGATTTTTATTACTGTGTAACCCAAGCCGACCATGCGGCACGACTGGATGAAATCCAAGCCGCTTGCGCCAAAAAACAGATTCGCCTGCATTTAATCGAAAGCGATTTAGGGCAAAGACTGGATATTCGCCAAATCCCCATCGAGCAACTGAGTGATATTTGGTACTGCGGCCCAGCTGGCTTAGGACAAATGATTCAAGATTATTTAAGCCAGCACGCCAGCGCACCGCGCTTTCACCATGAAGCTTTTGCCATGCGCTAAGCCCCCATAATGATCAACTGCTTTGGCCCGCCGTATTTGGCGGGCTTTTTTTAGCCCGCCAATCCATTCGCGGCATCCACCAAATCAGTCGCCGCCAGCTGTTTAACAAACTCATGCTTAATCAAAGTATCCGAAATAAAAAACACCGTAATATGATGCTTATCTTGAATATACGCTGCGCGAAAATTCATCTCCGGTGACAAAACGATTTTATATTCATAAATCACCCGCTCTGCCCGCTTTAAGTGGTACGCCGCTTTAATTTTATGGGGCCGATGCCGAATGATTTCGGGTAATTCATTGGCAATATTGAGCTTCACCGCCCTCGCATACAATTTAAATTGGCGAAAAAACTGCGCCATATAACGATTGCTTTCTAACTGGACATCCAACATCCGTCTCTCCTTACCCAGTAAACCCATTAATACCTAGGATAGATCGCCAGCAAAATGAAAAACAACAGAAAGATACATGGCGCCCGTATGTCAGCCCTGCTAATCGCCTGAGCTTGACCACCCTCAGGTCAAAAAAATCGCCACGCCGTATAATCAAGCATCTTTCTGCCCGCCCGACCGGACAACTCTATGCCTAATCCAACTTCCATTGATAAACAAGCCGCCGCTAAACGCAGTACTTGGATTAGCGTGGTGGTGAATGTGGTGCTCACCGCCATCCAGTTGGTTGCTGGCGTTTTCGCACACTCGCAAGCCTTGATCGCCGATGCGATTCATTCGCTGTCGGACTTAATCGCCGATTTTGTGGTGCTATTTGCCAATCATCACAGCCAAAAAGACGCCGACGCCGACCATCATTACGGCCATCAACGCTATGAAAACGCCGCCTCGCTGGTGTTGGGTACATTGCTGTTAGTGGTGGGCGCGGGCATGTTGTGGTCGGCACTGGGCAAAATCCAGCACCCCGATTCTATTGCCCCAGTCAAAAGCATTGCGCTATGGGTGGCATTGGCCGCGCTATTGAGTAAAGAATTGCTATTTCGCTATATGCTCGCCGTCGCCGAGCGCGTTCGCTCTAGCATGTTAGTCGCCAACGCTTGGCATGCCCGCTCAGACGCGGCATCGTCTTTAGTCGTTGCGCTAGGCATTGGCGGGAATATGCTCGGTTACCACTTTCTTGACCCCATCGCCGCAATGATTGTTGGCCTAATGGTCGGCAAAATGGGCTGGCGCTTTGCATGGGATGCGATGAACGACCTGATGGATAGAGCCGTCGATGAAGCCACCATCAGCGGCATCGAGCAAACCCTGAGCGAAACGCCCGACGTACTGGGCATTCACGCGCTCAAAACCCGCAAAATGGGTGACTTAATCTTGGTCGACGTGCATGTTGAAGTCGATCGCACGATGAGCGTCGAGCAGGGCCACAACATCGCCGTCCTCGCCCGCCAGCGCGTTCTCAACCAACACAGCGACGTGCTCAACGTTATGACCCACGTTGACCCTGCCGATAAAAAATAAACTGCAAGTGTAAGCCGCCACAAGACGCCAACGACCGCTGTAGGGTGCCAATAAGCGTTAGCGCACCATATCGCAGCAGCTAATGAGTTATTGGGTAAGTTGGGCTAAGCCTGCGCAGCCCAACAATCGCGCGGTGTGTCGCTAAGATGGCTGCGCGGCGATGCCCATCGCCCTGATTGATGGGTATCGCTGCGCTCACCCATCTACTCGCCCAAATATTTACTTTATACTTACTCCATTTATTCAAACGGAGTAACAATATGCGTGTCACTTTACTGGGTCTGGCCGGGGTTTTCACGGCGTTCACGGCATTGGCTGCCGATGACCATAGCAACGTTTACAAAAAAGACGTGGCCGCCAACGTTGTATTTAAAACCAGCACCACCGCCAACGGCCAGCCGATTCATTACAACCACACTGATGATCCCGAAGCGACCATGCTGCAGGTTGAAATCCCCGCCGGCAAAGAAACCGGCTGGCATCAACACCCTGTTTCTGGCTACGCGTATATTTTATCTGGCCAGCTCACGGTGCAACTCAAAGACGGTAGCAGCAGCACCTTTGGCCCCGGCCAAGGCTTTGCCGAAGTGATAAGCACCGCGCACAATGGTAAAAACCTCGGCACCGAACCGGTTAAATTAGTCGTTGTTTTCACCGGCACCAAATCTCAACCCTTCACCATCAAAGAGTAATCTGCCTTGCCATACCTGCGGTGCGCTCGCTGCGCCGCAGGCGCAATAAATATTTCCCGCTAAACCGCCAAAACCGTTGAACCTTTCATCGCGGCCTCACTCTTATTGGCGCGGCCATTCGGGCTGCTTTTATAGAGATGCGACAGATGTTCAAGAAATTGTTTGCCGCCGTGGGTGTGGGCGGCGCGACGGTGGATACCGTACTCGACAACGCCAGTGTTTATCCCGGCAGTACGCTCAATGGTTATGTGTTGATTCGTGGCGGCAGCGTCGATCAGGCGATTGAATACGTCGACCTCGTGCTGATGACCGAAGCCGAACAAAAAGTCGGCGATAGCGAAGTGCGTGTAGCGCAAAGCATCGCTAAATTTCGCGTTGCCAACGCCTTTAGCGCCACCGCCGGTTTAGAACGTCGATTGCCTTTTTCTTTGACCTTACCGCTAGAAACGCCAGTCAATAACGCCTACGCCTTAGCCACACCGGGCTACGGCTATGCGCCCAATGTCAAAGCGGCGGTGTGGATTCATACCGACTTAGCCATTGCCTCGGCCATTGACGCCAAAGATCGCGATTTTCTCGATGTGCAGCCGCTGCCGCAAATGCAGCGCCTGATTGCCGCCATGGGCAATCTGGGCTTTGCCCACGTCAGCAGCGATGTTGAAATCGGCACTGCGCGCATCGGCCAAGTGGCTAGCTCAATTGGTTGCTACCAAGAATTTGAATTTCGCCCAATGCAGCATGGATTTTCGCGAATTCAAGAAGTTGAAATCACCTGCATTAGCCGCGCCGATGGCGTGTATGTGTTGATCGAAGCCGACCGCCGCTTTAGCCGCGACAGTTATTCGAGCATGCATATGGATCAGAACTGGCAAAACGTCGATTGGGAAGGTCGTTTACGGATGATGTTGAGCTAAGGGGCCACACATGAGCATGAAGCAAAAGCTAATTTACGGCGCACTCGAAATGTTGCTCAAATGGGTGATGAAGAAAAAAACCGGCGGTCATTACCAAGGCCAATCACCTTACGGCAAAAAACCGTATTACAAAAAAAAGCGCTGGTTTGATTAAAACGGGATCAGGCAGCAAATTGGACTTGTTGGGCTAAGCTCGCGCAGCCCAACAATCGCGTGGTGTATCGCTAAGATGGTTGCGCGGTGATCCCCATCGCCTTGATTGATGGGGATCGCTGCGCTCCACCCTTCAGTTCAAGCCTCGAACTCACCGTCAAAAAATAATATCGATCGATTACCCACCAAGCCGCCATACCCCCGTCACCGGCGATATAACGCCCCAACTGATTGCGACAAGCTTACAGCAAAACCAGATAACCAAGAAAGAAAGTCTATAGGTATCACCTGCCAACCCTTGAAAATAAAGGGCTATATTCAAATACATCAGAACCACTAGGTAAAACCCTAGCTAAAAATGAATGAACTTACTTTGTGAACTATTTACTAAGTAAGGTAGTCTTCGCCAAGTCCATTTATTGCTCCGTCATGCTAGGAAATACCCATGTTGTCGCATATCACTACCCGCACCAAGCTATTTATCCTTAGTGGCACTTTGTTATTACTCATGGCGCTGCAAATCGGCTTCGCCTTATTTGAGCTAAACCAAACCGGCCAGAATCTTGATTCGCTGATCACCGATCGGCAGCCCAAAATTGAACAACAGCACGGCATTATTGAAAACACATTACAGATTGGCATGCTGCTACGCGAAGCGGTGATGGACCAAAACGGCCCCGAAATTGAAGGCAATATCCAAAAAATCAACGAGCTGCGAGCAGATAGCTCCAAACGATTGGAATACCTGAACGAACACACCTCTAGCGCCGAAAGCAAGCAATTGCTCGCTGACATTAGCGCCACACGTACTCCACTCGGCCCATTGTACGAAAAACTGTATGTGATGCTGCGCGCCAATCAAGACCTTGAAGCCACCGCGCTGTTACGCGATGAATACGACCCAGCGTACAAAAACTTTCTCGCTAAAGTCGAAGCAATGATGACTTCGCAAAAAAATAAAATGCAAAAAACCAGCAAGGAGACGCAAGAAAACTTTAGCTACACCCGTAGCCTAATGATTGTGAGCGGCCTATTGGCTACTGTACTCGGCTTGATTGCCGCCATTTGGATTGCCCGTTCAATTAGCCACCCGCTCAGCAATGCACTGCGCGAAGCCGAGCGCATTGCCCAAGGCGATCTACGCGCCAATAACGACATCGCCGTGACTGGCAGCGATGAACCCAGCCGACTCTTGCTCGCCTTGCAACAAATGCGCGCCAGCCTGCACGACATGACCAAACTCATTCAGCAAAACGCCATCGAAGTCGGCCGTGCGGCACAAGGATTGGCAGAATCAGCCAAAGAAGTCGCCCATAGCGCGCAAAACCAATCCGCAGCCACCAGCGGCGCAGCCGCCACGCTAGAAGAACTCACCGTCAGCATTCACCATGTCGCCGATAACGCCGAAGACGCCGCCCACCAAGCGCGCACAGCAGGGCAAACGGCCAAAATGGGCGGCACTTTTGTCGTTACTTCATCCGAACAAATGACTGCGGTGGGGGAACACGTCAGCCAATCGGCGACGCAAATGTCCGATTTAGAACGCGACGTCAGCGAAATTGGCAAAATGGCCTCGATGATTCGCGATGTCGCCGATCAAACCAATTTGCTAGCCCTCAATGCCGCCATTGAAGCGGCCCGCGCTGGCGAAAGCGGCCGCGGCTTTGCTGTAGTCGCCGATGAAGTCCGCAAACTGGCCGAACGCACCACCCGATCAGCGCATGAAATTAGCACCATGATTGGCCGAATTCAGCAGGGCAGCTCGTCTGTGAACCAATATATGGCCGACAGCGTAGGCAGCGTTCAAGACGCCACACACAGCTCGGCATCGGCCGCGCTGGCGATGAATGAAATTGAACAAAATACCAATGCCGTAGTGAGCTCGATCAGCAATATCAGCGACTCGCTCAAAGAGCAAAAGCTCGCCGGACAAGACCTCGCCGCGCGGATGGAAAAAGTATCGCAAATGGCCGAAGAAAATGGCGATACCGTACTGCATCTAGCCTGCACCGCCAATCAGCTATCGAGTTTGGCCGAGCAATTGCAATCGGCAGTCAATCGCTTCCGGATTTAACTTGGGATGGCTGGCGCCGGTGCGGTGCTCGCCACCGGCGTAACCCGCCATAAGACGCCAACATCACGACCGCCGTAGGGTGCCAATAAGCGTTAGCGCACCATATCGCAGCAGCAAATGAGTAACTTAGGTAAGTTGGGCTCAGCCTGCGCAGCCCAACAACCGCGGGCAAGGCCGATGTAAATCGACAATTTCAGCTATACCACTAGCAGTCCGTGCCGCGCACAAAGCAGCATGGACTCAAGCTGAAAGCGATCATTTACGTCTAGGAGCCCAATATGTATATCGATGGATTTGTACTCGCCGTTCCCACCGCCAACCGCACCGCCTATCAAGAATACGCCCTCGCCGCAGCGCCACTCTTTAAAGCCCACGGCGCGCTTAGCGTCGTAGAAAGCTGGGGCGTGGACGTACCCGAAGGCAAACTCACCTCATTTCCACTGGCCGTGCAATTACAAGCCGACGAAACCGTGGTGTTTTCGTGGATCACATGGCCATCCAAAGCCGCGCGCGATGCCGCATGGGAAAAGCTTATGCAAGAACCACTATTCGACATCAAAACCAACCCCATGCCTTGCGATGGCAAACGGATGATTTTTGGCGGATTTGAATCACTGCTGGTGCTGTGAGAGGCCGCAGGCGATTAGATCACTCAGCCGCCACGCGGGATAAGCTTTAATTAATAATTTTGATGTATCGCCAGCGAAGCAGCATCGATTAAAGCCTGCATGCAAATACATCACACCATAGGGCGGCTTAGCCGCAGGCGTAAGCCGCCATAAGCCGCCATAAGCCGCCAACATCACGGCAGCTGTAGGGTGCCAATAAGCGTTAGCGCATTGCACCATATCGCAGCAGCTAATGAGTAACTTGGGTAAGTTGGGCTAAGCTCGCGCAGCCCAACAAGCGCGGTGAATATTGAGCGGCATCGCGGTTTCCAGCATGGCGCTCATGCCGCGCGGCAACGCTAAGCTTTGGCGTCGCCTCGATTGTCGCGAGCCAAACGATAAAACCGTTTGTCTCACTCCTCACTCGTTGCGCTTACACGGGATCTCAAGCCCCAGCCCAACGATCAAGCAATAACATCGATGTATTGCCAGCAAAGCATTGATAATCAAAGACTACCAGCAAATACCTATAAGACATGGCGTATTCGACGCGCAGCGGCAATACGCCGAATGAAGCGCTATGCAAGTAACGTAATGCCTGCGGCGATTACGCCCTTCTCACTCCTTTAGAAATTGAATTACTTGCATAGATTTGTATTTTACTTCATTGATTTCAATACCAATTAACTTGTATTTAATGCGTAAACAAACTTTATGAAGTTACAAAATTTAACATTTTTTGGGTATCTAACACACCTTTGCAATATTGATTTGTCATAATTTTTAGGGAAAATTCGCGACGCCTTACAACCAATTAAAAAATTAATGGGATATTTGATTCAATGAAAACATTGCTACTTAAAGTAACAGCATCCGCACTGGTATTAGTATCGGCAGGTGCAAATGCTGCATTTATCGGTTTTGGTGATGATCTAGCTAACAATAAAGTTGAAATTGGCGTAGATGGCTTTAGCTCGCTTTCAATCAATGGCATTGCATTGACTCTGAATCAGCTAGGACGTATTGCTGATTTATCGAAAGCATCATTTGCAGATGGCACTCGCAACACTTTCGTGGGTACATTCATCGCTGGTGCCGCATTGAACGGTAAAACGGCATTTGGCTACTATGGACAAAATGGCTCATCGAGCGGTTTTAGCTTCAATATCCAACAAACGGGCAACCTAGCCACTGTAACTGGCAGCTTCCAAGGTTTCGAATTAGGTAAAAGCTTTGCAGCAAATGGCGTTGATGTTAATCCATTAAATGGCAAATTTAATTCAAGTGGTTTCAATACTCTGGGCTATGGTTTCGGTTCAGAAAAAGCACCTGTTGCACCGGTTCCCGAGCCAGAAACATACGCTTTGATGGGCATGGGCTTGCTGGGCTTGCTTGCTGCACGTCGTCGTAAAAAAGCTTAAATAGCTTTAACCAAATAGCCACTTAATGTGAAATACAGTTCACTTAACGAAAAACCCTGAAAATCTGACGCAGAGACACAGAGGCGCGGAGGAAATTCAGGGGTTTTCAACTGATTTTCTCTGCGCCTTTGCGTCAAAAGCGACACCAGCAATGAAATCGAGGAAAAAAATGCCGCTCACTTGGCTTAAGTGAACGGCATTACCACTTAATGTGGCTATTTTTTATCATGCTGCGTAATCAAATTGCGACTCATTCCCATGTTCTTCGTAGCAAGTCTCTATATCCTGAATGTTGGAAATTGAACGGCGTGTCTTTTTAGCCATATTTTCAAAGTTCACAGCCCGTAGGGCGGGTTAGCCGCAGGCGTAACCCGCCATAAAACGCTAAACCTGCGCAGCCCAACAATCGCGGGTGAATATTGAGCGACATCGCCGGTTTCCAGCATGGCGCTCATGCCGCGCGGCACCTACTTTTCTTTGCTTCGCCAAAGAAAAGTAGGCCAAAGAAAGGCGACCCGAGACACGCCCCGCTCCGCGGTTCCCTCGCGTGGCGAGAGCCAAACAAAAAACCGTTTGTCTCTCTTCGTGCTCGGTGCGTGTTTTAACGGGATCTCAAGCCCCAGACCAACGATCAAGAAATAACAATGATGTATTGCCAGCAAAGCATTGATAATCAATGGCTACATTCAAATACATCATCACCGTAGGACGTCAATGAGCGCAGCGAATTGCGCCGAATGCGCCGTAAAAAACATCGCAACGGCGCGATTCGTTTCGCTCATCAGCACCCTACAATTGCGGCTTACGAGTTATATACCGCGTACCCAATTACATTTTTTCAGACCACACTTGATTCTAAATCACGAGTCTTTTTTCTATTTATTTCATTTTCAACTGCGATCATTAATTCTTGAGTAAATTTACCACGCTTTATTTCATCATCTGTTGGAAAACCGAGTGAATCAATTATATGTTGACATTTTTCAAAAATATTAACGTATGATCGTTTCTCTGAATTAAGAACATCAATTATCTTACTTGCATATTTCTCTGCTTTCTTAGAACCTGCAAGCGGCACGTCCATACTGTTATGGCATAACAATTTAAAACCTTGGATTATATGCCACCGCAATTTTACATAGTTTTGAGCATCAATTTTACGACCATTAATCAATGCTTGATATTTATATAAAGCAAGAGCGGAAGCATAATAATATGCTTCATGATCTTCTTCTTTAAATAGATTATCTCCATTTGCTGAAAAAATAGTTTTTACATATCTTGCAGAGTTATGCGGCGTATTCAAAAACATTGCGGCATAACAACGAGCTATTTCACGTACATCAAATATTCTAGATGATTGGTAACCAACACCTTTAAACTCACCTTGTCTGCGCTCAAAATATATATTATTTTCAGCTGGGCAGCTTTGATTCTGTACTTGAAAATATTTCTGAACTAACTTTGCTTTATTTTTCAATCCAAAAAAAGATTCTTGCGGTATATTAGATTGACTATTTGTAGCTGCAATAATATCGCTAGATGATTCATTATCTGGAGACTCAATAAATTTAACTACTACATTAGAAGATTCATCCAGAAATGATTTATTCTCAAATAAAGTAGTACTAGTCTGACAGCCATTAATTATTTGATAGTTTGTAATATTCAATTCTTTTGTATTTGGTGTCAATGTCAACTCAGGAGCAACTATAGTAATTCCATTATTTAAAACAGAAAAAAGTGATTTTTTATTTACATCTTGTAATGTTTTCTGTATATCTTGATTTACTTCATTTTCTGCACCTAAAAACGATCTTACATTTTCTTCAAATACATAATGTTTCAGATTATTATCTTCGTCGATAAGTAATGAGTTAACGAACTCCTTAGCATTTACTAAGGCTACGTAAGACTGTGGAATCCCAGGCATTGCTGGCATTCCAAAAAAATCTATTAACTTTAATTTAGCTTCATTTTTTTCAGTTAAATTAACATAATATTTCAACATTTCACTACGACCAACAGCGGTAACAGAAACAGCATGAAAAAATTCTGATTCTTTTACGCATCTATTAATTATTTCAAACGATGCTTTTATTTCACGTTCAGCCTTATATGTACCAGATGTGCAGTAGTATATATATGCATTTGGCCTTCTATTTCTTACTTTTTTTAGATTTTTTAAAACTATATTAAAAACTGCTAATAATTCAGTATTCAATTTTCCATTTGGTAATACTGGATCTAAACTTAGAAAATCCTCCAGTCCAACTTTAAAATTATTAATATCTTCCTTAGTAAAACTTTCCCCACTCTTTGATTGCACGAAAACCAGATCTACAGCTAAATTAGTCTTATGTGTTTTAAATACTTCAATAGCATCATCTTCAGTTGTTATTAAATCACCATCAACAATAATAGCTAATCCATCAATAGATGCATCATCTTCATCAGTGGTAACAGATTTAGGATCAAACCTACCAAAAAAATGCTTTGATATTACACAATAATTGCTAAACAATTCAAATAATTTTGAATCTTTAATTCCATCATATTGGAAATCTTCAGCAAGCTCGCTAATATGATTTTTTAAAATTATATGCATCTCATCCCCATTTTATAATTTAATTGAAATCTGATTCGTTGTAAAAATTAAATAGCACCCACACGTTTTCAAGCATCTTAATTTATCAAAACAGAAAATGTAAGATATATTGGGTTATTTTTTCATTTTGCTTTCAAAGTGCAACACCAACCAATCCACCAGCCCCCTAACCTTCGGTGCCAAATACCGATTCGGTGGATAGAGCAAATATGCCGTGCCTTGGTAGGCGGTTTGCAGTTGCCAGTTGGGGAGTACGCGCGTGAGGCGGCCGTCCTGTAGGGCGGCTTGGGCGGTGAAGTGCGGTAGGCTGGCGATGCCCCAATCGTCGAGTGCGGCGGCGAGGCGGATTTCGGTGTGGTTGGCGATAAAGCGCCCGCTGACTGCAACGCTGTGGCTGATTTCGCCTTGGCGTAGTACCCAGCGATTGTCATTGGCGTGTTCACCCAGATAAATACAATCATGCTGGGTAAGCTCGGCTGGCGCTTGTGGCGTGCCGCGTTGCTGTAGATACCCACTGGATGCAACCAAAACTTGCTCAATCGGCATTAGCGCTTTGGCGATGAAGCCTTCGGGTGGCTGGTCGGTAATGCGCACGGCTAAGTCGATGTCTTCTTGCAGCAAATCGGTCAGCCGGTCGGTGACAATCAGCTGCACATTGACCTCGGGATAGTGGCGCAAAAAATCGCCCAGCAAGGGCTGGATCACTTGTTTGGCAAAGGCCTTGGGTGCAGATAGCCGCACCCAGCCTTGCGGCGTGGCGCGCACCTCACTCACAGCAACGGCGGCGCGCGCGGCGGCGAGCATATCGGTGGCGTGTTGCACGATGGCTTGCCCAGATTCAGTCAGGCGCAGCGTTCGCGTGGTTCGAACAAACAATTGCACTTTAAGCGCGGCCTCAAGCCGCGAGATTTGCCGGCTAATGCTCGACGGTGGGCTATTGAGCGCACGCGCCGCCGCCGAAAAGCTGCCACTTTCGACAACTTTGACTAGCACCGCCAAATCCGGCAATAGCGCCAGCAATCGATCATTTGTGCTCATCGCGCACAAGTCCTATGCAATTGGAATGGATTATCAATTGCTGAGTATAAATTGATAATGCCTAAACCCAATCGAGCCCGATTGAAAAACCCAGTAAAGTGAACAGCCAAAGCTTTGGCGATAAGGAGAACCCCATGCGCTACCGTTTACCGTTACCTGAACTGATGTTATTGGCGGTGGCGCTGGTGTGGGGCTGTAGTTATGGCGTCGCCAAAATGGCGCTGCTGTATTACCCGGTGTTGGGGTTTTTGGCGTTACGCTTTGGGATTACCTTTGTGCTGTTGCTGCCGAGTTTGCGTCATTTTCGTCAGCCGGCGGTGCAAAACGCCATTCGAGCTGGGCTGCCTTTGGGTGGGATTTTATTGGCGATTTTTCTGTGCGAAACCTTTGGCTTAAGCAAAACCTCGGCGACCAATGCCGCGTTTTTGATTTCGCTGTGCGTGGTGTTTACCCCGTGGTTTGAGTGGCAAATCCTAAAAAAACCGCCTGATCTTGGGGTGTGGATCGCCGCCGGTGTGGCGCTATTGGGCGCGGGATTAATTGGTAGCAAGCTAAATATGGCGTTTAATTTAGGCGATGGTTTGATTTTGGTGGCGGCGCTATTGCGGGCGCTGATGATGGTTGAAACCAAGCGCCGCTGTACGCAATCGCCACCGGATATGCTGGCGCTCACGGCGGTGCAATCTGGCGTTTTGGCGTTGGGCTGTCTAATTTTGGCCGTGTTGAGCGACGCATTACCGGCCTTGCCGCAGTCGATGACGTTTTGGGGCAGTACTTTGTTTTTGGTATTGCTGTGTACTTTGTTTGCTTTTTTTGCCCAAAATTATGCCATTGCCCGTAGCTCGCCCTCACGCGCTGCGGTGCTGCTCGGGAGCGAACCCTTATTTGGCGCTTTATTTGCCGTGATGTATCTGGGTGAGGCTTTCAATGCACAACTGCTTATCGGTGGCGGCTTGATTGTGTTAGCCTCTTTGACTGCAGTGCTACAGCCATGGGCGGGTCGTCGTTGGCGGGTGGCGCTGCTTTAGCCCGATTCATTCCCCAGCAGGACTTATTGTGAACCGTAAAGAAATCATCCAATTGATGAAAAGCCAAAGCACTTGGCGTTTGTATTTGCTGAGCGCGCTCAGTTTAGGGATTTACACGGCGTTTTATATCCAGCAGCAAAGCCAAAAATTGCTGCAAATTCCAAATATGCCGCCGATTTCTCCGCTGCTGATTCAAGGGCTATTTGGCTGCTATATGTTGAGCGCGTTTGTTACCGTGGCGTCGTTTTTTGTGCCACCTGAGCATGCGTTTAATATCGCCAGCAGTTTATTCAGTATTGCTACGTCGGTATTAGCGATTGTGTGGGCGTTTCAAATGCGCAGCCGTTTTAATCTGATTTTTGCCAGCGAAGCGAGCAGCCCCGATTGGTTTCATGGCGGTTGGACGTTTTTGTTTACGGTGTTTTATATCAATTACAAATTCAATACGCTGCACCAAGATTTAGAAGAAATCGGCTACGCCAGCTAAGTCGGCCCCGATTGCCACCCAAGCCGCCAGTGATCACTGGCGGTTTTTTTATGCGCAGCGGCGCCACATCGCAGCAGCGTGCGCCAAAAATCACGCGGCGCAGCCGCATAAAAAAAACCGCCGGAATAAATCGAGGGGTTGTTTGATATGGCATGCGGTGTTGAACCGGCTCACAATACCGGCCCGAGCATGGCGATGGTGTTGTTCCAAAAGCGGCGGCGCATCGGCCATTGCTCGACCATTGCGGCGGTGACGGGCTGGCTTTGCGCGAGGTAATGCGCTTGGCGTTGGCGGATGTCTTGGCTAATGGCGGCGTCGTACAGCAGGATGTTGTTTTCAAAATTAAGCTCAAAACTGCGTCTATCCATATTAGCCGAGCCAATCAGGCTGACTTCACCATCCAGCGTTAGCGTTTTGGCGTGCAAAACGCCGCCGACGTATTCATAGATTTCAACGCCTGCGGCGAGTAATTCACCGTAATAGCTATGGCTGGCGGCGGCGACAATCCATGAATCATTGCGAGCAGGGAAAATAATCGTGGTTTTCACGCCGCGCCGCGCGGTGGCGCACAGCGCCGCTTGCATTGCTTCATCCGGCACAAAATACGGCGTGGTGATAAATAATTCGCGCTGGGCGGCAAACATTAGCGTGACAAACACCTCGGGCATCGCCGAATACTGCAGCGTTGGCCCAGTGCCAATCACTTGGGCCACAAAGCCGTCTTCATTAGCCTGTGGGGTGTATTGGGCGTAGCGGCTTAGGTCTTCGTGGGTTTGCGCCATCCAGTCGCTCATAAATAACAGCTGATTTTGCTGCGCAATCGGGCCAGTCAAGCGCAGCATAATGTCGACCCACGGGGCGAATTTGGCTTTGACCAAAAACGCAGCATCGGCGCAGTTTTGGCTGCCGCAATAGGTGATATGGCGGTCGATCACGACGATTTTGCGGTGATTGCGCAAATCAATTCGGCCGCGCAATGGCCGCAATAGCGGATTGCCAATCGGCAGCGCCACGGCCACTTGCACCCCAGCGTCTTGCATCGCTTGCCAATGCGGCGAAGCAATCATTAAGCGCGACCCTAAACCATCGGCCATGGCGCGGCAGGCCACCTTGCGCGCGGCGGCGCGTTGCAAGGCGGCAACGACTTTAAGCCCGCTGTGATCGGTGAGCCAGATATAAAAAATCAGATGCACATGCTCGGTGGCGGCGTCGATATCGGCGACGATGGCATCAATCGCGGCATCAGAGTCCGCCAGCAAGCGCGCACTATTGCCAGCCACCGGCACAAAGCCATTCACCGATTGGCCAAAACGAAAGAGTTGACTAAATCGCTCGGGAATTTGCTGGGGCCATTGTGTGGCTTGCGCCTGCTGCAATACTTGATTGACTTGATGCAAGCGCGCGATGCGATGGCGACCAATACTGGTTTCGCCGAGCAAGATATACGCTAACACCCCCAAACCCGGCAGCAACATAATCACCACAATCCACGCCACCCGCGACGCTGGCTCGCGCTGCGGCCGCAAAATCGCCCGCGCAATAAACAATAACTGTATCGCGACAAACACCACGGCCAGTATTTGATTCCAATGCATACATCGCTCCCAGCTTAAAGATTGGCAATGTTTAGTTTGGTGTTGATACTGTGCCGCAGGCACTTCAAATCAACAACACGTCATCTAAATCTGCTGAATATTTTGATGCTAACACGCCAGAAGTCATGCTGCGGTAAGCGAATTTCACTTTTGCGCGGGTAGCGGTAACGCGTCTGGCCTTGGCTTGGCCAGCCACACGCTGGTATTTTCTAGGCGCAAAGCGCGTGACATCGGGCTGGATTAGCCTACAACATCGGCGTAAAAGCCGCCAAAGCGTGTTTCGTCACAGTCGCGTGCTAAACTGCGAGCCTATCTTCAATTTGCGCGGCATGCTTGCCGCCGCCGACTAGGGCCTGCCTATGACTGTACTCACCCGGAAACCACAAGAAAGCTTGCAAGACAGTTTGCAACAAGTCACTCGACTTTTAGAGCGGCACAAACTCGTGGAAGGGATGGTACATAAGCAAGAAGGCCCCAAGCATGATTTAGTCGAAAAACTCGTCCACCGACAAAACCTCACCGAATTACAAATGAAATTGGCCGCGCTGCATCCGGCCGATATTGCGCATATTTTAGAGGCGCTGCCACACGCTGATCGTTTAATGGTGTGGGGCTTGGTCGACGCTGAAGACGACGGCGAGATTTTGCTCGAAGTCTCCGACGCGGTGCGTGAATCGTTGCTGGCCGATATGGCGCCGCACGAAATGGTCGCCGCCGCCGGGCAACTCGATACCGACGAGCTGGCCGACTTGGTGCCCGATTTACCGAGCGCAGTGCAAAGCGAAGTGCTCGATACACTCGACGCAGAAGATCGCGCCGAAGTGCAATCGGCGATGTCGTACACCGAAGATCAAATCGGCTCGCTGATGGATTTTGAGATGGTGACGATTCGCGCTGATATTAAGCTCGAGGTGGTGTTGCGCTATTTGCGCCGTTTTGACGAGCTACCTACGCATACCGATAAGCTGTTTGTCGTCGACGACAATGAGATCCTTAAGGGGGTATTGCCGCTTAATCGTTTGCTGGTGAGTGACCCAGACAAATACGTGCAAGAAATCATGGCCGATGATGTAGTGGTGTTTCAGCCATTTGACGACGCTGGCGAAGCCGCGCAAGCGTTTGAGCGTTATGACTTGGTGTCAGCCCCCGTGGTCGATAGCAATCACAAAGTGATTGGCCGCATTACGGTGGATCAAATGGTTGACGTGATTCGTGAAGAATCCGACGCCGAAGTGCTGTCTTTGGCCGGTTTGAAAGACGAAGATTTGTTTTCTAGCGTCGGCAAGGCGGTTAAAAATCGCTGGCCGTGGTTGGCGCTCAATATTTGTACCGCTTTTATCGCCAGCCGCGTGATTGGCTCATTTGAAGCGACGATTTCGCATTTGGTAGCGCTGGCTGCCTTAATGCCGATTGTGTCGGGGATTGGCGGCAATACCGGCACGCAAACCACCACGCTGATTATTCGCGGTTTGGCGTTAGGGCAAATTCAGCCGTCCAATACGCGGATGTTGCTGCTCAAAGAATTGGGCATTGCGCTGATTAATGGCCTGATGTGGGGCAGTGTGTTAGGCGTGATGGCGTGGGCTTTATACGGCCAGATTGGTCTGGGCTTGGTGATGATGGGCGCGATGATGCTCAATATGATTGTCGCCGCCTTGGTCGGTTTGTTTGTGCCGCTGATCATGCAAAAATTTGGCCGCGACCCCGCTTATGGCTCGTCGGTGCTAATTACTGCACTCACCGATAGCCTAGGATTTTTTATCTTTTTGGGATTGGCGACGATCTTTTTGATGTAAACCAGAGCCAGCAATATGCCAACGTATCGTGAATTAATTGTAAGCAGTGGCCTTGAACGTTTTGATGCTCAGGTGTTGCTACTGCATATCGTGCAAAAAAACCGCGCGTGGCTGATTGGCCACGATAACGAAGCGGCCAGCGAAGATCAGCAAACGGCGTTTGCCGCTGTGGCAGCGCGCCGGCGAGCTGGCGAACCGGTGGCGTATATCCTTGGTTCGCGTGAGTTTTATGGCCGCGAATTTCAAGTTTCCCCTGCAGTACTGATTCCGCGCCCAGATACCGAATTACTGGTTGAATTGGCGATCGCGCGCGCGCCGCAAGCCGGGCACATCATTGATTTGGGCACAGGTTCGGGCTGTATTCCGATTACCCTCAAGCTAGAGCGGCCAGACCTCACTGTGGCGGCGCTGGATATTTCGCCCGCGGCTTTAGCAGTGGCGCAAAGCAATGCGGCAGCGCTGGGCGCTGAAGTGCGCTTTTTGCAATCGGATTGGCTGGCAGCGGTGGCTGGCGAGCGCTTTGATTTAATCGTTAGCAACCCGCCGTATATTGATGCGGCCGACGAGCATTTAAGCCAAGGCGATTTACGCTTTGAGCCCAGCGGTGCGCTCACCGATGGCAGAGATGGTTTGCAGCACTTGGCGCACATCATTAGCGCGGCGCGAGCCCAGCTCAAACCGGGCGCTTGGCTGTTGCTAGAACACGGCTGGGATCAAGGCGCGGCGTGCCGCGAATTATTGCAGCAAGCAGGCTTTAGCGAAGTGCAAACGTGGCGTGATTTGGGCGACAATGACCGCGTTAGCGGCGGCCGCTACGGCTAGAAAATCCATGCTCGGTGGGCTTGCCGCTAACTCGGCATGCGCTTACAATACCCGACTAAATCAATCAAGCTTTTGAGGGCATCATGAGTATTCAAGACACTATTCGCCAGCAAGTGACCGACAATTCTGTGGTGTTGTACATGAAAGGCACGCCATCGTTTCCACAGTGCGGTTTTTCATCCGGCGCAGTTCAAATCCTTAAAAACTGTGGCGTGAGTTTTGCTGCAGTCAATGTCTTGGCCGATGCTGATATTCGCCAAGGCATTAAAGAATACGCCAACTGGCCAACGATTCCGCAGTTGTATATCAAGGGCGAATTTGTTGGTGGCTCAGATATTATGAAAGAACTCTACGCCAGCGGTGAATTGCAAACCATGTTGGCCGAATTTAAAGACGCTGAATAATTCCTGAATCATTCAGTAGAAAATTACACAACGCCGTCACCATGACGGCGTTTTTTATGCCTATTACGATGTGAATTTTTACGTTCATCGGCAATTTATAGCTTGATATAGCGCAAACCCCTTCTATACCCCCTCCCCGCATAATCCCGCAGCCCTTTATTTAATAAGATTGATTATCAATACCCATAGTATCAATCGACATTGCGGCATTGTTAGTCAAAATCAATCGACGTGATCTTTATAATTAAATTTCACTATTTAAAAACGCTACATATACTGCAAACACCTTAGTTAAACCAGAGCGCCAGCGATGCTCAATTTGCTTTTCGAATCCTTCATAGCGTTAGAAGAAATTAGCGCTAATTTTGCCGCCAGCCATTAGGAGAAAGACCATGAGCCAATGTCCATTTCAAACCACCACTGCCGGTGCGCAAATTGCCGACAATCAAAATAGCCTGACCGCAGGTCCACGTGGCCCTGTTTTGCTGCAAGACTGGCAGTTGCTGGAAAAACTAGCGCATCAAAATCGTGAGCGAATTCCTGAGCGCGTAGTCCACGCTAAAGGCTGGGGCGCGCATGGTACGTTTACGGTGACGCACGATATTAGCCAATACACCAAGGCGAATATTTTTGGTGCCATCGGCAAAAAAACTGAATTGCTGGCGCGTTTTTCTACTGTGGCCGGTGAATTGGGCGCGGCGGACGCCGAACGCGATGTGCGCGGTTTTGCGGTGAAGTTTTATACCGAAGAAGGCAATTGGGATTTGGTCGGCAATAATACGCCGGTGTTTTTTATCCGCGATCCGTTGAAATTCCCTGACTTTATCCACACGCAAAAACGCCATCCCCGCACGCATTTACGTTCCAATACCGCAATGTGGGATTACTGGTCGTTGTCGCCAGAGTCTTTGCATCAAGTAACGATTTTGTTCTCTGATCGCGGCTTGCCAACCGATGTTCGCCATATGAATGGCTATGGCTCGCACACATTTAGCTTTATTAACGCCAAAAACGAGCGTTTTTGGGTGAAATTTCACTTTAAAACGCAGCAAGGCCATCGTCATTGGACCAATGCCGAAGCCGCTGCAGTCGTCGGGCAAACTCGCGAAAGCACGCAAGAAGATTTATTGAGCGCGATTGATAAAGGCGATTTCCCACGCTGGACGGTGTCGGTGCAAATCATGCCAGAAGCCGACGCGGATAAAACCAGCTACAACCCGTTTGATTTGACCAAAGTATGGCCACACGGCGATTACCCTTTGATCGAAGTCGGCGTGATGGAATTAAACCGCAATCTGGTGAATTATTTTGCCGAGCTAGAACAAGCGTCATTTAGCCCATCCAATATTGTTCCGGGGATTGGTTTTTCTCCAGACAAAGTGTTGCAAGCGCGCTTATTTAGCTATGCCGATGCACACCGCTATCGCCTTGGTACGCATTACGAATCATTGCCAGTCAATGCGCCAAAATGCCCAGTGCATACCTACCATCGCGACGGTGCAATGAACTTTATGCCAATGGATAAAAATCCAGATGCGTATTACGAGCCAAATTCGTTTGGCGGCCCGGTCGCCAATCCTGCTGTGGCTGAGCCACCGCTTAAAATCAGCGGCGATGCCGATCGCTTTAATCACCGCGAAGGCAACGATGATTATTCGCAACCGCGCGCGCTGTGGGCGATGTTTGATGAAGGCCAAAAATCACGCTTGTATAGCAATTTGGCCGCTGCGATGAAGGGTGTGCCGGAATTTATTATTGAGCGCCAATTGGGGCACTTTGCTTTGATTCACCCAGATTACGCTGCTGGTGTACGCGCCGCTTTGAAATAAGCTCGCTCTCACCGGATTAACCCAATCAGCCCGCTTTGTCGGGCTGATTTTTTATCTAGAAGCGCAATCTTTGTTAGCATAGCGAGATTGTTTGATTTTCTTTTGGAGTCGTAATGAGCACCCTCGCTTGTGTCACCGTTGAAACCGCCCCCAATCCAACTGCCAGCGTAATTTGGCTACACGGCCTTGGCGCTGATGGGAATGATTTTGTGAGCATTGTGCCGGAGCTAGGTCTACCAAGCGATTTAGCCGTACGCTTTATTTTCCCGCATGCGCCGATGATGCCGATTACTTGTAATAACGGCTATGTGATGCGCGCTTGGTACGATATTGTGCATTTTGATCAAATTAGCCGCCAAGCCGATATCGCTGGCGTTGAGCAATCCGTAGCGGCGATTCGCGCCCTGATTGCCGCAGAAAACGCCAAAGGGATACCCACCGACCGTATCGTGCTGGCGGGCTTTTCCCAAGGCGGTGCCATTGCCTATACCGCGGGTTTAACTCACCCAGCAGCCTTAGCAGGCATTGTGGCTTTGTCGACCTATCTGCCAGCAGAATCTTTACTGACGCCAGCGACGATTGCCGCCAACCAAAATACGCCAGTATTGGCCGCCCACGGCAGCCACGACCCCGTGGTTGGCATTAGCCTCGGTGAAAAAGCCAAACAATTTGTCGCTGATTTAGGGGTGAAAGTCCAATGGCAGACCTACCCAATTCAGCATTCGGTTTGCTTGCCTGAGATCCAATTGATTGGGCAGTTTATTACTAAGTCTTTGGCGTAAATTCACGCCACCACGTGCGCAAATCTTGCAGATTTTCGCACCCTACGATTTGTTGGGTATTTAATTGCAGTGCTTTATTTACAAAGCTTTCCGATCAATACCCAACAAAAAATCCCGCTAAATAGGGTGCACAAGTTTGCGCACGCGGTGAATCGCGATTTAAGCCAAAACAAAATCGGCGATGCGCTGACCTAAACGCAGGCGATCGGCTTGCCGGGCAAAGGTATGATCGGCATCAGCCCAAGCTTCAAACTGGCAGCAGGGCAAACACGCCGCCACTTGTTCGCCAATCTCCACCGGTACAGCAGCATCAGCTTGGCCATGCACCACCAAAGCGGGGACTTCAAGACTGGCTAAGCCCGAAAACGGCGCGAGTTGCGCCAATTCTTGGCGAAATTGCGCGCTAATCTCTAGCCCTAAAAAATCCACGCCACCGGCAGCCCCCAGCTGTGGATTACTCGCCGCCACCGATTCAACAATTTGCGCCAAATTGGCTGCTGGCGCCAATAAGCATAATGAGCGAATCAATGCCGAATCGGCCAAAGCGGTTTGCAGTGCCACCAAACCGCCCATGCTAAATCCGAGCAAATGCCGTTGGTATTGTGGATAGTTTTTAGCTAAATACGCCAATAAATGCTGGGTTTGAGCCGCTTGATTAGCCACCGAAACCTCAGCAAATTCACCATCACTCTCGCCGCAGCCCAAAAAATCAAAGCGAAACACCGCAATGCCACGTTCGGCCAATACGCGCGCCAAAGTAACAAAAAAATAGGTGTATTCCACTCGATTGCCAGTAAAGCCATGCAGCATCAATACCGCTTGCTCAGCCTGATCGGGCAAATGCGCGCTACCGATCAGCTGCAAGCCGGCCATTTCAACATTTAAAGGCGTAATCGCAGTCATATTGGCCTCTTAGCAGCGACTTAAAGCGATTTTTGCCGCCGCCAAAGTGGCTTCGATATCAGCATCGCTATGCGCAGCCGAAACAAAACCAGCTTCAAATGCCGATGGGGCTAAATAAACGCCTTGATCGAGCATCGCATGGAAAAAAGCATTAAATCGGGTGCGATCCGATGCCATCACATCAGCAAATGACGTTGGCACAACTTCGGCGAAATACACACCAAACATCCCCCCTACTGACTGCGCGCAAAGTCCGTGATCTTTGCCTAATTCATTTAATCCTGCGACTAACTTCGCCGTTTGTGCGCTTAACTTCGCAAAGAAATCATCTTGTCTAATTTCGGCTAACGTCGCCAATCCTGCAGCAACGGCAACTGGATTTCCCGACAAAGTACCAGCTTGATACACCGGGCCTAAAGGCGCTAAATAGCCCATGATATCGGCACGACCACCGAAAGCGGCCAAAGGCATGCCCCCACCCACGACCTTACCTAAGCAAGTTAGATCTGGCGTAATACCGTGAAAACCTTGCGTACACTGCAAGCCAACACGAAAGCCGGTCATGACTTCGTCGTAAATCAATACTGCGCCATGCTGCGTGGTTAAATTACGCATTGCCGCGACAAATTGCGCGCTCGGCTGCACCATATTCATATTGCCAGCGATAGGCTCAACAATAATTGCGGCAATTTCACTGCCTTGCTCGGCAAATAAGGCTTCAAGCGCCGCCACATCGTTGTAAGGTAAAACAATCGTATCGGCCGCAACTGCTGCAGGCACCCCAGCTGACGATGGATTACCAAATGTAAGCAAACCAGAGCCCGCTTTCACCAACAAGCTATCGGCATGGCCGTGGTAGCAACCCTCAAACTTGATCAATTTATCGCGACCCGTAAAGCCACGCGCCAAACGAATAGCGCTCATCGTCGCCTCGGTACCGCTCGATACCAAACGAACTTGCTCTAAAGAAGGCAACATTTCGCACAATACATCGGCAATTGTCACTTCGGCCTCGGTGGGAGCACCAAAACTCATACCATTTTTAGCGGTATCGATCACCGCCTCGATCACTTTCGGGTGCGCATGACCCAAAATCAATGGTCCCCACGAGCCAACGTAATCAATGTATTTTTTGCCATCGGCATCCCATACATAAGCGCCCTCGCCCTTAGTAAAAAAGCATGGCGTACCACCCACCGAGCCAAAAGCGCGTACTGGCGAGTTCACACCACCGGGAATATGTTTTTTAGCCGATTCAAATAGCTGTTCATTACGTGTAGTCATTTGTTATTCCTTGTAAAACAATGGGTATATAGATAAAAGCCTTAATTTATAATGATTTTATTCATATACCTACTAAAAATTGTAGCAAACCACAACAAAGTACGTAGCCTACAAAAAACAAGAACATACTTGTGTTTTTGGCAAAAAAGACGCAAATGACATAAAAAAACACCACAAACGCCACCGGCCACAGCCCAATACAGCATCTTTTCTTTCGCCAGCAGCAAGCCACATATCAAAAGAGAATATTTAATCCAAAAACACACCGAAATCGAAACAAATCGCCCTTTTAGCGACCTAGATTATGCAATAAAGATCGACCAAAGTGGGCGGCCAACATCACTTCATACAAACCATGTAAGGCGAGGCAATCAATTTAGGCTTTGCATTTGAGTGCCAATAGAGCAAAACCGTTTATAGGCCGAGTAAAACGCAGCCGAAGACTACTTTTAGCATAAAAATCGTCGGCATTAAGACGCAATAATGCCTTTTGGCGAGGATTTATCATGGAAGCAGCGCATTGGGTTTGGCAAAAAAGGTCTAAGTTCATGATCAATCAGAGTTTGCGCCTCGAAACACACGCTGCCGATTAATATTTAATCAGTCACGATAAATAGTTACCCACATAGCACTGATTTTTATATAAAAAATGGCTGTTTTGACGTATTTTGCTGTGGGTTTTCAGGATTGTTTGGCGTGCTGATTTTATCGTAATAGCTATTTGCTATTGGTTGTTTCTGGTGGGTATCTGAATATATTCCATATAAATAAAGGCGTAGCGATATATACATCAATATTTTTGAACAAGCTTCCTAGGCCAATGTGGCAGCCGTGTTTTGATCGGTGGGATGATTCACGCCATCATAGATTTTAATGTTTGGAATTTGGTATGGATTAACGCCCTCAAGGCATCCGACGTTATAGCCATATAGATGCGGATTTGAGCGGCGTTGATGGTGGGTATAAATCCCGCATACTGAGCAAAAGTAATGCTTGGCAGTTTGAGTATTAAATTGATACAGCCGCAGAACGTCTTCGCCCTGAATAATTTTAATACCGGACAACAACACCGAAGCCACCACCGCGCCTTTGCGTCGACATATCGAGCAATCACAATGCCGAGGATCAACAATGCCATCG